>NZ_JBBYHS010000002.1:0-320616 GCF_038290035.1 Flavobacterium calami
ATTCAAATTAATGTAGCAATTGTGACTTACTGCTTGGTCTCTATAATAGCAAAAGATTTAAAAATCAATCGCTCAACCTACGAAATTCTACAAATTTTATCCGCATCATTACTCGATAAAACATTTATAAATGAACTACTTATGAAATCAGATTACAATAATATCAATGAACATAATACTAACCAGCTGGTTTTTAACTTATTTTAAGTGGACACTAGTGAAGATTTTTATAAAAAAAGAGTTGCTGATCGTGAGATAGATGGTGAACCAGACTACTATATTCGTCATGGAAATACGGTATTTCTTTTTGAGAATAAAGATGTGTTGATTTCAAAAGCTGTAAAATCTTCAGCCAATATAGATGAAATTAATGCGGTATTGCATGAGAAGTTTGTTCATGACGGTAAAAAAGCTGTTGGTATTGGACAGTTAATAAATTCTATTGAAGAAATTGTGAATAAAAGCTTTCAGCTAGATGAATACGTAAATTCAGAAAATAATCTAAACATTTTTCCAGTTTTGATAATTCAAGACAGGATTTTTCAATCACCGGGAATAAATTATAGATTAAATAGTTGGTATTTGAATATTGTAAGGGATAAATTTAAAGACAAGTATGAGCCTAATATTATTAAAGGATTAACTGTAATTGATATTGATACTTTAATTGTTTGGACACCATATTTGAAAGAAATAAATAATCGATTTGAAGAAATTATTAGCGATCATTTATTTCGTATGCAAAATCATAAAAAGATAAATGCGTCTACTTTGGAGGAAGCCAGAAATCAAGCAAATAATAATTTATATGAACAAATTAGTCCTATTTCCACTCGAAATATTCCTTTCCAAATTTCAGTAGATTTATTAGCTCAAAAACTTAAAGAAATTATTGTAAATTAAAAGTATATTATTATTTGAAACACTTTCCATTAAAATCGAAAAAGTTTTTTTATTTTATCATAACCAAGAACTCTTGAATATTAACCTTTAAATATTTAAAAATCTCATAAAGTATTTGAATAGAAGATTGAACTTCCTTCTCAAACATAGGGCCCTGCTCGTGCGGGCTTCGAGTTCGTACTCACAAACAAATTTAAACTGTCCGTTTTAATAGACATTATTCTTAGAACTTATTCATAAAAATCAAAAAGCCGCAAATCATAAGACTTGCGGCTTTTAGCGTTAGTAATTCCAGTTTGTATTTAATGTCTAAACCACTTTCGCAATCTGTGTATTCACACGAATATTATTAGGAGCATCTAATCCCGGTGTTTCATAAGTAGTGAATTCCAAATTAACGCCCGGTCTAAAAATCAGGCAATGTGTTGAACCTCCAAAATGAAACATCCCCAGCTCGTCGCCTTTTTTCACAATGTCTCCGGATTGTACTTTTATTTCGCAGCTGGAAACCTCTGCCATCCCTACAGGCATTACACACATAAGTCCAATGGCAGGATTATCTGCCTCAATAAAGATAACCGCTCTGGTGGCAACTGCCGTTAAAAAGGGCTGCGAATTGTTAGGCGCACTCGAATCGGCTCCCTCCGGATTGTAGAAACCCTGGTATAGATTTTCTAAATAATAAGAACCGTTTACAATAGCTGTTTTTACGATTCTGCCGTTTACAGGACTGTGCCAGCGGTGGTAGCTCAAAGCGCTCAAGAAAGCCTGATAAACTGTTCCACCCTCAAATTGAGGTACTAAGGGATCAAAATTCATCATATTTTCTAACGAATAAGGCTGTCCCTTTAACCAAAACTGATCCGACAAAGCCACATTTGTAGCCACTTGCAAAGGTGCCGACTCGCAGGCGTTTACAATAATCGAATCATCATCGGGCGCCGTAACAGGACGTACATCCGGACAAAACAATCTCGTGAAAAAATCGTCCCAGCTTTTGAATCCATAATATACATCATAAGGATTGGACTGAAAAACATCAGAAAATGTAGCGTTGACAGGAATCGGATTTGGTTCTAAACCTAAAGCCCCTTTGGCAACGTCCATCATTTCAGTTTGTGCCAGTTCGCTCAGCCATGCAATTACGTTTTCCGAAGGGTCATTTTCGATTAAAACATAACGGGAATCTTCTGTAACCAAAAATTTAGACCAGTAGTTTAATATTTTTTTCAGCTGCTGATTGACCAGTGCGTTTGAAAAAACATCATACCCAAAATTGGTTGCCATTGGCCATGCCAGAAGGGCATTAATAGGAAAACCAATCATACCTGCAGCAGTTTGATTTCCGGGAGCTCCGGTTTGGTAAGCTTCGGGAGCGGTTTGCATGATTCCGTTGAGTAAAACAAGGAAATCTTCAAAGTTCACAGGTTCCGGTTCCCATTGCAAAGGTGTGTTTTGTTTTAAAAAATGTGCTTCGGCAAACATCCCTTGCACATTTGCATACAAAACGGGGTCTGAATACACCATGTTTTGAAATTCGGCGATTTCAGGAATGAGCGGTGTTGGATTTTTTTTGACAAATTCTTTGAGTTTTAGTGTCCAGTTCTCTATAATTTGTGGGTCTTGCGGTAACCAGCTTCCCAATAATTGTTTTGCTTTGTTGAATGTAGTTGCTTCCATAATCTTTTGGGTTAAATTAATAGGGAAGGTACTTTAGAAAATAACTCAAAAAATGTATTTAGGTACAGAAGCGGATTTTTTTGTTATGGAAGAGCTTTTAGTGCAATTTTTCAACTCAAAGAGCAGTATCGAAATTAATAGACAAAGCATTCGGTAACCTTTTTTTTGATTAGCTCTGAAATATCAATCACCCTATTTTGACTAGTACAGATAATCTATCAAAACAAAATGATGCCTGCGTTGTTTCCTTAAATATGGCAGTATTATCAAATTGATACATAATTTCTTGTTTATATTCGAAAAATTAACTGTTCTGTCAAATTTATTAGTCTAAAATGCCTTTATCCAATTAAAATTTTATTTATTTGGCAAATAGTTTTGTGTAAAACTAATTTTGACCAGAATTCCTAATTTTCCAAAGGCAGAAATGAAAACATTAACATTAAAAGAATATAAGCATATATTCGACACTATGTATAGTAGTTTGTGCCTGTTTGCCAATAAGTATGTTGAAAATCTTGAAGCTTCACAGGATTTAGTGCAGGATGTTTTTATCAGGATATGGGAAGAAAAAATTGCCTTTCAGCATGACCAGGCTGTTAAATCATATTTATATACAGCAGTTAAAAATCAGTGTCTCGATTATTTGAAGAGTGTTTATGTAAGAACAACACAATCCCTCTATGAGGAAGACGTATTTCAATGGGAGACGGATCCGTTTTTTCATAGAGAAGTGGTTATCTCTGAAACAAATCATATATTAGAAAAAGCTATAACAACGCTACCTGAAAAATGTGCTCAAATTATAAAATTGAGTATAAAAGGCATGAGTAATCCGGAAATTTCTGAGGAACTTGGAATTTCTTTAAATACGATTAAACTACAAAAAAAGATTGCTTACAAGCGTTTACGTCCTCTATTAAAAGACTATTTCCTCTTATTTGCTTTTATAGCCGAATTAAAAAAATAGTTATATATTTTACGGTAATATCTTGATTTTGTTGTAGATATTTAGGTGTTTTGCAGAAAACATTAAAAAAAATATTTTTTTTTCTACACCCACTTTATCTTTTTTGTCGTCTTAGTAAAAAAAAAACGATACTAATGACGACTTTAAACAAACTTTATGAACTTTCAAGGCAGATTGCGCTATCGCTTGTCAAAGAAAAAGATCCAGAAGAACTAAAAGAAACGGATCTTTTTGAGCAAACGGACAAGGATTATATTTTTGAAAACATAACCAATCCTGAAAAAAGAAGACAGCGACAGTTATTATCGCAACAAATAGATAAAAAAAGGGGTTGGGAAAATATACAAAAAGCAATCGGCGCACCTGTAGATAAAACACCTATATGGAAATATGGGAAGTATGCCGCAGCCGCAGTAATTGTATTAGGAACTTTATTCTATTTTGCCCTCGATTCCACAAACAAAATTGAAACCACCGTTGCATCCGCTAAACCTGCTATTGTGCCTGGTACAGATAAAGCGACTTTAGTTTTAGGAAATGGGCAGACTATAGTTTTAGGAAACGGGAATGCGTATAAAGGTAATGGAGTAACTACAAATGATAAATCAGTTACCTATTCCGATAATAATGCAGCTATAGAGTACAATTACTTAACCATTCCGCGTGCAGGGCAATTCTCTTTGTTGTTAGCCGATGGAACTAAAGTTAGACTTAACTCTGAAACCCAGTTAAAATTCCCTAATCATTTTATCGATGGTAAGCCTCGTTTTGTAGAATTAGTGTATGGTGAGGCTTATTTTGAAGTTTCTCCAAGTTCAGCTCATAAAGGTTCACACTTCAACGTAAAAACCAAAGGACAAAATGTTGAAGTACTCGGCACCCAATTCAATATCAAAGCATATAAAGACGAAGATAATCTAATAACCACCCTGAAAGAGGGTAAGGTTGCTATTGATTACGCTAATAAAAAAGAAGAATTACGCCCTGGAGAACAATCTGTTGTGAATTCAGTTACTTCTTCTTTAAGAATTACTCCTGCGAACTTAGATACAGAATTGGCCTGGATAAATGGTCAGTTTGTTTTTAATGATTTGACATTAAAGGATATTGTAAAAGTTTTATCCAGATGGTATGACGTCGATTTTATCATTAAAGGTGAAACAATTAAAAGTGAAAAATTTAAGGGACAATTTAGCAAAAACCAAAACCTTGAAGTGATACTGGAATTAATCAAAACAACTAACCAAATTAAATCGTATGAGATAAAAGAGAAGACTGTAATTTTTAAATAAAAGTAAAAAGAGGGAAAGCATATAAACTTTGGCCGGTGTATAACAATCCCCCTTTTTGATTCATAATGACCAATTAATTTAATAACCAATCACCAAAACAAATTTATGAAAATTAACCAAACCATTTTTCGTCCCCCTTGCTGGGATCGATATTTTATTTTTATGATTCGAACCATACTGTTATTCTGCTGTCTCACGGCTTTTAGTATGTCACCTACAACCGTTTTTTCTCAAAATGAAAAAATTGTGATAAAGGAAGACGTGACAATTAGTGTCAATGAAGTATTTGACTTAATTATTCAACAAACCAATTACAATTTTATCTATTCTCAGAATTTGTTTTTAAACGCACCCAAAGTAAATTTAAAAAAGGGATCAGTTAAAATTTCAAATTTACTTGAAAAGTGCGTTACTGCTAATAAGCTGGAATTTTCATTAGCCGGAAATAACACTATTGTAATCAAATCTATTCCTGTAGCAATTTCCCGTAATGCTAGTCAGCAGGCAGAAATTCAGATATCCGGTACTGTAACAGATGCTAAAGGTTTGGCTTTGCCGGGAGTGAGCGTAACTTCAAAAAAAACAAAAACTACTGAAATTACAGACTTGAATGGCCAGTTTACTATGAAAGTTCCTGAAGATGATATTCTTCAGTTTTCCTATATAGGATATAAAACGAAAGAAGTTCAGATTAATAGTAATAAGCAAATTAAAGTAGCTTTAGAAGAAGATGTTACAGAACTTCAGGCTGTTAAGATTGTGTCTACCGGAATCTATACCAGAAATAAGGAAAGTTTTACTGGAGCTGCCTCTACATTTACTGCAGAAGAATTGAGAACAATAGGAAATCAGAACTTAATTCAAAGTTTAAAAGTACTCGACCCTGCATTTGTTCAAATTGATAATATAGCTGCAGGTTCCAATCCAAACATGTTGCCAGACGTACAAATCAGAGGAGCAAATAGCTTACCGGGCTTAAGCGGTGAATATGCAAATAACCCAAACTCCCCTTTGTTTATTTTAGATGGGTTTGAGACTACTTTGCAGAAAATTTACGATTTAGACATGAACAGAGTAGCTGCAGTAACCATTCTTAAAGATGCTGCTGCAAAAGCTATTTATGGATCCAGAGCAGCAAACGGAGTTGTTGTAGTAGAAACGAAAAGGCCGAAAAAAGGGAAAATGAGAGTGAGCTACACCGGAGATCTAAATGTAACGACACCGGATTTGAGCAGTTATCATTTAACCAATGCTGAGCAAAAACTTCAGGTAGAATTAAATGCCGGGAGGTATAGTTCTAATTTTTATTATAGTGAACAATTACTTAAGGAGCAATATAACAGAACCTATGCTGAGGTGGCAAGAGGCGTAAATACCTATTGGCTTTCTCAACCTTTAACCACAGCTGTGGGTCATAAAAGTACATTGTCTTTGGAAGGAGGGGACGATAATTTTACTTATGGTGCAGATTTAACGTATAATTCCATACCGGGAGTTATGAAAGAATCAGGGCGCAGAACCACTTCGGGCAATCTGTTTTTATCGTATCGTGTAAGCGATTTTATTTTTAGAAATATTTTGACAATCACTGGCACTCATGCCTATGATTCTCCGTATGGTTCATTTTCGGAATACACAAGATTAAATCCGTATTGGACTCCTTATGATGATAATGGCAATATTAAAAAATTATTAGGCCAATTTGATTCCGGATCAGGAACTCCTATAAACTATTATAACCCATTATTTAATGCTACGTTAGGAACTAAAAATTTTAGTGATTACACTGATATCACCAATAATTTTCAGGCAGAGTGGTCTTTGTCCAGGGCACTTAAAATTGTTGGTCGTCTGGGTTATACGCAAATTCATGAAACCAGAGAAGATTTTTATCCCGCCAATCATACCCGCTATGCTGAATATTCGGAAGAAGATTTTTATAGGAGAGGAGATTATACAATAACTGATGGGATAAGTCATTCTATTAAAACAGATCTTACGCTAAACTATTCCAAAACGATAAATAAACACCTTTTTTACTTAAATGCCGGATGGAATTTATACGAAGTGGGAAGTGAAAGCCACGGTGTACATGCTCAGGGCTTTTTAAATGACAGAGTGGATTATATCAATTTTGCAAGACAATATGCTCAGGATGGCCGACCATCAGGCGCTGATGCTCTTACTAGAGAAACGGGAATACTTTCTGCGTTAAACTATTCCTACGATGACCGTTATTTGGCAGATCTTACCTATCGTTTACAAGGATCGAGTGTATTTGGTGCCGATAACCGTTGGGGGAGCTTCTGGTCGGTTGGTTTAGGATGGAATATCCACAAAGAAAAATTTTTCAAAGCAGACTGGATCACACAATTAAAGTTACGTACCTCTACCGGATATACTGGAAGCCAGAATTTTAACCCGTATCAGGCCATGGCTACTTACAACTATTTTACAGATAGTTATTATGACAACATAGTGGGAGCCAAATTAATAGGTTTAGCAAACAACCAGCTAAAGTGGCAACAAACCCAGGATTATAACTTTGGTCTGGATTTAGGCTTATGGAGCAAATTATCGTTGCGATTTGATTATTACATAAGTCTTACAAATAACCTGCTTACAGAGGTAGCGATGCCGGGATCAGTAGGGTTTAGTACTATTTCAGAAAATTTAGGCGAATTAAGAAATAATGGTATCGATGCCACTTTAAACTATAAAACATGGAGTGATCCTTCCAGCAATAGTTTTGTGAATTTATTTTTAACAGTTGGGTCCAATAAAAATAAATTAGTTAAAATTTCAGATGCGTTAAATTCAGTTAATGATGAATTAGAAGCTGAAAGAGGTACATCTACAAAACCTTTTGTAAGATATCAGGAAGGGAAATCTACCACTGCTATTTGGGCCGTTCGATCTATGGGAATCGATCCTGCTACGGGCAGCGAAATTTTTGTGAAAAAGAATGGGGATCTAACTTATGTCTGGGATCCAAATGATCAGGTTGCTGTAGGAGAATCTACGCCGAAGGTCAGAGGAAGTTTTGGATTTAACGCACAATATAAAGGTTTTGGTGTCAACTGTGCATTTTCGTATCGTTTTGGAGGCCAGTATTACAATCAGACATTAGTGGATAGGGTAGAAAATGTAGATATTCAATATAATGTCGATGAACGTGTATTTACAGATACCTGGAAAAACCCGGGGGATAATGCCTTCTTTAAAGCCATTGGACGTACTCCGACCCGAACCAACCCAAGTTCCCGTTTTGTTCAGGATCTGGATGAATTATTATTGAATTCTGTGAATGTTTCTTATGATTTTAGAAATAAGAACTTTTTAGAAAAATCGCATTTAAGCCGACTAAGATTGACACTATTCGGCAATGATTTAGCAAGAATCTCAACTATTAGAGCCGAACGGGGATTAGATTTTCCTTTTGCAAGAACGTTTTCTTTTTCTCTCCAGGCATCATTTTAAGCGATACAATATTAATGTATAAAGTTTTAAACCATGAAATCATATAAAATATTACCCAAAATAATAGTCTTAACTCTATCATTAGTTTTGAGTTCCTGTACAGACTGGCTCGATGTTGAACCCAAATCCCAGGTTCGCGATAGTAGTTTATTTTCATCCGAAAGCGGCTTCAAAGAAGCATTGGCGGGCGTTTACACGACTTTGACCTACGAATCATTATATGGAAGGGAAATGACCTTCGGATTAATAGGAGTTTTGGGGGCCGAATGGGATTTTCAAAGCATCTCTTATGACTTTGACAAAACCTATGATTATAAAAATAGCACTACCTCTTTAAACAGAATTGATGCTATCTGGAATCAAATGTATAATGCAATAGCCAATGACAATAAATTATTAGAAGAAATTGATGCACAAAAAGGAGTCTTTAGGGATAATAATTATGCCATTATAAAAGGAGAGGCCTTAGCATTAAGAGCATGGATTCATTTTGACCTTCTTCGTGTATTTGGGGCAAGTTACAAGGAAAACCCAAACAAATTGTCGATTCCCTATTTCACAAAAGCCAGTAAAGAAATTGCGCCACAGCTTTCCGTAGATGCCGTAATTAACAATGTTATTACTGATTTAAACCAGGCAGCGGAGTTATTGAAAAATGACCCTATAGTAACAGGAAAACAAATTACTATTGCAGATGATAATGGATATTTAATGAACCGTCAGGTGCATTTAAATTACTATGCGGTTAAAGGACTCTTAGCCAGGGTTTATCTCTACAAACATGATTATGCCCAGGCAGCTTCTAATGCTATGGAAGTAATAAACTCAACAAAATTTCCATGGATTACTCAAAATAGCCTGGTAGATGCAAATAATTCAGATCTTACATTTTCTACCGAACATTTATTCGCTCTGAATATTGTTCGAATGAATACTATTTATGAAAACTCATTTACCACGACAGGCGGTAGTAATGTTTTTTATATGTTTCCTCCAACCAGAACCGAATATTACGATAGTAACTCAGACGATTACAGATATCTGTACTGGTACAGAGCAAACAATGAAGGGAATTATTTTTTAAGAAAGTATGAACAGTTAGAAAGTACAACCTGGCCAGCTGCTTATCGAAATAAAATGCCAATTCTTAAATTGTCTGAAATGTACTTTATTGCTGCAGAAGCTCTCAAAGATACAGATATCACAAAGGCTTCAGCATTGATTAATGAGGTACGCACACACAGAGGATTAAGTACAATGACTATTGACAGCTCTGTATTTGATGCTGTTTTATTACAAGAGTTTAGAAAGGATGTTATAGGTGAAGGACAGCTTTTCTTTTTTCATAAAAGATTAAACGCAACCCGTATTCCCCGCTCACCAATTAATGATATAATCGCTATTAAAGGTTATAAATTGCCAATTCCGGTAAGTGAACTTAATAACGCACCTGGCAGAGTAGATAATCAATAATTAAAAAATACATTTCATTACTATGAAAAATATAACATTTGCAATACTAATCTGCTCCTTACTATTTATAGGATGCGAAGAAGAACCCAAATCAATATACCCTGAAGATTTTAGTGGACTAAACTTGTGGTTGGGTACTAACACTATGAAACCAGACAGTTTGGAGTACAACTATGCTTTTAAATCACTGAATCCTGTAGACAGTATAATGTTCTCTGTCAGATTAACCGGACTTGCTAGTGCTCAGGACAGGATTTTCAGGTTAAAACCTATAGGTGGTGATACCACTACAATTTTAGAAGGGGTTCATTATGAGTTAAAGGACTATGTACTAAAAGCAAATACATATCTGGACGTTTTTCCTATTTATATTTATCGTTCTTCTGATTTTAAAAATACTTCTGCTAAGATTGTTTTTGGTCTTGAAGAAGATGAAAACTTTAAAAAGGGAATTACAGAACGTTCTGATTTAAAAATTGTTTTCAGGGACAAATTTAGCAAACCGGCTCATTGGGATGTAGACCCGCTTCCTTATTATAGGTTGTCTACCTTTTTCGGCGTTTATTCGGATGTTAAATTTCAATTTATTACAACCATAATCGGTGAAGCCCCCGTATTCAAAGTTCGTTATACAGGTACACCTGTGCCTCCTAATGAAATTAGTTATACACGTGCCCAGTATTATCAAAATCGTTGCAAAAGCGAATTGATAAAGTACAATCAAGCGAACAGTCAGCCTTTGAGAGATGAAAATAATGTATTAGTTGTTTTTCCATAATCTTTGGATAGGACTAATTTAAAAATTTAAAAGATGAGAAAAACAAATATATTTAAGTTGTTAAGCTTCTTGTTTCTTATGATTACAATGGTTTCCTGTTATGATGATAAAGGAAATTATGAGTATCAAAAGTTAGATGAAGTAACTATTGATGTTTCCGGAATGGCAACCTCGTATTCTATTTTACGTTATGACATATTAACCTTAAAACCTAAAGTAATCTATAAGGGCACAGAAGTAAATCCTGAAAATCCTCAATTTAAGGAATTAAGTTTCAGTTGGGAAATGTATCCCGCTCAGATCAATAGAGACATTCTGGAAAGGCACAATCTGGCAAATACTGTACACCTTGATCAAGAGATTACAGCCAATGAATTAGTCTGGGAAGTTCTTTTTACGGTAACCAATACAAATACAGGAGTAAAAACATTTGCAAAATTTCCTGTGGCAGTCACTCCTGCCTTAGCCGAAGGCTGGATGGTACTCTACGAAAAAGATGGCAATACGGATGTTGGTTTGATAACGAATAATGAAATTTCTAAAACCGCCACTAATGAACGTGTGTATTATGACTTATATGCAAATGCCAATGGAGCTCCAATTCCCGGTAAACCAGGTTCACTAATTTATTCACTTGCTAACTTAACCGGAGCTCATGCTTTATACATACAAAGCGCTAATGATGCGGTACGTGTAGACCCCGCAACATTTAGAAGTATGGCTACTTTTAATGATAAAATGTTTTGGACACCTCCGGCAATAAAAGCTCCTGAATTTGTCACTACAACTATAGCCAGAAAGGAATTTCTAATGAATAACAATCAATTGCATGTGGTTGACTACACCATTATTGCACCTGGAGACAGAGCATTTAATGATGCCTTAGCGGGCAGCTATGGTAAATTAGCACCCTGGATGGCAACTGCAACAAGTGCTGCTTTTGATGCAATTTTATACGACCAGACCAATAAGAGGTTTGTGAAAGTGGTTTCAAGGGGTGCAGAAATTATCCCTATTGCCACTACGCAGGCTGCAACTGCTGCATTTGATGTTAAAAATGTTGGTTTAGAACTAATCGATTCCGATTTAGGATTTAGCAATTTCGAACATATGCTTATGAAAGATGATAGTGGCAATTATTTTTTACTGACCGCAAATTTTATTGGCGGAGAAACCGCTACAATTGGACGAGGAAAATACAACATGAGTTCGTGTCCCGAAATAGCTAATGTTAATGCTATTGCTGCTGGGGCGTATGGCGAAGTGTTTTACTATAGTTCTTCTAATAATTTATATCAGTTTAAATACACGCCTGGTACTACAGAAAAACTCTGGACTCCTCCGGCAGGCGAAACTATAACTACAATTTCGTTACAAAAATATTACAATCAGAACAGAGCGACGGGTGTAATATATGATCCTAAGAATTTTTGTAAAATTTTATACATCGCAACTTATAATGAAAGCACAAAAACAGGATCGGTTTATCAAATGGGTGTAAATGAAACCAATGGTGCCATCATTACAGGTACAGAAAAAAGGTACACCGGGTTTGGTAAAATAAAAGCCATGGCCTGGAAACCATTTATTGTCAGGTAATCAATTTAATCCCGATACGCCATAAAAAAGTATCGGGATAAAATAATAAGTAATTTAAAAAAAAATAATAAAATCAAGTAAATGAAAAAGTTTATAATTTCAATGATGATGTGTTCCGCTGCAATTGCAGTCAGTGCACAAGACTTTACTATTAAAGGAAAAATTAAAGGACAAGGTAACGAGCAGATAATTGTTCCCGGGCCTGAAGGAGATATTAAAGTACAAGCAAAAAATGACGTATTTGAATTGAGCGGTAAAGCCACAGATGAGCCTATTGTTACGCAATTAAGGACAACCTACGATCGTAACATTTACCTGGGTGGAGGTAAAACAGGTATGTATATGCCGGCTCCGGGTTTAGAAATTGTCCTTAGTAAAGGAGCGAATATTACTGTCAATGGTAATGTAGATGAACTACATCTGGCCGAAGTAACAGGCGATATCCATAATGACGGTTTTACAAAACTAAGAAAATTACAAGCCAAAAACATAAAAGAAATGATGGCGCTTCAGCAGCAATTCACAGAAATTCGTATGATGGGTATCAAAGAAGAGACCGAGAAGCATTTACAAAAGATGATGGCCAACCGAAAGGCTATTGAAGATGGTAAAAATGCTTTTATTAAAGAAAATCCCGATTTACTTGCCAGTATTTACTACTTAAATCAAACATCGAAAAGTTATTCTGCAAGCGAGTTAGAACAGGCATTCAATGCCTTGTCCCCAACATACAAAAATACCAGATATGGTCAGGGTATAAAATCTAAAATTGAGGCCAATAAAATAATAAGTGATGGTGGTCCGATGCCTGATTTTACCAAACCTGATGTAAATGGTAAGTTGGTAAAACTTTCTGATTTTAAAGGGAAATATGTACTGTTAGATTTTTGGGGCAGCTGGTGTGGTCCGTGTCGTGCAGCTAATCCTCATTTAAAAGAATTGTATGCGAAATACAAATCGTTAGGTTTTGAAATTTTAGGCGTTGCAAGTGAAAAAGTTCAAAGTCAGGCTATAGCTGAAAAAAATTGGAAAGGAGCTATTGAAAAAGATGGGCTAACCTGGACAAATGTTATCAACAACGAAATTAATATGAAACAAGATGTTGTTCAAATGTATAGTATAGAGGCATATCCTACCCAAATTTTATTAGATAAAGAAGGACGATTAGTGAAACGTTGGAAAGGTTCCGGGCATGAAGAACTAGATCAGACATTAAAAGAAATATTTAAACAATAAGCTATCATGATACAATTAAAAAAAATATCCCCTTTTTGTCTAAGTTTCATTTTTTTCTTTTTCGCATCATTTGCCTTACAAGCACAATCAGAGAAATCAATTCTTATTCATGGACATGTTCAAAATCTAAACCCTGAGATTTTTAAAAAATACAATAAGATCTGGTTATATGAAGGAATTGGAAGTCAAAGAAAGCTTATCGATTCAACAGTAATAAATGAGCAGGGAGATTTCAAACTAAAAACGAATAAAAAACAAACGCTATATTCTTTAGATATTTTAAAATGGCAAACCGCATCGTTTTGGGCCGATGCAGATGTAAAAGTTTCGGCTCGTGGTTATGATACGTCTAAATTTAAAATGAAAAACTCCGGTTTTGTTGAGCTGCAAAGTACTTCTAAGTCAACTAAGATTATTAATGCAGCGGATTACAATCAATATCTTGCTTCAGAAGAAATGAAAATATTGAATGAGGAATGGTTAGTAGCGAACCGTACTGCACAGCAGGATTCAACCTGGAGAAAGTATATTAAGAGTGATGGCTATATCAAAAAATCAGGTGAATTTAACAGACTTCGTTTAGAGAAATTTATTGAAGTTAACTCGGATAGTCCGGCCATCGCTTATTTACTTAGTTTGTATCCTACTGATGCCGATAGCGCTTTTTTTGAATGGAACATGCAGCAGGCACTTAAAAAATATCCACAATCCGAAAATCTGAAATATATGGATAAGGAGTACCAAACCAAGAAGAATATTAGAAATTCATTAAAAAATAAAAGTCAGATACCTTCATTTGCCTATCCTTCTCCTAATGGGGAGATCATTAGCATAGAGTCTTTTAAAGGTAAATATGTGCTAATTGACTTTTGGGCAAGCTGGTGCGGTCCTTGCCGAAAATCCATTCCTGCGGTAAAAGAACTTTACACTAAATATAAAGACAAAGGATTCGAGGTATTGAGTGTTTCCGTAGATTCTAATCAGGAAGCCTGGCGCAAAGCTATGGCACAAGAAAATATGCCTTGGCCTCAAGTGTTAAGTCCCGATAAAGAAAAGACCCTAAAAGAATTTATGGTTGTGGGGATACCAACCTTGTTTTTAATAGACAGAGAAGGAAAAATAATTCAGAAATTTACTGGTTTCAGCGAATCCTTAAAAGACCAGTTAGCTAAAGCAATTGAAAGTGAAAAATAAAAAAACAGCATTTTTTCTACTGAAAAATTTATTTGTATTCTTACTGTTAACCAACAGCGTTGTAATAGCACAGCATACAGAAATTCAGGATAAAGCCGTCAAAAATGTTTTAGAAAAATCATATCCCGCAGCTGTAAAGCTGTGGGGTATTGATAGTTTAAACTTAAAACAAAACAGCCCGCAGTTTTCGGGTGTTGTCGTGAAGCCAGAAGGAATTATTTTAACTGCTGCTCATGCCATTCATCCGGGTAATTTTTACAGAGTACATTTTCCTGATGGAAAAATAGCGAAAGCTAAAGCTTTGGGAAGAATGGGAATTAAATCTATGCAGGGAAGACCGGATATAGGAATGCTTAAAATAATGGATCCGGGAACTTACCCTTTTGCAGAAATGGGTTGGTCGGATAGCATGAATACTAACAATTTGTGTGTCAGTATAGCCTATCCAACAACACTCAATCAGGATGTTCCAACTATTCGTGTAGGCAAAATAGCAACCGCGTTAGATACATGGGGATTTATGGTTTCAACCTGCAAAATGGAACCCGGGGATTCCGGAGGCCCGCTTTTTGACAACCTGGGAAGAGTTATTGCAATTCATAGCCGTATAGCGATAGACGAAGATATTAATTACGAGTCACCTGTCAACCTGTTCAGAGAATATTGGGAAGATTTGTTACAACCAGTAAATTATGCCGAACTGCCTTCAAATAAACAACAGTTTACACCTGACCCTTTAAAGGATAAACTTATAAATCTAAGCGTTACTCCTCCTAATTTAGTGGCAAAAGGCATAGTTGAAATAGTAAGTAAGGCCGATGAGGTAAAAGTAATAGCTTTTGGTACGCTTATTAAACCCGGGAATAAATCAGGAAAGTTTACATGGATTGTTACTAAAAGCAGTCTGCTAACAAATGCTATTTTAGTTAAAATTGATGGTAAATTATACGATGCAAAAGTTGTTGCTACTAATTTGCCAAATGATTTAGCACTTCTAAAAATCAATAAAATTAATAAAGAAGCAATTTCTAAAACTAAAGCTGTTGACTCATTTGAAAATCTTGGGATACCCCTTGTTAGTTTTTTAAGTGATAATAAAAATGAATTAAGTTTTTTAGGATCTGATGTTTTTAAGTTTGAGACTAAACCTGCTAAAGGTTACTTTGGTGCCGGTGCCAATTTTATTAAAGGAAATATAACTATTACCAGTTTTGGTCCGGATAGTCCGGCTGCAAAAGCAGGTCTGCAAGTGCAGGATCAGGTCAAATTTATTAACGGTATTGCTGTCACGAAGCCCGAAGATTATGGCAGGGAATTAATGCAGTATTTGGTGGGCGATACGATTTCGATAAAAGGATTAAGAAACGGAGAAGAATTCGATTATAACGTAGTATTAGAAAAATCTCCCTTAAGTGATCATCCTTCTAATAAATTTGAAGGAGGCAGAAGTGAACGATTTGATAATTTTGAAGCCGTTTTTGCGCATGATGCAAAATTAAAACCGTATCAATGCGGAGGGCCTGTTTTTAAAACTGACGGAACTTTTATGGGAATTAATATAGCCCGATTTAGCCGTACGTGTTCTCTGGCAATACCTGCTGAGGTAATTTTTAATTTTGTAGAATCCTCTTTAAAAACTGAAATTTGATTTTCCCTTAAAAAAAGAGGCTGTCTCCCGCAATTTAATAAAATTTCAAGATTGAGGAAAGCGAAAGCTTTCCTCTTTTTATGTATATGAAAAAAGCAATTTTCAAATCAAATCCAATTTCACAACAACCATTGAATTAATTCAATGTTTTTATAAAAAACCATAAGTACCTTGTTCAGTTCAAACTAACACAAAACTTATGAAAAAAATCTACTATTTCATGCTGTCCCTTTTGGTATCGGCATCAGTTTCAGCAACAACTTATTACGTGACACCCACCGGAAACGCTACTAATTCGGGTTCGAGTTTTACGAATGCTATGAATTTTAAAACAGCTGTGGGCAAAGCCGTTGCCGGAGATGTTATTTTATTACAGGCCGGAACGTATACAATAGCCTATACTGCCGGTGCTAAAAATACTATTTCGTTTACAAAATCAGGAACTTCAGCAAGTCCTATTAAGGTAGAATGTGTAAACAATGGAAGGGCGATCATAGATTTTTCGTTTCCGGATCAGGAATGGGTACAGGATTCGTATGGTTTTAGCATTACAGGTTCCTATTGGAGTTTCAAAGGAATTGCCATTACCAGAGCAGGCTATCAGGGAGCGTATGTAACAGGTTCCAATACTATTTTCGAAAATTGTACTTTTTATAACAATCGTAATACCGGTTTAGAAATTAACAAAGGAGGTTCAAACACTACAGTAAAAAACTGTGATGCCTATAGAAATTATGATCCTAAAAAGAAGGGAAGCATGGCGGATGGCTTTGGTCCAAAACAAGAGCAGGGACCGGGAAATAAGTTCATCAACTGCCGTGCCTGGGAAAATTCAGATGACGGATACGATTGTTTTGACAGTACTCAAAAAGTAACTTTTGAAAATTGCTGGGCGATCAGAAACGGCGTTGATGTGTGGAATTACGGAGGCTTTACCGGAAATGGAAATGGTTTTAAAGTAGGAGGTAATTCTGTTCCGGCAGATAATGTACTGACCCGATGTGTTGCAATAGGACATCCCAAAAAAGGATTCGATCAGAACAACAATACCGGAAGCATAACACTATATAATTGTACAGGATTCGGAAACAACATCAACTTTGGTTTTGGAAATCCGGTGCAATCGGGAAAGAAACATATTTTCAAAAATAATATTTCATTATCCGGAACAATTTCTATTTCAAACGCTACACAGCAAAACAACTCTTGGAATCTAAGTGTCACTGTAAATACCTCCGATTTTACAAGTACCAGTACTTCACTTGCCATTGGAGCCCGACAGTCAAATGGGGATCTTCCAACTAACTTGCCTTTCAAATTAGTTCAGGGAAGCGATTTAATTGACAAAGGAACGAATGTTGGTCTTTCGTATTCCGGCAGTAATCCTGATTTAGGTTATTCCGAAAGTAACTTTACAACCGCTAAAAAAATAAATACTGATCTTGCTGTGGAAACAATAGAAAGTACTGACTCTGGTTTCACATTTAATTACTATCCAAATCCGGTAAAAAATATTTTGACGGTTGAATTTAATGAAGTTGCAAAAGGTGCTATAATTCAGTTGTTTGATTTGTCTGGTAAATTGATTGTTACTAAAACAGTAAATGGGCAGACACAAAACTTAAATTTAGGAAATCTTCCATCAGGAGCTTATATTTTGACAATAACAACACCTGGAAATAAAATTAGTAAACGTATTATCAAAGGTTAGAGTTGAAGAATTTATAATTATCCGGCGAGTATTTCATTAGAAAGACAAAAGTCGCAAGTCTTTCGATTTGCGACTTTTTAATAATTAGCTTAAGTCGTTTTTGTATTTAATATCAAAAATTGCTAGTATGTTTTCTAAACCACTTTCGCAATTTGTGTATTCACACGAATATTATTAGGAGCGTCTAAGCCTGGTGTTTCGTAATTGGTGAAATCTAAATTAACACCCGGTCTAAAAATCAGGCAATGTGTTGAACCTCCAAAATGAAACATACCCAGCTCATCGCCTTTTTTTACAACGTCTCCGGCTTGTACTTTTATTTCGCAGCTGGAAACCTCTGCCATCCCTACAAGCATTACACACATCAGTCCAATGGCAGGATTATCTGCCTCAATAAAGATAACTGCTCTGGTGGCAACTGCCGTTAAAAAGGGCTGCGAATTGTTAGGCGCACTCGAATCGGCTCCCTCCGGATTGTAGAAACCCTGGTATAGATTTTCTAAATAATAAGAACCGTTTACAATAGCCGTTTTTACGATTCTACCGTTTACAGGACTGTGCCAGCGGTGGTAGCTCAAAGCGCTCAAGAAAGCCTGATAAACTGTTCCGCCTTCAAATTGAGGTGCTAAGGGATCAAAATTCATCATGTTTTCTAACGAATAAGGTTGTCCTTTTAACCAAAACTGATCCGACAAAGCGACATTCTTAGCTACTTGCAAAGGTGCCGACTCACAGGCATTTACAATGATCGAATCATCATCGGGAGCAGTAACAGGACGCACATCCGGACAAAATAATCTCGTGAAAAAATCGTCCCAGCTTTTGAATCCGTAATAAACATCTGAAGGGTCTGACTGAAAAACATCAGAAAAAGTAGCGTTGACAGGAATCGGATTCGGTTCTAAACCTAAAGCTCCTTTGGCAACTTCCATCATTTCAGTTTGTGCCAGTTCGCTTAGCCATGCAATCACGTTTTCCGAAGGGTCATTTTCGATCAAAACATAACGAGAATCCTCTGTAACCAAAAATTTAGACCAGTAATTCAATATTTTTTTCAGCTGCTGATTGACTAATGCGTTTGAAAAAACATCGTACCCAAAATTGGTTGCCATTGGCCATGCCAAAAGGGCATTTATAGGAAATCCAATCATACCTGCAGCAGTTTGATTTCCGGGAGCTCCGGTTTGGTAAGCTTCGGGAGCAGTTTGCATGATTCCGTTGAGTAAAACAAGGAAATCTTCAAAAGTCACTGGTTCTGGTTCCCACAGTAAAGGAGTTCTTTGTTTTAAAAAATGTGCTTCAGCAAACATTCCCTGCACATTGGCATACAAAACAGGGTCAGAATATACCAGATTTTGAAATTCGGTAATTTCAGGAATGAGTGGTGTTGGATTTTTTTTGACAAACTCCTTGATTTTGAGTGTCCAGTTTTCTATAATTTGTGGGTCCTGTGGTAACCAGCTCCCCAATAATTGTTTGGCTTTGTTGAATGTAGTTGCTTCCATGAGTTTTTTTGAGTTAAGTTGATAAAACGAAGTTATTTTAGAAAATAATTTAAAAAATGTATTTGGGTATAGAAGCTTATTTTTTTGTTATGAAGAGCCCGAATTGTTAATTTAGGAGAGTTATAAGCATGAGTTTGAGTGGCAGGTAAAACTGCTAAGAATTGCAAAAAATACAATAATCGTTCAAGAATTTAAGACGTATTTGAGTTATAATGGCAATTGCTCCATTAGATATTTAAAAAGAATATAGGGCGGAATATTTTCTAATTATATTTTATACCAGTTCTGAAAAAACTATAATTAAAGGGGCATTTCAATTACAGTTTTACAATTGTATCAAAAAAGGGATATTTTGTTAATTTCAGGACGGTACAGGACAGTGCAGGTTGTGAAATGTAAAAATAACACTTATCTTTAGACCCAAAATATCTTTTTTATGCGAAATCGATTTCTAAATTTTAAAAAATTATTTGTTTTTACAGTTTTATTTTCTTCAGCACTTGTGTTTGCTCAGGAAAATAAGCCTGCCACATGGATCTGGTATCCAGGCGATTTTGAAGTTTGGTTAAGCAATAAAATGCAGGTAAGACGTACAGAACGCGAAGCGGTATTTCCACCGCTTTGGCAATATTACAGTCCTTATGCCTTAGTCACTTTTCAAACAGAAGTAGATATTGCAGAACCAGATGAGGTAAAAATCTACTCAGAAGGATCTTTTCAATTACTTTTAGATGGCGTTCAGATTTATGGACAGCCAAAATCAATAAGAATTCCTGCCGGGAAACATAAAATTTCCTTTAAAGTATATAATCAAGAAGTGCTGCCGGCTATTTATATTGCTGGTAGATATGTGAAATCGGATGCCTCTTGGAAGGTGACCAATGAAGATAAACTTTGGATTGATGAAAATGGAAAAGCACAGCAATCCGGTACGCCTTGGGTTCCTGTTGGTTCTTGGAATTTTGATTCACCAGAGAATAAACCATCCGGATTTAAACTAACAACCAAGCCTTTAAGTGCAAAGAAAACAGAGAAAATAGGGTCTGGTCAATTAGTAGATTTTGGAAAAGAAACGTTTGGATACATTAAAATCCACGGTTTAAAAGGAAAAGGCAAACTAGCACTTTATTATGGTGAATCTCGCGAAGAAGCTTTAGATTCTGCTAAATGCGAAACTTTAGATCATTTATCTTTTGACGGAAAACAATCTGAAACCTACACACATGACGGATCCAAAGCATTCCGCTATGTTCAGGTGCAAGCAGATGCAGGGGTAAAATACGATTCTATTTCGATGCTTTATGAATATTTGCCATTAGACTATCGTGGAGCATTCAAATCTTCGGATCAACAATTGAATCAAATTTGGGATGTGTCGGCGTACACGATGCATTTAACCACTCGTGAATTTTTTATAGACGGAATTAAACGCGACCGCTGGGTTTGGTCTGGCGACGCTTATCAAAGTTATTTAATGAATTATTATTTATTCTTTGATTCGGCTTCTGTAGAACGAACGCTATTAGCCCTTCGTGGTAAAGAACCTGTGACGGCTCACGTAAATATCATAATGGATTATTCGTTGTATTGGTTTGTGGGTGTTTACGATTACTATTTGCACACGGGTGATACGAAATTCATCAAAACTTTTTATCCGCGAATGAAATCATTGATGGAATTCTGTTTGGAAAGAAGAAACAAAAACGGATTCCTCGAACCATTGGAAGGCGACTGGGTTTTTATTGATTGGGCGAACGGATTACCAAAAACCGGCGAGGTTAGTTTTGAGCAAATGCTTTTAGCCAGAAGTTTAGAAGCTATGGCAGTTAGTGCTAAAATTGCTGGTAAAGATGAAGACCAAAAACAGTATCAAAAATTATCAGATGATTTAAAAACAAAATTATTTGACGTGTTTTGGGACAAGAAAGAAAACGTGATGAAGCATCAGCGTATCGATGGTAAAATGCAGGATATTGTAACCAGATACGCAAATATGTTTGGTATCTTTTTCAATTATTTTAATGAAGAACAAAAACAAAGCATAAAAAATAAGGTATTGCTTAATGATAAAGTGCTGAAAATTACAACACCATACATGCGTTTTTACGAGTTGGAAGCCTTGTGCGCTATGGGCGAACAGGATTATGTATTGAAAGAAATGAAAGACTATTGGGGCGGAATGCTAAAAGAAGGCGCTACTTCTTTCTGGGAAGAATACAATCCGACGAAAAAAGGAACGGAACATTTAGCGATGTATGGACGCCCTTATGGAAAAAGTCTTTGTCACGCCTGGGGTTCCAGTCCAATTTATTTGCTTGGAAAATATTATCTAGGTGTAAAACCAACCGCACCAGGATATTCGGAATATGAGATAAAACCAAATCTTGGCGGTTTAAAATGGATGGAAGGAAAAGTGCCAACGCCAAACGGAGAAGTGGCTTTGTATGTGAGCAAATCTGAGATCAAAGTAAAAACATCTGAAGGAGAAGGGAAATTGGTTTTCGAAAGTTCAAGCAAACCAAAAACCAATTCAGGGACAATTACAGAATTAGCAAAAAACAAATACCAATTGATCGTAAAACCGAATGTGGAATATAAAGTGAGTTATAAGGCTATTTGAGTTCTTAGTGATTAGTCCTTAGTAATTAGTTTTTAATCTACGGCTTATAACGCTCAGTTTGTCATTTCGAGGAACGAGAAATCACACTAGAAATTCCGCAACAATTGCCGACAATCTTTGTGGTTACAAGTGCGATTTCTCCCTTCGGTCGAAATGACAAAAAAATCAAAAAAATAAAAAAACAATGTTTTCAAAAAATAAAAAATACAATTTCAAATTAAAAACTGCTTTCCTAATGCTATTAGCTGTCTGCATTCAAGCCACAGCACAAACCACCGCATGGAAACCGGCATCATTTGAAATTGTAAAATCCAATTACAAAACTTTCAAAACAACCCAATACGCACACGTTTTCTCAGGAAGCAAACACAATATTGTCCGATTGGCCACTGAATTGCAAGGATTAACAGGGGTTGAACTTCCTTTGAATACTTACAAAAACAGAATAAATGGGGCATTAAAATTGAAATTTAAAGAGTCTGTAAAAGTTCTTATTGGAGTTTTTCAAGAAAAAGGAAATGATGAATATTTTCAATTTAATGATGATACAAAAGCAAAATTGATTCTTGAAAATGGAGTTACAATAACTGGTTTACCTCCAGTAAATGTATATGCTGTTTCTTGTCAGAAGGGACTTAACTATTTTAAAAATAAAGGATTATTTGTGTTTTTGGGAGTTGTGAAAGAAAGTCAAAAGCTAGAACCAAGAAATGCCAATTTCCCAGACGGAAAACTTTGGAATCCAACTTTTATAGTTGAAGGATTTTCGGATGAAAAACCGCTTTTCGAAATTATCGGCGGAGAAAATAAACCTGTTATTGATGAAGGAATGTCAGGAACAGAAGGAATCCAAGGAGGTTTTGAAGGCGGACGTGTGGTAAAAGTCGGAGATACATATCATATGTTTCCAACCGAAAGAGCTGGAGAAAAAGGCGTTGATTATTATTATGACCGTGTCAAAACCAAAATCGGTCACTGGACAAGTAAAGACGCCATTCACTGGAAAAGAGAATCTACCATTTATCAGGCCAGCGGAGTTTACGCCGTTACAGAAGATGATAATCCGATGAACGACCGTCGTTCGGCAATCTGGTCGTATATGCCTGTTTTTAACGAAAAAGCTAACAAATGGTACGGGTATTATTTGGCTTACACAGTTAGTAAGACGATAGAACCTAATCATTCTTTTGGAAGAATTTGGCGTTGCGAATCGACTGTCGAAGGAATCAACGGAATTGGCGGACCATATAAAGATATGGGAATCATTATGGAGCCGGGATTGGATTCTCAACCTTGGGAAGGACGTCAGGGAGTAGCTTCTTTTTTTCCGTATAAAGTCGGTGATAAATATTTCGGATTTTACAGCGGAGCTTATCCGTTTGAATCCTGGGCAGATTATCCGAAAAAATCAGGAAAAGGCTGGTTTGTGGCTTTGGCAGAATCCCAAAGTTTAGAAGGGCCTTGGACAAGATTAAACAAAGGTTTGGAACCGATAAAAACGATACATCCGCAATTTGTCGAAAACCCTATTGTGAGTCAGTTGCCAAACGGTTTGTATATCGCCGTTTTTGATGGAGGACCGGAAGGCTGGGGACATCATTTGCCAAATATGATTGGCTACACACTTTCAAAAGATGGAATTAATTGGGGAGAAGCACACTATCTGCCCATAGAAACCAAAGTGGATAAATGGTGGGATATTATGAGAACACCTTTGTGTTTAATCCCAGAAGGAAATGATGTGTACACAATCGTGTATAATGCAATCGATTTAAAGAGAAGATTTCATCCAACTGGAATGGTAAAAGTAAAATTAAACAAAGACGTTATGAATTCTCGTCTGGAAGAATTGAAAAAAGAAAAATAATATTTCACGCAGATTTTGCAGATTAAAGCAGATGCACGCAGATAATTCATTCTAATAATCTGCTAAAATCTTTTTAAAATCTGCGTGAAAAAGAAGAAAAAATCCGTTTTTATCCGCGTATTTACGAAGTAAATCCGCGTCATCAGCGTTCAAAACTGACCATAATTACATAAAGAAATGAAAATTAAATATCTCATAATTGGAATCACAGTTTTGCTAATAGCAAGTTGTGCAACTAAATACAAGAAAAGAGAAATCAACGAAACCGTAATGCAGGAGATTTACGAAGAAATCAAAACGCCTTACAAATACGGTTTGGTAATGGTTCCGACAGATAACTCATACAAAATGGATTGTCCTAGTGTATTTAGGAAAGATGGCAAATGGTACATGACGTATTTAATTTATGACGGAAGGGGTTACGAAACCTGGCTGGCAGAAAGCAATAATCTTTTAGACTGGAAACATTTGGGAAAAGTAATGTCTTTTTCAGAAAATGAAAAACACTGGGACGTGAACCAAAAAGCAGGATATATTTCATTGCAAGACATGACTTGGGGCGGAAGTTACGAATGGGAAAAATACGATGACAAATACTGGATGAGTTATTTTGGCGGAGACAGCAAAGGTTACGAAGCCGGAGTATTGTCAATCGGAATGGCTTATACTACAGCGTCGCCAACAAAACCTCACGAATTCCAAAGATTGGAAAATCCGGTTTTAACGCCAAAAGACAAAGACGTAAGCTGGTGGGATAACAGCACGATGTACAAAAACAGTGTCATTCGGGACAAAGAGAAAATCACCGGACATAATTTTGTGATGTATTACAACGCCCGTGGCGATAGTATAAATCCCGCTAAAGGCGCAGAGCGTATCGCGATGGCAGTATCGAACGATATGAAACAATGGAAGCGTTATGGCGATAAACCGTTAATCAATCATCATAAAGGAATCTCGGGAGATGCCTATATTCAGCGTATTAATGACACTTGGGTAATGTTCTATTTTGGTGCTTTTTGGACGGGTTGGAATCAAGGTGCATTTAACCGTTTTGCAGTTTCAAATGATTTAGTAAACTGGACCGACTGGAAAGGCGATGATTTAATTAAATCTTCTGAGCCTTATGATAATATGTTTGCGCACAAATCATTTGTGGTAAAACACGACGGTGTTGTCTATCATTTTTACTGCGCAGTGAACAAAGCAGAGCAAAGAGGAATTGCAGTAGCAACTTCGAAGGACTTAGGGAAAAGTAAAATGAATTTTGTGGCTCCGCCGGAGAAGGTTAAGAAGAATTAAGTATACAGAATCAAGTATTAAGATTTAAATAGTAAGTTTTGAAATTAAGTAAAAGAAATATAATCCATTTTGTTCAGCGTTTTGAAGGGGCTTTGAAACTATTTTTTAATTCAGATTGTCTGCGTACATCGGTCTTAATACTTAATACTTTTATCTTAATACTTCCCTTTTTAGGGAATGCACAATCCGTTACAGGAGAACCTGCTGGAATTCCAGAACTGCATAAAAAATACGAATTTGCTCCGTGGGAAGACCCAACGGTTACAAGTATTAATAGACAGCCATCCAGAGCAACAGCATATTCATACACGAGTGTTGAAGATGCTTTAAAAGGAGACAGAACCAAAAGCCGAATCCAAATGCTAAATGGCGATTGGAACTTTAAATATGCAGTTAATTTAAAAGAAGCCTCAAAAGATTTCTATAAAAATACCGTTTCAGGATGGGATAAAATCGAAGTGCCATCCAACTGGGAAATGAAAGGTTACGATAATCCAATTTACAAAAGTGCCGTTTATCCATTTCGACCAATAAATCCGCCTTATATTCCTAAAGATTATAACGGAATTGGTTCTTATCAACGCAGTTTTACTGTTCCTGAAAACTGGAAAGATATGACTGTGACTTTACATTTCGGAGCTGTAAGTTCTGGTTTTGAGGTTTGGTTAAACGGAGAATTTTTAGGATACGGAGAAGACAGTTTTCTGCCATCAGAATTTGATATTACTCCATATTTAAAAGCGGGAGAAAATGTAGTTTCGGTTCGCGTGATTCGCTGGGCAGACGGCTCCTATCTGGAAGATCAGGATCACTGGCGTATGAGCGGAATTCAGCGTGAAGTTTTTATTATGGCTGAGCCAAAATTACGCATTCAGGATTTCTTTGTTCAAACCAAATTAGACAAACAATATACAGATGCGATTTTTAAACTACGCCCAAAAGTAGAAAATCTGACTGGAGAAAAAGTCAAAGATTACACCATGAATGTTCAGTTGTACGATGCCAATAATACGGCAATGTTCAAAGAACCGCTTCAAAGACCGGTGATTGATTTGATAAACGAAAGTTATCCTCGTTTGGATAATGTTCGTTTCGGATTTTTTCAGGAAAATATCAAAAATCCAAAAAAATGGAGCTCCGAGGAACCGAATTTATACACAATGGTCATTTCGATAAAAGATAAAAACGGCAACATCACCGAAGCCAAAAGCTGTAAAGTAGGTTTCCGTTCGATAGAATTCTCCAAAGAAAACGGCAAAATGCTCATCAACGGAAAAGAAACTTATGTGTATGGCGTGAACCGTCACGATCATAATCCTGTCCGTGGAAAAGCCTTGACAAGAGACGACATCAAACAAGATATTACGACTATTAAAAAGTTTAATTTCAACTTTATTCGTACCAGCCATTATCCAAACGACCCTTATTTTTATGAATTATGCGACCAATATGGAATTATGGTGATGGACGAAGCCAATCAGGAAACCCATGGAATTGGTGGTAAATTGAGTAACGATCCAAAATGGACAAATGCTTATTTGGAGCGTATGACCCGAATGGTAGAAAGAGATAAAAATCACCCGTCGGTTGTCATGTGGAGTTTAGGAAACGAGGGTGGAAAAGGCCCAAACCATTCCGCAATGTCGGGCTGGGTTCATGATTTTGATATTACACGTCCCGTGCATTATGAGCCGGCACAGGGAAATGCAAAATTAGACGGTTATATCGATCCGCTTGATCCGGGATACCCTAAAACAATCGATCACGCCTACCGATTCGAGAATCCACAGGATGATTCGTATGTGGATATGGTGAGCCGTTTTTATCCAGGCGTTTTCACACCTAAATTTTTAGTAGATCAAAAGAAAGATACAAGACCGATTATTTTCGTTGAATATTCTCATGCCATGGGAAATTCTGTCGGAAATTTAAAAGAATTGTGGGATGAATTCCGTTCGCTTCCAAGAGTTATCGGGGGCTGTATCTGGGAATTTAAAGATCAGGGATTAGTAAAATTCGATTCAAGATCGGGTCAGAATTATTTTGCGCATGGAGGGGATTTTGGCGAAAAATATCATGATGGAAACTTTAATACAAAAGGAATTGTAGATTCTAACGGAAAACCAAAAGGTTCGATTTTTGAAAATAAATGGGTGTATCAGCCAGCAATTTCGACTTTAAATGGAAATCAATTAGAAATAAAAAATCGCTCTGCTGTAAAATCTTTAGCAGATTATACTCCGGTTTTGAAAATATTGGAAAACGGGAATGTTATCAAAACCCAGATTTTAAAACCATTTAATGTAGAAGCGGGGCAATCAAAAACTTTAAATGTAAGTCAGTATCTGCCAAAGATGAAAGCAGATGCAGAATACATTTTAAATATTGAATTCCAGCTTTCGAAGGATGAACTTTGGGCTTCAAAGGGCTACGCTGTTGCGGAAGATCAGTTTCTGCTAAAAAAGAAAGAAGTTGTTTTAGAATCTAAAAAAGGAAATGTAAATGTTTCTGAATCAGATTCAGATTTTAACATCAAAGGAAAAGCTTTTGACATTAAAATCAATAAAGTAAACGGAGCCTTGAGTTCGTATGTTTTCAACGGAGAAGAACAGGTTTTTGCACCATTGCTTCCAAATTTCGTTCGGCCATTAACTGATAATGACAAAAGAGGTTGGAAATCCCAAAAGCTTTTGAAACAATGGTACAAAGTGAAACCAAAATTGGTTAACGTGAAAATCGACAAATCAGCTTCTGAAATCAAAATCACAAGCGATTACGAAATTATAAAAGACAGCGCGACTGTAAATGTGGTGTACAACATCAAACCAGACGGAACAATCAAAGTCGATTACAGTTTAAAAGCTTCAAACAAACTGCCAAATATTCCAAAAATCGGAATGCAGATGGGAGTTCAAAGAAAGTTTGACCAAATTTCATGGTACGGAAAAGGAGAATTGGAAAATTACAGCGACAGAAGTTTTGGCTCGTTTGTTGGTAAATATTCGCTTCCAATTAATGATTTTATCGAGCATTACCCAAAACCGCAAGAAAACGGAAACCGATGTGATGTGCGATGGATGGCATTGACAACTCCACAGAAAAATCAAGGTTTTTTAATTACAAATGACACCAAAGTTTTGAGCATGAGTGCGTGGCCTTACACACAGGAAAACTTGAGTTCAGCGGGTCATACTTATGATCTAAAAGATCCAGGATTTTTGACAGTTAATATCGATTTAATTCAAATGGGAGTAGGAGGAAACGACAGTTGGACATTGGTCGCACAGCCAATAGAACAATACCAGATTAAATCAGGAGATTATCAATATAGTTTTTATTTAATGCCTTTCAGCGGTTCAAAAAATCAGCTGGAAAGCAGTTTGAAAAAGTTTAAATATTAGTTAATTGATAATTGATAATTGATAATTGATAATTGATAATTTTAAAATTAACAACTAAAATTAAAAGATACAGTTTGTCATTTCGACGTGAGGAGAAATCACACAGGTATATCGACAAAGATTGGAGAAATACGTTGTGGAGTTTCTAGTGTGATTTCTCCTTAAGTCGAAATGACAAAAAAAGAAATATCAAAAAGAAAAAAAAATAATCTGCCAAATCAGCCAAATCAGCGAGAGTAAATTTTTCCTACAGATTTTGCAGATAAAGCAGATCATCAAAAACAAACAATAATGTTTCAAAAAAAACACCTCTTTTTTATCCTTCTGTTTGCAAGCTTCGTCTCTGCACAGGAAGTCCATAAAAAAGAAACTTTTCAGCCAACACTAGAATTCTCCAAATCGTGGGTGTATTGGTATTGGATGAAATCAGCGTATTCCAAACCCGGAATCACAGCCGATTTGGAAGCGATGAAACAAGCCGGAATTGCAGGAGCTTATCTAATGACTATTAAAGGGCCAGCAAATCCACCACTGATAAATCCGTCAGTTTTACAATTGACTCCTGAATTTTGGGATATGATTCATTGGGCTTTTAAAGAAGCAGATCGTTTAGGATTAAAACTAGCCTTTCATGGAGCCGACGGATTTGCCGTTGCAGGCGGACCATGGATTACACCCGAAATGTCGATGCAGAAAGTAGTCTGGTCAACGACTGAAATTTTAGGTGGAAAAAAAGTTGCGTCGAAATTGCCAGTTCCAGTACATTACAAAGATTATTATAAAGATATTGCCACTTTTGCTATTCCGATTAAAGAATACCAAATAACTTCACAGATGCAACTGCCAAAAGTGACGACATCAAACAACACCGATGCATCGTTTTTGGCTGATCCTAAAAAAGATGAAAACTTCAAATTTGCAGATGCAGGTTGGATTCAGTACGAATTTGCACAGCCATTTACCTGCAAATCAATTGTCATTGAAACCAAAGGAAGAGATTTTCAGGCACAGCGTTTGATTGTGGAAGTAAGCGATGACGGAGTTCATTTTAAATTCCACGAAAGACTGATTGCACCCCGTCATGGTTGGCAGGATATGGATTTCCCAAACACGCATACCATTATGCCTGTTACAGCAAAATATTTCAGGTTTGTTTATAATCCGGTAGGAACTGAACCGGGTGCCGAAGATTTGGATTTTGCAAAATGGAAACAAAATCTGAAAGTAAGTAAAATTACGCTTTCGAATCAATCACTGATTAATAATTACGAAGGAAAATCAGGAGCAATTTGGCGTTTGACTCCGCAGACTACAGAAAAAGAAATACCAAATTCTGATGCATTCAAAAAATCAGAAATTATCAATATCTCCAATTTTGTGGATGCTGATGGAAATATCAATTGGAAAGCCCCAAAAGGAAAATGGAAAATTATCCGAATGGGACATACTTCGACAGGACATGAAAATGCAACTGGTGGAGCAGGAAAAGGATTAGAAGTTGACAAATTTAATCCCGAATTAATTCGTTTTCAGTTGGATCATTGGTTTGGAGAAGCTGTTCGTTCTGCTGGTCCTGAATTAGCTTCAAAAGTTTTAGAAATTCTTCATTTTGACAGCTGGGAATGTGGAAGCCAAAACTGGTCTTCGGTTTTTCAGGCAGAGTTTAAAAAGAGACGTGGTTACGATATTGTAGAATATCTGCCTGTAATGGCCGGAATTCCAGTAGAAAGTGCCGATTTTTCAGAGAAAGTTTTATACGATGTTAGAAAAACAATTGCTGACTTAGTGGCGGATAATTTCTATGGAACTGTCGCCCAAATTGCCAAGGAATATAAAGTTAAATTGAGTTCAGAAAATGTAGCTCCGGTTGTAACGAGTGATGCGTTACTTCATTATAAATTTGTCGATTTTCCAAGTGGTGAATTTTGGCTGAAAAGCCCCACACACGATAAACCTTTTGATATGGTTGATGCCATTTCAGGAGGACATATTTACGGAAAAGATATTATTCAGGCAGAAGCTTTTACGGCTTTGCGAATGGATTGGGACGAACATCCCGGAAATCTAAAAACAACGGCAGACCACAATTACGCTTTAGGAATTAACCGTTTATTCTACCATGTTTTTGTGCATAATCCGTGGACGGATAGAAAACCGGGAATGACTTTGGATGATATTGGAACTTTTTTCCAAAGAGACCAAACCTGGTGGAAACCCGGGAAAGCGTGGTTTGATTATTGTCAAAGAGTTCAGTTTCAATTGCAAAAAGGAAAACCTGTAATTGATTTGGCGGTTTTTATTGGTGAAGATTTTCCTTCTCGTTCTTTTGTTCCGGATCGATTGGTACCGTTTATTCCGAATGTATTTGGCTCAGCAAGATTGGAAAGCGAGAAAATCCGATTGGAAAATGAAGGCCAGCCAACAGCAAAAATGCCGAAAGAAGTGACTTATTCTAAAAATATTACGGATTTGTCACAATGGATTAATCCGCTAAACGGTTATCAATACGATTCATTCAATGCCGATGTTTTAATCAACAGGGCAAAAGTTCAGAACGGGAAAGTAACTTTTGAAGGTGGAATCGAGTATGGAGCTTTGCTGTTTCCGGGAAGTCATAAAATGGCGCCAAATAAAATGTTGTCTTTGGCTTCCGCCGAAAAAATATTGCAATTGCTAAAAGACGGAGCGACAATTTTTGTAGATGAAAAACCAACGATTCAGCCGGGAATTCAATCAGAAGCCAATCAAAAGAAATGGCAGAATATAATTGATGAAATTTGGAATAACGCCAATTCAACTTCATGGAAAATCGGAAAAGGAATCGTTATCAAATTGCCTTATTTAGGAAATGATTTTGCTTCGATCGGAATTACGCAAGATGTTTATTTTCCAAATCTAAACAGAGCCGATTCAGAAACAATTGCCTGGACACACAGAAAAGCGGATAGTGAAGAAGTATATTTTCTTTCTAATCAAAAAGAGCAAAAAAGAACGTTTGATGCTTCATTCAGGATAGCTGGAAAAATTCCGCAATGGTACAATCCCGTTACAGATAAAACATCGGCAGTAACCAATTGGAAAATAGAAAACGGAAGAACAATTGTTTTGATAACTTTAGATGCCAACGAATCTGGTTTTGTTATTTTTAAAGAAGAAACCAAAGAAGTTTTAGCTAATGGAAAAGTATCTGAATTTGAGAAAGTTCAGACTTTAGATGAAAACTGGGAATTGCAATTCGATCCAACTTTTAAAGGTCCGAAAGAAATTGTGAAAACAAATAAATTGTTTGACTGGAGTACTTCTGAAAATAATCAGATTAAGTATTATGCTGGAACTGTGGTTTACAAAAAAGAGTTTATCTGGAAAGGAAAAGATGCTAATAAAATATGGCTTGATTTAGGCGAAATCGCCAATATGGCCGAAGTTTCAATCAACGGAAAAGATTGTGGAACACTTTGGACTTTTCCATTCAAAACAGATATTTCGCAGGCATTACAAAAAGGGAAAAATACAATCGTAATAAAAGTGACAAATACGTGGGCAAATCGTTTAATCGGTGATCAAAAATTATCAAAAGAAGAAAGATTAACCTGGACAACAGCGCCATTTAGATTGGAAGGGAATCCGTTGTTGAAAGCGGGATTATTAGGGCCAGTTATAATTTTAAAGGAGAAATAAATGTTAGCCACGAATTCACGAATTTTTTATTAATCTGAATTTGAAAATAATTTGTGAATTCGTGGCGAAAATAATATAATATGAAAAAATCAATTATCACATTATTAATGATTTTAGCAAGCCTTCAAATCAATGCAAAAATCAAATTGCCAGCTTTGTTTACCGATAACATGATGTTGCAGCAAAAGTCGAATGCGCCGATTTGGGGCTGGGCAGAAAAGAATGCAAATGTTACTATCAAAACATCGTGGAATTCTAAAATCTACAAAACAAAAGCCGACACTTCTGGTAAATGGAAAACAGAATTACAAACACCATCATTTGGCGGACCTTTTACAATTGAAGTAACAGAAGGAAAGGAAAAAGTAACCATTAAGAATATTTTAATTGGCGAAGTCTGGCTTTGTTCAGGACAATCGAATATGGAAATGCCTTTGAAAGGATTTCAGGGTCAGCCTGTAAAAAACGGAAACGAAATTATTGTAAGATCCACGAATAAAAACATTCGATTGATTACGATTCCGCGTGCTACAGTTTTAGAACCAAAAGACGATTTTGAAGGAAAATGGGAAGAAGCTTCTCCAAAATCGACTTCAAATTTTAGTGCAACGGCTTGGTATTTTGGATCACTTTTACAGGAAGTTTTAAATGTTCCAGTTGGGTTGATTCACGTTTCGTACGGAGGTTCAAGCATGGAAGCCTGGATGAATCAGGAAATGCTGAAGGATTTCGCCAGTGCTAAAATTCCGACTACAAAAGAAGAATTGGCAAAAGATCCCAATCGCGTTCCGACCACTTTATTCAACGGAATGCTTTCGCCAGTAATCGGCTACGGAATCAAAGGCTGTATCTGGTATCAGGGCGAATCGAATTACGAACGCGCTTCTGAATATACGGCTTTGATGAAAAAGATGGTCAGCAGTTGGAGAGGCTTGTGGAATCAAGGCGAATTTCCTTTTTACTACGCCCAAATCGCTCCGTTTAACTATGCGCAATTTCATCCAAAAGATAATAAACCTGAATACAATTCGGCTTATTTGAGAGAAGCGCAATTGAAGGCTTCAAAGGAAATTCAGAATTCGGGAATGGCAGTTCTGATGGATGTTGGCGAAGAAAACAATATTCATCCAATGGATAAAGAAAAAGGAGGAAACCGACTGGCTTTTCAGGCTTTGGCCAAAACCTACGGAATCGAAGGCTTCGAATTTGAAAGCCCGAAATACAAATCGATGGAAATAAAAGACGGTTCAGTTACCGTTTCTTTTGATAATGTTGAAAACGGAATAACGTCTTACGACAAAGAGGTTACAGGTTTTGAATTGGCTGGAGAAGATAAAATTTTCTATCCTGCAAAAACAGTTGTTCGTAGAAAATCTGTGGTTTTGACTTCGGATAAAGTTGCTAAGCCAGTTGCGATTCGTTATTTGTTTAAAGATTTTGTAAAAGCAGAGTTGTTTAGTGGAGGCGGATTGCCGCTTTCTTCGTTTAGAACAGATGAGTGGTAGTTTTTGAGTTATGAGTTATGGGTTTGGCGCCTAGTTTGTCATCCCGAGGAACGAGGGATCTCCGCGCAAGTAGCTCGACAAAGATTTAGAAATATTTAATTTATAGCTCTCGCAGATTTGGCAGATTTTGGAGATAAAAATAAATCTGCAAAATCTGCGAGAGAAAATTAAAAAAATAAATACCTACAAGGTTTTGAAAAACCTTGTAGGAGAGAAAACGATGAAAAATACTACATTAATAATGCTTCTCTTCACAACGCTTTGCCTTAAAGCGCAAATCCCTGCGCTCGATAATTACAATCAGGTTTGGACAACGCAAAGTCAGAATTCATCCGAGTCGATGCCTTTGGGAGGCGGTGATATCGGTATGAATGTCTGGGTCGAGAAAGGAGATTTGTATTTCTATTTTTCCAGAAGCGGGACTTTTGACGAGCATAATACTTTACTGAAATTAGGACGTGTAAAAATTACTTTAAGTCCGAATCCGTTTGAAGGAGCAGCAGGTTTTCATCAGGAATTAAAACTGAAAGACGGTTATATTTTCGTTGAGCAGAATGATACTAAAATCAAACTTTGGGTTGATGTTTTTAAACCAATAATCCATTTAGATTTAGAAAGTAAAACTCCTTTGAAAATGACGGCTTCTTATGAATGCTGGCGTTATCAAAATCATAATTCAAAAGGAAAAGAAAACAATGCCAATTCTTATAAATGGGCGCCACAGGGAGATGTTGTGATTTTTAAAGATTCAATAGCTTTTGAAAATAATGGACTTAAATTCTATCACCGAAACCGTGAACAAACCGTTTTTGATGTTGCAGTCAAACAGCAGAAAATGGAATCGGTTAAAGACCAGATGATGAATCCGATTGCCAATTTAACTTTCGGCGGATTCATGAAAGGAGATAACTTAAAACCTGATGGAACTTATTTAGGAAAATATCAAAATACCGATTTCAAGGGTTTTAATCTAACCAGCGTAAAACCATCCAAAAAGCATTCATTAGAAATTTATCTGAATACCAGTCAGTCTGATTTTGAAACTTGGAATAACGGATTGAAAACTTTTGTTGATGCAAATAAAAGCACAGCAAAACAAGCAGAAAAAAACACTATAAAATGGTGGAATAATTTCTGGAACCGCTCTTTTATTTATACGCAGAAAAATCAATCGATTGAGAAAGATTCGGTATATCAGATTGGGCAGAATTATCAGTTGTTCCGTTATATGCTGGGGTGTAATGCCTTCGGAAAATATCCAACAAAATTTAACGGCGGACTGTTTACGGTTGATCCTGTTCATACAAATAAAGATCTGAATTTTACTCCCGATTTCAGAAACTGGGGAGGAGGAACGATGACTGCTCAGAACCAGCGATTGGTTTATTTTCCGATGGTCAAAAGCGGTGATTTTGATATGATGAAATCGCAGTTGGATTATTATTTATCTCTTCAGAAAAATGCTGAATTGCGAAGTAAAGTCTATTGGAAACATAACGGTGCCTCTTTTACAGAACAATTAGAAAACTTCGGATTACCCAATCCAGCGGAATACGAATGGAAACGTCCAGCAGATTACGATCCGGGAATGGAATACAATGCTTGGCTGGAATACGAATGGGATACCGTTTTTGAGTTTTGCCAGATGATGTTACAGCAAAAAGAATATGCCAAAGAAGACATTCAGAAATACAATCCGTTTATCATCAGCTGTCTTCGTTTTTTTGATGAACATTATCAATATTTAGCCAAACAAAGAGGTAGAAAAATATTGGACGGGAATGGTCATTTGATTCTTTTTCCGGGTTCAGGAGCAGAAACCTATAAAATGGCAAACAATGCCAACAGCACTATTTCGGCATTGAAAGTAATTACTGAACAGCTTTTAAAACTTTCAGAAAATGAATTATCCAAAGAAGATTTAGAATATTTGAAAGCATTTCAAACCAGAATTCCGCCTTTGAATTTTAGAACTTTTGACGGGCATCAAACATTGGCTCCAGCCAAAACTTGGGAACGTATCAATAATTCCGAAGTGCCCCAATTGTATCCGGTTTATCCGTGGGGAATTTACGGCGTTGGAAAACCAGATTTACAAACCGCTTTGAATACATGGAAATATGATCCGGAAGCTAAAAAATTCAGAAGCCACATCGGCTGGAAACAGGATAATATTTTTTCGGCTCGTTTGGGATTAACTGAGGAAACAAAAAAGTATAATTTATTGAAAATGGCCAATTCAGAAAGAAGATTTCCTGCTTTTTGGGGTCCAGGATATGACTGGGTTCCGGATCATAATTGGGGAGGTTCAGGAATGATTGGTATGCAGGAAATGCTTTTGCAGGAAGCCGATGGAAAGATTTATCTTTTTCCGGCCTGGCCAAAAGAATGGAATGTGCATTTTAAATTATACGCTAAACAAAATACAACAATTGAAGCAGAACTCCTTAATGGAGAATTAAAGGTTTTAAAAGTAATTCCGGAAGAAAGAAAAAAAGATGTAATCAGTCTGCTGGGGAAATCAGAAGCAGAAAAAATAAAATTAAAATAAAAATGATAAAGAAATTAGCGGGTGCTTTTGCTTTGGCAACACTTTTGACGGCAAATGGAAAAGCACAAAATACCGATAAGCAAATAGTAAAAGTAGATTTTGATTTTGCAGGAAGAAGATTGGAAGAAGTCCACGATCCAGGTTACGATTCGTGGGTTATAAGTGAACAAAAAGAAGTTGAGAAAGCATTTAATGGACTAACCGTGAGATTAAAAGGAAACTTTAATTCTAAATGGTATAAAGTAGGAATGAGTGCGCCTTATTACAGCAAATTAGCTAGTGATGGATTGGTGACTTCTGAAAATTTGGAATTGAAAATCAGCGGTTTGAAAGAAGGGAAACATACACTTTTGACTTTTCACAATGCCTTTGATGTGATTACAGGGAAAACCTTTTCTCCAATCAAAATCTACGTAAACGGAAAACTTCAGGAAACGGTAAATGCGAGCCAGAGAGCCAATGTCAAAATCGATGCTTCGATGGCATATATTACTTTTAATGCTGAAAAAGGAAAGGATGTAATCGTTCGTTTTGAAATAGATCCGACGACGAATCCGGATGTTGTAAAGCAAATTGTCATCAATGGTTTTGAAATTGACACGCCCAATTTGATGAATCAGGCGCGTACGCCAAAGCCGGAAAACAGAAACGAGCATATTGTAGCTGTTGATAAAAAAATAGTATTGGAATGGGAAGCTTCCAAAAAGGCTGTGGCTCATAAACTGTATTTCGGGGAAGATACCAATGCGGTAGCCAATGCTAATGAATCATCAAAAGAGTTTAAAGGAAAGTTAACCACAACTCAATTTCCACTTACCGATTTGCACAGCGGGTCAACCTATTACTGGCGTGTGGATGAAGTAGACAGTAACGGAGAAGTTACTTTAGGAAATGTCTGGTCGTTCAAACCAGCACAATTGGCTTTCCCTGGAGCAGAAGGTTACGGCCGTTTCGCTGTGGGTGGACGTGGCGGAAAAGTAGTAGAAGTTACCAATTTGAATGACGATGGACCGGGAAGTTTACGTTATGCTGTCAATCAGCCAATCGGACCAAGAACCATTGTTTTTAATGTTTCGGGAAATATCAAACTGGCTTCGAGATTAGTAGTCAATCAGCCATATATTACCATTGCAGGTCAGACTGCTCCTGGCGAAGGAATCACAATCAGCCGTGCACCAATTGGATTAACAGGTAACGACGGAGTTGTCCGGTTTTTGAAAGTTAGAATCGGTGGCGGAACAACTTTTGATGGTATGGGATTGACGGGTGCCAATTATAGTATTATTGATCACTGTTCCATCAGCTGGACAATCGACGAATCTTTTAGTTCCCGCGGAGCGCATCATATTACGTTACAGCGAACCCTGATTTCAGAAGCTTTAAACGTTGCGGGACACGATAAATATCCAGCCGGAAAAATGCACGGTTATGCGGCTACAATTGGTGGCGATATCGGAAGTTTTCACCATAATTTATTGGCACACAATGAAGGCAGAAACTGGAGTATTGGCGGAGGGTTAAATGGTGACGGATATTACGGAGGACGATTGGATATCAGAAATAATGTGGTCTACAACTGGGGACACCGCGCAACAGATGGAGGTGCGAGTGAAGTAAATTTTGTCAATAATTATTACAAACCGGGAGTTTCAACTAAAATATTTGTGGCATTAAATGCACAAATTGAAGGTGTTGGAAAAGGGAAACAGCAATATTATTTTGACGGAAACGTAATGCCGGGCTATTTTGATGAAAAAAATCAGGATAAAGGAAGAAAGTTTACATTATCAAATAAGGCAACTGCAGATTATGATGTGTTTTTGCCAAAACCATTTTTTGAATCTTTTGTAAATACGCAGTCGGCGAAAGCGGCTTATAAAAATGTCCTTTCAGATGTGGGAGCGAATCAGCCGTTTTTTGATAAGCATGATAAAAGAATTGTAGACGAAACTTTAAAAGGAACTTTTACTTATAAAGGAAGTAAAAGCGGTTTAGGCGGTATGATTGACAACGAAGCAGATGCTGGCGGATGGCCAAATTTTGCATCAGAAACACGTCCAGCAGATTGGGACACCGATCATGACGGACTGCCAAATTGGTGGGAAAAAGCTTTTGGCTTAAACGAAAATTCGAAAGCCGGAGATTTCTCAGATGCGAATTCAGATACCGATAAAGACGGATTTACACAATTAGATAATTATTTAGACTGGCTGGCACAGCCTCATTATTTTGTAAAAACCGGTGATAAGACAAGTTTGACTGTGGCAGATTTTTTCAAAGGATATGAGAAAAAACCAGTTTATACTTTCTCGGAAGTTAAAAATGGAAAAGCAGTTTTAAAAGGAAAAGAAATTCAGTTCACGGCTGTAGAAAAAGGATTTGCTTCTTTCGTCCTAACGGTAAAAGATGCAGACGGAGATTCAATGAGCAGAACAATTAATTTCTTTGTAAACTAGAAAAGTTTCACGCAGATTTTAGCGGATTTAGGCAGATCTGCGCAGATTTTATTTTAAAGAGTAAAAATCAAAAAAATAATCTGCTAAAATCTGCTAAATCTGCGTGAAAAAAAAGCCTCAGATTAGGAGATTATAATAGATTAAAAGAGAAAAATAAATCAGCACAATCTGCTAAATCTGCGAGAAAATTTAAACTCTCGCAGATTTAGCAGATCAAGCAGATAAAATTAATTCAAAATGAAAAAGAACATCATCATATCATCTTTATTTCTTTCAACAGTAATCTTTGCGCAGAACAAAGGTTTGGTCGCGAATTCAGAAAGCCCGTATTCTAAATTGCAGAGTGTGAATTTACAGGATGTAAAGTGGACCAATGGTTTTTGGAAAGAACAATTTGATGTAGAAACCAAAAATACATTGCCGTATATGTGGGATTTGTATCATAACGATTCGATTTCGCACGCTTATAAAAACTTCGAAATTGCAGCGGGAGAAAGCAAAGGAACTTTCAAAGGGCCATCTTTTCATGACGGTGATTTTTACAAGATTTTTGAAGGAATGGCAGCTACGTATGCCGTTACAAAAGACAAAAAACTCGATGTAGAAATGGATAAAGCCATTGCGCTTTTTGCCAAAGCACAGCGTAAAGACGGGTATTTGCATACTCCAGTATTAATCGATGAACGCTGGGGGACTTTGGGACCTGAAGAAGTGAAAAAACAACTGGGTTTCGAGAAATATAATATGGGGCATTTGATGACCGCAGCTTGTATCCATTATCGCGCCACCGGAAAAGAGAACTTTTTAAATATTGCCAAAGGTGTTGCCAATTTTTTATATGATTTCTATAAAAAAGCTTCTCCTGAATTAGCCCGAAACGCCATCTGTCCTTCGCATTATATGGGAATTGTCGAAATGTACCGCACGACTAAAAATCCAAAATATCTGGAATTGGCCAATAATCTAATCGATATCAGAGGGACGACCAATGATGGAACCGATGATAATCAGGACAGAATTCCATTCAGACAGCAGACCACTGCAATGGGTCACGCCGTAAGAGCGAATTACCTGTACGCCGGTGTTGCCGATTTATATGCTGAAACAGGAGAAAAAAAATTACTGGATAATCTGGAATCGATTTGGGATGATGTGACGTACCGAAAAATGTACATCACAGGAGCATGCGGTTCTTTGTATGATGGTGTTTCGCCAGACGGAACTTCTTATAATCCAGCCGATGTGCAGAAAATCCATCAGGCGTATGGAAGACCTTTTCAATTGCCAAATGCAACAGCTCATACCGAAACCTGTGCCAATATTGGAAATGTTTTGTGGAACTGGAGAATGCTTCAGATTACGGGCGATGCCAAATATGCTGATATTGTAGAATTGGCTTTATATAATAGTGTGTTATCAGGAATAAGTTTGGAAGGAAAGGAATTTTTTTATAACAACCCGCTGAATGTTTCTAAGGATTTACCTTTTAAACAGCGCTGGAGCAAAGAACGTGAAGGTTATATCGCTTTGTCGAACTGCTGTGCGCCGAACGTGACCAGAACCATAGCTGAGGTAAGCAATTATGCTTACAGCTTTTCGAAAGAAGGATTGTATGTGAATTTATACGGAAGTAATAATTTGAATTCAAAGACGCTTTCGGGAGAAAAAATAGAAATAGAACAGCAGACAAATTATCCTTGGGATGGAAAAATAACACTGAAAATTATAAAAGCTCCAAAAGATGATTATGCTTTTCTTTTAAGAATTCCAGGCTGGGGCACAGGTGCTAAGGTTTTTGTAAACAATTCTCAAATTATGGGTAAAATCTTTTCGGGTACTTATTTCGAAGTAAGTCAAAAATGGAAAAAAGGAGATGTCATCGAATTGAATCTTCCAATGCAGGTGGAGTTGATGCAGGCGAATCCATTGGTAGAAGAAGTGAAAAATCAGGTAGCTGTAAAAAGAGGACCGATTGTGTATTGCTTGGAATCAAATGAACTTCCTGCGAATGTAAAAGTGAATGATGTGGTTTTAGATTTGAATTCTAAATTCACTACCAATTTTATCAAAATTGACAACAGAGAATTATTGAGTATAACTGCAAGTTCGTCAATTACGCCGGATAATTCCTGGGATAAACGATTATACAAACCTATTTCGACAAAAGAAAGCAAAGAGTTTACCGTGAAATTAATTCCTTATTTTGCATGGGGAAATCACGGAAAAGGCGAAATGTCTGTTTGGCTTTCGCATTAAATGGGTTTACTAAATAAGCCATATAAGTTTCGTTTCAAAGCTTATATGGCTTATTTGATTTTAAAAAACATCAAAACCTATTCGTATTTTGCTTTTGGGCATTATTGTTGATGAGAACAGGAAACCAATTATTTTAAACCTATGAAATACATTACAGTTTTATTTTTTTCTTTGAGTTCTCTTTTATTAGGAGCGCAAACTACCGATAACCGATTTGAACTGACCGTAGCTCAGGATGGTTCCGGTGATTTCAAAACCATCCAGGAGGCCATCAACAAAGTGAGAGATCACGCCGAAAAGAGAGTGGTTATTACTATCAAATCTGGAATTTACAATGAAAAAGTAGTAATTCCTTCTTTTAAAAGAAATATTACTTTGAAAGGTTTGGATAGAGAAAAAACGGTTATTTCATTTAATGATTATTCCGGAAAACCTTTTCGTGGAATTGATGTTACTGGTGATACAAAATTTAGCACCTATACTTCTTACACCTTATTGGTTCAGGGAAATGACTGTTCGGTAGAAAACTTAACTGTAGAAAACACAGCCGGAAGAGTAGGTCAGGCAGTGGCTTTACATACAGAAGGCGACAGGGTTTCGGTGAAAAATTGTTCCATTTTAGGAAATCAGGACACTTTATATTTAGCCAAAGGCGGAACCCGAAATTATTTCGAAAACTGTTATATCAACGGTACAGTAGATTTTATTTTTGGTGCCGCAACCGCTTATTTTTCAAATTGTACGATTGAAAGTTTAAGTAATTCATACGTAACAGCAGCATCCACCACTCAGGAAGAAGTTTACGGATTTGTATTTGCAGATTGTAAATTGACTGCAAAAGACAATACAGTAGACAAGGTTTTTCTTGGACGTCCGTGGAGACCTTACGCAAAAACGGTTTTCATTAATACAGAAATGGGTCCGCACATTCTTCCAGAAGGCTGGAATCCATGGAAAGGCGATAAAAATTTTCCGGACAAAGAAAAAACGGTTTATTATGCAGAATTTGGAAGTAAAGGCGAAGGAGCAAAAGATTTATCTAAAAGAGTTTCCTGGTCGCACCAATTGAAAAAATCTGATCTTAAAAAATATGATTTAGTTAAAGTGTTAAAAGGCTGGAATCCAAAATAATAAAAATATAAAAGGAATGAAAAATTATAAAATAGCAGCAATTGCTTTTCTTGTGGTACTTGTTCTAAGTGCTTTTAGTCTCAAATCAAAAGTAACTACCATTTACTTAATAGGCGATTCAACCGTTGCAGATTATTCACTGGAAAAAGATTATGAAAGTAAAAGATTTCCTCAGGTAGGCTGGGGACAGGTTTTTCAGCCATTTTTTCAGAAAGACAGCTTAAAATTGGTTAAAAATATTCTTGGAAATGCCAAAGAAGTAAAAATCGATGACAGGGCTAAGGGAGGCAGAAGCACACGGACTTTTTTTCAGGAAGGACGCTGGGCAGCGGTTTATAAAACGTTACAGAAAGGGGATGTTGTAATGATGCAATTCGGACATAACGATTCATCTGAAGAAAAAACAGAACGTTATGTAAATATCGAAGGATATAAAGAATTCCTGCGTCTTTTTATAAATCAGACCAGAGAAAAAGGGGCGACTCCAATAGTGCTCACTCCGGTTGCCCGTAATTATCCATGGAAAGACGGAAAGTTATCAAATGTTCACGGAGAATATCCACAGGCCGCTAGAGACGTTGCCAAAGAATTAAATGTTAAACTGATTGACCTGAACGAATTATCTATGGAGTTTTTTAGTGCAAAAGGGAAGGACTTTGTTACTCAAAATTATTTTATGAACTTCGAAGGAAATTTATATCCAGGATTTCCGACAGGACAAAAAGACAATACACATTTTCAAACTGCAGGAGGTAAGGAAGTAGCCCGATTGGTATTTAATGCCATGAAAAAAATATAAATACAGGATTTTTTTATGATATAAAACAGCACATGTGTTATGATTGAAGAATAACACCTGTGCTGTTAATTTTTTGAAGATTTTAATTCTTAAAATTATTCAGTTTTTTCTTGTTTTTAGAAATAAATTGTTATTTTTTTCTTTTTTTTTCTTTTTTTTTCTTTTGTGAATTGAAAACGATTTCGTAAGGTTTTTAATTCATTTCAAAACGTTTTACTATAACGATATAGTGAGTAAGAATATTTTTTTGTACTTTTATTTTTGTTTATTATTTAACAAATAACCTCTTTATTTAGAACTATTTTGTCAATTTTATAGATTTTTAGCTGTTTTTACTTACTTTATTGAGGTTGAAATTTATTTTATACAAAATAATGTTGTCTTTTTTTGAGTTGTTGTATTTTGTTTTACTTTTTTTTGATGATATAATTTTTTTTATTGATTTTTTTTGATGATAATTTTGAAGCAGGATGCCACAGGACAGTTGTCATATTCAATCGTTCTATTTTTGGGACTAAATAATAAATGTATTTTTAACGTTTAATTTTTGCGTACATGAAAAAAGTGTTAAAATGTAGCTTTTCTTTAACAATTAAAAATGCTTTTAAACTAACTAACTATTAATCTAACTAAATCATTTATGAAACAAACACTTTTAAAAAGATGTAGTTTTATTTTGTTTGCGCTAATGAGTATGGTCACTTATGCCCAAACCTCAGGCGGTCAAATTAAAATCACAGGTACTGTTACGGATCAGACTGGGTTACTTTTACCAGGGGTTAACGTTACCGAAAAATCTACCAAAAACTCTGTAAGTACAGATTTCAGTGGTAGATATGAAATTAATGTAAAGCCCGGTGCAACATTAGTTTTTTCATTTATTGGAATGAAGAAAACCGAAATCCCTTTAAATGGTCGTACAACTCTAAGTGCTAAGCTACAGGAAGATTCTAATGTTTTGAACGAAATCGTTGTTGTGGGTTATGGATCTCAGAAGAAAGATAAGATAACAGGTGCGGTAGCAACTATTAAACCTGATGATGTTCAGGATTTACCAGTAACAAACTTATCAGAAGCTTTGAGAGGTTTGGTGCCTGGATTAACTGTTGATGGTGGATCACGAAGACCAGGAGAGGCTGCTTCAATTGAGATTCGTCAAACTTTTAGTTTTTCCAAAGATGGTGGTTATAAGCATCCCTTAATTGTTATCGATGATATGGTTCAGGTGGACCCTATAAGTGGACAACCAACTTTGGAGACATTTAATCGTTTGGATCCAACGGAAATCGAAAGTATTACAGTCTTAAAAGATGCTTCTGCTGCGATTTATGGTTCACGAGCTTCCCAGGGGGCTGTAATCGTTAAAACCAAAAGAGGTAAAGTTGGGCAGGCAAAATTTTCATATCAACAACAATTCGCTGTTAATGATGCTGTTAGTCATAGTAAAGTGATGAATGCTCACGAATTTGGTGTTTTTAATAATCGTTTCTTAACTGACAAGAATTTGATAAACGGTGGAGCCAACCTTTATTCAGAAGCAGAGTTGAACGAGATGAAAGGTTTGGGTTATAATTGGCTGGATAAAGCATGGAAGCCAGCTACACAGATAAAACATGCATTAAATGTTACTGGAGGTACGGAAAAAGCAACTTATTTTGCCGGTGCTACTTATTTAACTCAAGGTGCTAACTTAGGTAATCAGGATTATAATAAATGGACCTTCCGTACTGGTATTACGGCTAAAATCTCCAGTTCATTAGATTTTGCAGCAACTGTTTCTGCTAACACTGGAAGTGTAGAAAAATCATACGTGAAGTCTGTTACTTTAAATGACGGAAGTTATGGTGCACAAGCGGGTAATCAGCTATTAGATTATGGTGTATTATTGCATATGCCTCAATATATTCCTTGGGAAACTACAGTAAACGGACAAAATTATTATATGTCTCCAATCCCACGTACAGACCGTAACCTAGGTAGTGCAAATGCTAATAATAGCATAGTTGGATGGAATTATTTTGCTACATTGGAAAATGGTTCTAAAGCTATTAATGAAGATTTTTCATACAATGTAAATTTGTCATTAAATTATAAAGTTCCTTTTGTAAAAGGATTATCACTAAAAGGTTCGTATGCCAGAGTGCAATATTCTGATAATTCCGAGCAAGTTCAATTGCCATATACTTTAGCCAGAATTAAAAATTACAATAGTCAGGATAATCACTTAGCAAGCGCTGCGGAAGATTCAGATTATACTATTGAAACGAATACTCGTAACACAAGAGTTCTTTATGATAATAATATGAGTACTACGGTTCAGTCTAACTTTTTTGCAAATTATGAGAGAACATTTGATAATCATGAGATTGGAGCAATGTTTTCTGTAGAACGTTCTGAAAGTGACTCAAAACAAACTCGTTTGTATTATGAGAATACAGGAGCAGATTATGCTGGAACGCATCATACAGCAGGGACATTGACTCCTGCACATTCATACTCTACAAGAGGAGAACTTGGTACAATGTCGTATTTGGGACGTGTGAATTATTCATTTAAATCTAAGTACTTGGTGACATTATTATTTAGAAGTGATGCATCAACTAAATTTGCACCTGAAAATTATTGGGGATTTTTCCCATCGGCTCAATTGGGATGGGTCGCTTCAAAAGAAGATTGGTTTACTAAAGCACTTCCAGGCGTTGATTTCTTTAAAATTAGATATTCTATCGGAAAGACAGGAAAAGATAATGTAACTGCATGGAGATGGCAAAAATTGTATGATATTAAAACGGATCAGGGCTGGCAGTTTGGACCAAACGGTGGTACTGTAGGATCAGGTATTACACCAAAGGTTGAGCCAAATCGTAATGTTGGGTGGGATACTACTATCAAACACAATTTAGGTTTTGATGTAAATGTATTGAGAAACAGATTGCAAATGAATTTTGATTTTTACTATGATAGAACGACAGATATGTTAACTGGAATTGGAGAGACCCTTGGAGTTCCATATTCTGTAGGAGGAGGATTTGCAGAAGTAAATTATGCAGCAGTTGATGCCTGGGGAACTGAAGTAAGTTTAAATTGGAGTGATAAAATTAAAAACGATTTCCAGTATAATGTCGGCGTGAACTTTGGATTTTCTGATAATGAACTGAAAAAATATCCTCAACTGGCATTAGAACACCCGTCTGAAAATCAAAACATTGCAGGAAGATCGCTTTACTTTCCTGAATGGGGATACAAAACATGGAAAGGAACTTCTACTGGGGATGGTATTTTAAGAACTGATGCAGATATACAAAATTATTGGAATTATTTAACAGAGCGCGCAAATGCTGTGGGTGGTAGTCCTAGCTATATGACAATTACTGATATGTCAGCTATGCGTAAAGGTATGTTAGCTTATCAGGATTTAGGAGGCGCTTTTGATTCAACTACAGGAACTCAGGCTGGACCTGACGGAAAGATTGATAAAGACCAAGGTTTAGATTATGCTAAATTAGCTAAATCAAGCAGAACTTACGGATTTACAACTAATTTAGGTGTAAAATACAAAGGATTTTATGCACGTACACAAATAGCTACGTCATGGGGAGGAATTCGTATGGTTGATTTGATTAATCAAAATACAGGTTCGACACATAACATGTGGGCACGTGAAACTTTTTGGAATGATATGTATGCTGAAGATAACGTTGATGGTAAGTATCCAAGTGTTGCTTTTTTTGAGAATAATGGTAGACCTTCTGACTTCTGGATGTTAGATACATTTCGTTGTACCGTTAGAAATTTAACTGTTGGCTATGGTTTACCAACAGATGTGTTAAAGAGTTTAAATATTTCAAGTTTGACAATTGGTATAACAGGTAATAATTTGTGGGATTTGTATAATCCATACCCGGATAAATACCGAAATATGTATGATAATTCATATACTCCTTACCCAACATTAAGAACTTGGGCTGTTAACTTCAATATTGCATTCTAATTTAACTATTGTAATTATGAAATTTAAAATAAAATCAATTTTAGCACTGGTATCGGTGTTAATTATAAGTATATCGTGTAGTGATAACTTTTTAGAGGAAAAAAAGAATTATGGAAACGTAGATGATACTTTTTATGAGAGCCAGGAAAGAGTACTGTGGTACGTAAATAACTTATACAATGACTACTTCAGGGCCTACAATTCGCCATTGAAATCAGTTGTTGGTTTGTATAATGACACCCGTACTCGCATGACTGAAGAAATAGGTGGAATGCAAAGTTTAATTAACCCAACAATCACTTACGTTAACGCTTCTGATGGAGATTCTTATTATGGAAATAAGATCGAAGATAAAATAACGAATAACCCTTACACTCGTATTCGTGATTGTAATGCACTTATTGAAAAAATTGATGTTAAAGGAGCTAATCTGGATGAAAAATTCCGAAGAGAAGTTAAAGGGCAGGCATATTATTTAAGAGCAATTCAATATTTTGATTTGATGCGTGTGTATGGAGGTGTTCCAATTGTAACAACTGAACAGGCAGCAGAATTTGATGACCCAAGCATTCAGGCACCGCGTGCATCAGTAGCTGAGGTGGTTGCACAAATTACTGCTGATTTAGATATGGCTGCAACTTTATTACCTCCGCAGTGGGATGCAGCCAATTATGGACGTTTTACAAGAGGAGCTGCTTTGGCTCAAAAATCCAGAGTATTATTGACTTATGCCAGCCCATTATTCAATAAAAACTGGGATAGTTCTACAGAGCGTTGGGACAAAGCTTTAGCAGCAGGACTGGCTGCAGAAACTCAATTAACTACTGATGGTTTTGGATTATTTGGAACAAATGCTAAACAATGGTCAGATATGTTTTTAGTTAATAATGCATTTTGTAAAGAAGCAATTGTAGTACAATTATTAGGAAGCGGTAGTAGTGCAGTAACTATTAATAACGGATGGGAACGAAGCATGCGTTTGGTAAGTCAGGGAGGTGCTGGTGGAACTGAGATACCTAAGGAAATGATTGATTTGTTTCCAATGGCAGACGGTTCAAGACCTACAGTTTCTAATGGTTACGATGAATTTTTGTTTTTTAAAGGACGTGACCCTCGTTTTTACAGAACTTTTGCTTTTTCCGGAAGTTACTGGCCTTACACTAACACTTTAACTTCTGCAGCGCAGCCTACTATTTGGGCTTATCGTTGGGTAGATAACAGTAATAAATTCTATTTCAGCGGTAATAATAATGAAAATAGCCCTGCTTTTGTTAGAAAAATGTCTAATCCTACGGAAAGCAATACATCATCTTTCCAATTCTCAGGGACTGATATTTTTGAATATCGTTATGCAGAGTTATTGTTAAATATTGCTGAATGTTATGCTGCTAAAGGTGATATACCAAATACTTTATCTTACTTAGGGAAAATTAGAAACAGAGTTGGTATTTCATCAGCAAATAATTATGGAATAGGAACTTTAACTAGTAAGTATGCGGCAATTGAAGCTTGTTTATATGAGCGTCGTGTTGAACTTGCATATGAAGGAAAACGTTATTGGGATGTGCAGCGTTGGATGCTTTATAGTGATGATGCGCCTACAGGAATAGTAAACAATACTTGTGCTAAATTAGGGGTAACTCCCCTGAACGGAACGCAGCGTACGGGATATTATTTAGAATATAAAAATAAAACATCTTCTAATGCAGACCCACTTATTGCTGCACGTACCGGTATTTCTGTTGATCCAGATGCATCTAATTTTGCAGCTCAAATAGATTTATTAGCCGCTTTTTATACTAATAATTTAAAACGTACAGAGTTGAATACTCCACTGGATAATGTTAATAATCAGCCTGTTAAGATTGATTTTAAGCCAAATTACTATATAATGGGACTTAAACAAGATTTGCTGGCATCGAATCTTTGGTTAACACAAACCGTGGGTTGGAATGGGGCTTCAGGTTCACAAGGAACATTTAATTACCAAGAATAACTTATAAACTAAAAATGCCTGATATTTTCAGGCATTTTTCTTAATATCTTAATAAAACGTTAACATTAAAATTTAGGCTTTTCACCTGTATTCTCTCAAAAAGATACAGGTGATTTGTTTAAACCGAATTACCAAATTAAAATTAACATGAAAAATTCAGCATTATTTGTATTACCCCTTTTGCTTTTGGGAAGCATTAAATGTTTTGCCCAATACCCAAAAATAAGCCCTGAAATAAAGGCACAGCAGGACGCCATTATCAAAGAAGCGAACAGACTTTCTGACGAGGCCTGGGAAAAAGCATTAGTTGTAATTGAAGAAGAAGCGAAACACGGTAAACCTTTTATTCCATGGGCATCAAGACCAACAGATTTACCACAGGCGTCTATACCTGCTTTTCCAGGAGCTGAAGGAGGAGGTATGTACGCTTTTGGAGGACGTGGCGGAAATGTATATGTGGTAACAAGCTTAGAAGACCGCGGACCAGGAACTTTACGTGAAGCCTGTGAACAGGGTGGAGCCAGAATCGTAGTATTCAATGTATCAGGGATTATCAGAATCAAGAGTCCATTAATAATTCGTGCTCCTTACATTACCATTGCAGGGCAGACCGCTCCGGGTGATGGAATTTGCGTTGCAGGAGAATCAGTTTGGATTGACACGCATGATGTTGTTATCAGGCACATGCGTTTCCGTAGAGGAGAAACTTTCGTAGGTCGTCGTGATGATGCTATTGGAGGAAATCCTGTTGGAAATATCATGATTGACCACGTTTCTGCAACCTGGGGATTAGATGAAAATATGTCTATGTACAGACACATGTACAATCCTGGCGCAGGTTATCCTGAGGTTAAAGTGGGTACGGTGAACATTACCATTCAAAATAGTTTATTCGGAGAAGCTTTGGATACGTACAATCATGCTTTCGGAAGCACTTTAGGGGGAGAAAACTGCTCTTTCATGAGAAATATGTGGGCTAACAATGCAGGTAGAAACCCGTCTATCGGCTGGAACGGAATTTTCAATTTTGTAAATAACGTTGTTTTCAACTGGTATAACAGATCAACAGATGGTGGTGATTACACAGCGAACTATAATATCATCAACAACTTTTACAAACCGGGACCTGTAACGAACTTAAATGAGCCTATCAGCTACAGAATCTTAAAACCGGAATCAGGACGTAGCAAACTGCCTTATATGGTTTTTGGTAGAGCGTACGTAACAGGAAACATAGTAAATGGTAACGAAAAAGTAACCAAAGATAACTGGGATGGTGGTATTCAGATCGAAAACAAAAAAGGGGAATTAATGGGTTATGATGAAGCCAAAACCTATTTCGATAAAATGAAAAGTGACAAACCTTTCCCAATGCCTTGGTTTTCTAAAATTATGAAAGCTGACGAAGCTTATGAATTCGTTCTTAAAAATGTAGGTGCCACTTTGCCAATCAGAGATAAAGTAGACGAAAGAATCGTAAGAACCGTGAAAACCGGAGTTCCGGAATACGCAAAAGGATTAGAGAAAAAAGAATTCTACCAGTTTGAACACAGACGTTTACCTGCTGATTCATACAAACAAGGAATCATCACAGATATTTCGCAAGTAGGAGGATATCCTGAATACAAAGGAAAACCTTATGTAGATACTGACAAAGATGGTATGCCGGATGCTTGGGAGAAAAAATACGGTTTAGATCCAAAAGATCCATCTGATGCTAAAAAAGATTTAAACGGTGATGGATATTCTAATATTGAAGATTATATCAACGGTGTAAACCCAGCAATCAAAGTAGACTGGACAGATTTAGCCAATAACAAAGAAACTTTGGTGAGACCTTTGCTAGATTTAAATTAAAAATGAAGTTAGGTCATAAAGTCTGAGATAAAACTTTTGACTTTATGACCTTTGACTTTAGATTAAAATAATAAATAAGATGAAAACAATAAAAAAATTAAGTCTGCTATTTTTACTTTTTGCTTTTTGTAAGCTAAGTGCACAACAATACGCAGATCCGGAATATGTCAAGGTTACCAATGAAAGAGCAGCTAAAATTGTCGAAAATTTAGCCTTGAATGATAAACAAAAAGAAACCGCAGTAACCAATATTATTGCACAGCAGTTCCGAGATTTGAGCAAAATTCATGACGGAAGAGACGCTGAAATCAAAAAGGTAAAAGTTGACAGTAGTTTATCGAAAGAAAAACAAAATGAAAAAATTGATAAGCTGAAGACGGATGCTGATAAATCAATTGACAAACTGCATAAATCTTATTTGAAAAAATTAGGAACACAATTAAGTGAAGCAAAAATTACCGAGGTAAAAGATGGAATGACTTATGGGGTACTTCCAATTACAGTAACGGCTTATAATGATATGATTCCTACTTTGACTGAAGCTCAAAAAAAATATATTTATGATGCTTTAGTTGAAGCAAGAGAGCACGCCATGGATGGTGGTTCATCAAAAGAAAAGCATGCTTGGTTTGGTAAATACAAAGGAAGAATCAATAATTATTTGTCTAAAGAAGGTTATGATTTGACCAAAGAACGTGAAGGCTGGAATAAACGTATTGCAGAAAAAGAAAAGAATAAAAAGAAGGAATAACTGCTATTTTAAATAATAAGTGTAATTTTAACATTTTTAAGTTAAACCTTTTGTCAACAATAGTATCAAACTAGTCTAACTTATAAATTTCAGACTAACTCATGCAAAACAATTTCCAAAAGACCGCCCTCAGAAGAACAATTATAATAGCTTCCTTTTGTTCTCTTTTTTCATCAGCTTATGCTCAGTATCCTGATATTCCAAAACCGCTTCAGGAAAAAACGGATGCCATGATGAAGGCCGAAAGTGAGCGTCTGGATCAGATTTGGAAAGCCAACGAATACATCATCAAAGCCGAATCCTTGCAAGGACGTCCTTATGTGCCTTGGGCGGCATTGCCAACTGATTTGGTTCATTCTGATATCCCTGCTTTTCCGGGAGCAATGGGTGGAGGAGCGCAAACTCCAGGAGGTCGTGGCGGAAAAATTTTCGTTGTGACGAGTTTGGAAGATAGCGGAAAAGGAACTTTGCGTGAAGCACTCGAAGCGGTTGGAGCTCGTACCGTGGTGTTTAACGTTTCGGGAATCATTCGTCTGAAAAAACCAATTACTGTTCGTGCACCTTATATTACGATTGCAGGTCAAACTGCTCCGGGTGACGGAATTTGCGTAGCGGGAGAATCGGTGTTGTTGGATACCCACGATATTATCATCCGCTATATGCGTTTTCGCCGTGGAGAAACCGAAGTGACCCGTCGCGATGATGCTTTGGGTGGAAATGTAATCGGAAATGTAATTATTGACCATTGTTCGATGAGTTGGGGATTGGATGAAAATATTTCATTATACCGTCATCAATTTCAAGCAAATGAAAAATCAAAATTAGAGAAACTGCCTGCGGTGAATGTTACCATTCAAAACACGATTTCTGCTGAAGGATTGGATACTTATAATCACGCTTTCGGAAGTACTATTGGCGGTTTAAATAGTATGTTTATCCGCAATTTATGGGCCGATAATATTTCACGTAATGCTTCAGTTGGAATGTATGGAAGTTTTAATTTTGTGAATAATGTGGTTTTCAATTGGTGGAATCGTACTTTAGACGGTGGTGATTATCGTTCGCAATACAACATTATCAATAATTATTTCAAACCGGGACCAATTACACCAACCGATCAGCCGATTCGCTATAGAATCATCAAACCGGAATCAGGTTATATCAGTCCAAAACAGTATGGAAAAGCTTTTGTCGATGGAAATTATATAGTAGGTTCTCCTGAAGTAACGGCCGATAACTGGAACGGAGGAGTACAATTGGAAGATCAATCAGCAGAAGCAACCAAAGATTTTTTGGCACAAATTAAACAAAATAAAGCTTTCGCAACGCCACCAATTACCATTATGAAAGCGGAACAAGCTTACGATTTTGTTTTAGAAAATGCAGGAGCGACTTTGCCGAAACGTGATGCAGTTGATGAAAGAGTGATTAAACAGGTTCGCACGGGTAAAATCGAGGTGAAAGACGGTTTGGAAAATACAATCGGTAAAGAGTTTATTAAAAGAAGATTACCTGCCGATTCGTATAAAAAAGGAATCATAACGCATCCGAATCAGGTTGGCGGTTATCCTGAATACAAAGGAAAAGCTTATAAAGATTCAGACAGTGACGGAATTCCTGATGTTTGGGAAAAGAAATATGGTTTGAATCCAAACGATGCTTCCGATGCTAATAAAGATTTGAATGGCGACGGATATACTAATTTGGAGAAATATTTCAACGGAATCGACCCAAACAGTAAAACAGACTGGACAAAATCTGAAAATAATACAGATACTTTATCGAAAGTTTTATTGCAGTAAGTATAGAGAATAGAGGTAAGAAGCAAGATATTTGATGTAAATTTAAACTCTTGCTTCTTGTCTCTTTCTTCTAAAAAAATAAAAATAGAATGAACTTCAATCAGCTAAAAAACACGATTTCCTTTCAAAGAGATAAAATCATTTTGTCTGGTTTCGTTCTGCTTTTCAATATTAATATCAGCACCGCACAAAACACATTTCCCGATATTGCAAAATCCAAAGAAGGAAAACTGGAACGTACCGCTGATGCAAAAGGAAACCAAATTCCCGATTTTTCTTTTGCAGGTTATAAAGCTTCTTCGGTGGGGATTCCAAATGTAGCGATCAAAGTTTTTGTGCCACATATTGAAGGCGATGCAACCCAAACAATCCAATCTGCTGTAGATTATGTTGCCAAACTAAAAGCGGATAAAAACGGTTTTAAAGGAACGGTACTTTTAGACAAAGGAATCTTTAAAGTTTCGGGCGAAATCAATATTAAGGAAAGCGGAATTGTACTAAGAGGAAGCGGTTCAGGAAATAGCGGAACGGTATTTTTAGGAACTACAATCAACAGAAAAGCGATTGTCAATATTAGCGGAATAAACAATCGTGTTTTTAAGGAAACTACCGAATTAGAAACTAATTACACGCCACTTGGAACCACTGTTTTAGCAGTAAAAAATGCCACTAATTTCAAAAAAGGAGATCATGTTTTAATCAACACACCTATCTCTAAAAAATGGATTGATCTTTTGTCAATGAATGATTTTGGTGGAGAAAGCGGATGGATTGGCTGGAAAGCCGATGATTTCGTGATTCGTGCCGACAGGGAAATTACAGCTATAAACGGAAATAAAATCACAATCGATGCCCCTTTAACCAATGCTTTGGATGAAGAATTATCAAAATCAACTGTCGTAAATTATGTCTGGTCAGGAAGAATCAATAATGTGGGAGTTGAAAACCTGACTTTGAAATCAGATTACGATACTACAAATCCAAAAGACGAACAGCACAGATGGACAGGAGTTTCTATTGAAAATGCGGAAGATATTTGGGTGCGACAAGTCAATTTTGAACAGTTTGCAGGCGGCGCGGTTTCTATTTTAAAAACGGCCAAAAGAATCACTGTTGAAGATTGTCTGGCTTTAAATCCAATTTCGGAAATAGCAGCACACAGAAGAAATACGTTTTATACCGAAGGACAGCAGACTTTGTTTCAAAGATGTTATTCTGAATTCGGATACAATGATTTTGTAGTTGGAGGTTACGCGACAGCAGGACCCAATGTTTTTTTACAATGCGAATCACATCAACCTTATAGTTTCAGCGGATCTGTCGGAAGCTGGGCAACCGGAATACTTTTCGATGTTTCCTTAATTGACGGAAATGCTATCAGTTTCAAAAACAAAGAACAGGACGGAAGAGGTTTAGGCTGGAATGTTGCCAATAGCGTCATCTGGGAAACTTCGGCATCTAAAATAGAAAATTACAGTCCGCCAACAGCCAACAACTGGGCATTTGGAGTCTGGGCGCAATGGGCAGGAAACGGACATTGGAAAGACGTAAACAATCACATCAGCCCAAGAAGTTTATTCTATGCTTTATTGGAACAGCGTCTTGGTAAATTACCGATGAATGCTCAGATTATGGACTTAGGTTCAGAACCTTCTTCAAGTCCGACGATAGAACAAGCTACAGCTTTAACGGCCGAAGCTTATAAATTAAACGAAACTTTAAAAGAGTTTATCACTAAAGCATCAGCAAGAAATCCAATTGCGATTGATTATGCCAAAGCAAAACGAATTGACGAAGTAAAAACCGATGCACTTACGAATACAAACACTGATAAAATTACTTTAACAAATGGATTACTAACCACTTCAAAAGGAGTCATTACCGGAGAAGTTGTTGATGTACCGTGGTGGAGAGGCAGTTTGCGTGAATCAGAAATCGCAAAATCAAGACCGCACATTACCCGATTTGTTCCGGGACATTATGGAGTTGGTTATACCGATAATCTGGAAAAAACCGTAAACTATTTAGTAGAAAACAATAAATCGGCAATCGACCATAATTACGGGCTTTGGTACGAACAAAGAATGGCCGATCACGAACGCATCCGAAGAATCGATGCCGATGTTTGGGCACCTTTCTACGAACAGCCTTTCGACAGAAGCGGTCAGGGAATTTCCTGGGATCATTTGAGCAAATACGATTTGACCAGATACAACGCTTGGTATTGGAACAGATTAAAAACCTTTGCAGAATTAGCAGGGCAAAAAAACAAGATACTTTTAAACGAAGCTTATTTTCAGCATAATATTTTAGAAGCCGGAGCACATTGGGCAAGTTCACCTTGGCGTCCAGCAAATAATATCAACACCACAGGATTACCTGAACCACCACCGTATGCAGGAGACAAAAGGATTTTCCTTGCCGAACAATTTTATGATGTAAAAAATGCAGACATTCGAAAACTGCACGTTGCATTCATCGAAAAAAATCTGGAAAACTTTAAAGATAACGCTAACGTATTACAACTCACAAGTGCCGAATATACAGGTCCGTTAAGCTTTATGCAATTTTGGATTGATGTGATAGCTAATTATGAAAAGTCGAATCAAAATGAATCCAAAATAGTTCTAAGTGCAACAAAAGATGTTCAGGATGCTATTTTAAATGATGGTGCTAGAGCCAAAACCGTTGACGTAATTGATATCAGATATTGGTATTACAAAGAAGATGGAACGTTGTATGCGCCGGAAGGCGGAAAAAATTTGGCCCCACGCCAGCACGCACGTAAAATCAAAACCGGAAAAGAAACAGACGATCAGGTTTACAGAGCCGTTCGCGAGTATCGTGAAAAATATCCGGAAAAAGCAGTTTTATATTCAACTATGGGAGCACCGCGATTTGGCTGGCCGGCACTAATGGCTGGAGCTTCATTGGCAAATGTTCCAAAAATTGAACTTTCTGCCTTTCATTCTGCCCTTGCTGGTATGAAGTTTGCAGAAGGAACTACTTTTTCAGACAAGTTATGGACACTGGAAAATAAAGGCAATGCCTATCTTTTTTATCTGAAAAACGATCAGGATGTTTCAATTGATTTATCAAATTATAAAGGAACTTTCGAAGTGTATACAATCAATGCTTCCAATGGAACTATCACTAAAAAAGCAAATATCAGCGGAGGAAAACAAGTGGTAATTCCACAGGCTGAAATCAAAGAAAAAGTATTATTTGTAGTGAAGAAAAATTAGCCACAGATTAAAAGGATTACACGGATTTAAAAATCTGCTCAATCTGCGTGCAAAAAATAAATACACAGACCAGAAAGAAATCATTTTAATCGTTCTAATCTGTGGCAAAAAAACAAAAACACAATTCAAAATAAAAATAAAATGAACCTGAAAAACTTATTTGCCCTGAGCATAAGCCTGATGTTGACAGCACAAAGCGGATTTTCTCAATCTGCCAAATCAAAAGCTTTACCAAAAATCAAAGTTTCCGAAAACAAACATTATTTTGTTACCGAAGATGGAAAACCTTTCTTTTGGTTAGGCGATACAGGCTGGCTGACATTCGGAAAACTGGACAGAGAAGGTGTTGTTAAATATTTAGAAGACCGAAAAGCAAAAGGATTCAATGTCGTTCAGGTAATGGTTTTGCATAATGTGAATGCTGTAAATGCTTATGGCGATCAGGCATTAATGAATGATAATTTGTCACATCAGATTACTTCACCGGGCAACGATCCAAACAATGCTCCCGAATACGATTATTGGGACCACATAGATTACACCTTGGAAGTAGCACAAAAAAACGGAATCTATCTGGCAATGGTTCCGGTTTGGGGAACTAATATTAGCAGTGCTAAAAGCAAAGTAACGAAAGCTGATGTTGAAAAATACGCCAAGTTTTTAGCCGACCGATATAAAAACAAAACGAATGTAATCTGGCTGAACGGTGGCGATACCTACGGAGATAAATTTCAGGACATCTGGAACGCACTCGGAAGTATTTTAAAAACCAGTAACCCGGATCAGTTAGTGACTTTTCACCCATTCGGAAGAACCGATTCATCAGAGAATTTTCATAATGCAAGCTGGCTGGATTTCAATATGTTCCAATCAGGGCACAGAAGATACGATCAGGATACTTTGAAAAATTCATTCAAAGAAGACAATTTCAAATTCGTTCAGAGAGACTGGGATTTAAAACCAACAAAGCCAACCCTTGACGGAGAACCATCATACGAAGGAATTCCACACGGTCTTCACGATACGTTACAGCCAAAATGGACCGCTAGTGATGTAAGACGCTATGGATACTGGTCCGTTTTTGCAGGCGGAGCAGGTTACACTTACGGACACAATGCCGTAATGCAAATGTTCAGAAAAGGCGACAATCCAGCCTACGGCAACAAAGAATTATGGAATGATGCTATTAATGCGCCGGGAGCCGGACAGATGGTACACATTAAAAATTTGATGTTAAAGCATGATTATTTAGATCGTATTCCGGATCAAACCTTAATTGCAAATCAAGGTAAAAAATATGATTATTTGGTTGGAACAAGAGGGGTTAGTTATGCGTTGATTTATACATACAATGGTAGAAAAATGGCTATTAATATGGGGAAAATTTTAGGAGATAATGTTATCGCAAGCTGGTATAATCCAAGAAATGGTGAAGAGAAATATATTGGGAAATTCAAAAACAAAGGTGTTCAGGAATTTCAACCAACAGGTAAAAAAGAAGATGGCAATGATTGGGTACTTATTTTAGAATCTGAGGAATAAAAAAATCTGCTAAATCCGCAAAATCTGCGTGCTAAAAAATATCAATATGAAAATCAAAAACATCATAATAATACTCTTCTTCATAACCGGATTCAACACCGCTTTCGCAAATGACGGCTGGTTAAACATCCTTAACGAAGGCGGAAACAACAAAGGGATAAAATGCACTGAAGCCATTCAAGGCGCCATCGAAAAAGCATCTAAAAACGGAGGCGGAACCATCTTTTTCCCAGCCGGAGAATATTTAACCGGAGCTTTAAAACTAAAAAGCAACATCACCATCCATTTAGATTCAGGTGCGCTTTTAAAATTTTCAGAGAATTTCGATGATTACCTTCCGTATGTAGAAATGCGTTACGAAGGAATCGTGATGCAGTCATTCTCCCCATTATTTTATGCCAAAGACGTCGAAAACATCACCATCAAAGGAAGAGGCGTAATCGACGGACAAGGCAAAGCGTGGTGGAATGAAGTGTACCGAATCGAAACCGCCAAAGGTCCAATTCCCGAAACCAAATACCAAAAAATGTGGACCGAACAAAACAAAGGAATCGTCTATGAGCCTTACTATAAAAGAACGATAGACAAACACTTTTTCAGGCCATCTTTTTTTCAGGCCTACAATTGCAAGAATATTTTAATCGAAGGCGTAACCTTCAAAAATTCCCCTTTTTGGACTATAAATCCTGAATTCTGCGACAATGTAACCATAACGGGAATTACAATTAATAACCCACATTCCCCAAACACAGACGGAATCAACCCTTCGTCCTGCACCAACGTTCACATTTCTAACTGCCACATCAGCGTGGGCGACGACTGTATTACCATCAAATCGGGTCGCGATGCAGACGGCCGTAAATACGGAAAAGCAACCGAAAATGTGACGATCACCAACTGTACCATGTTAAGCGGTCACGGTGGTGTCGTAATCGGAAGCGAAATGTCAGGCGGAATCAAAAAAATCACGATATCCAACTGTGTTTTTGACGGAACCGATCGCGGAATCCGTATCAAAGCCGCTCGTGGTCGTGGCGGAGTTGTAGAAGACATTCGCGTCGACAATATCGTGATGAAAAACATCAAGGAAGAAGCCATTATTCTGGACCTTTTCTACGACAAAGACAATCCCGTTGAGCCCGTTAGCGAACGCACGCCGATTTTCAGAAACATCCACATAAGCAATGTGACGGGCGGAAACGTAAATAAAGCCGGATTCGTTCGCGGAATCGTTGAAATGCCAATTCAGAACATCACCTTCTCTAACATCAATATGGATGGCAAGGAAGGCTTCACCATAAACACGGCGACCGATGTAGAATTTCACGATGTAAAAGTCAATGCAACCGTAGGTTCTTCTTTCAAAATCAGCGATTCCAAAAACCTGATTATGGACAACGTAGGTTCATCGACACCGATAAAAGGAGTTCCGGTTATCAAAATCGACAACGCCTCGAACATAATGATCAACAACAATTTTCCATTCAACGCCACCGATATTTTCATCGAAGCAAACGGAAAAGATACCAAAAATATCTTCCTTAAAAACAATGTGTTCAACAATGTGACTACAGTTGTGAAAAAAGGAAAAGACCTGAATAAAAAAGCAATTACAGAATAACGTAATTATTTTCAGGAGCAGAAACATTGGGCATTTTAGGAAACATCGTCCCGCTTTCCGTTACAAACGAAGTTCACTGAACTCCGATGAAAATAAAAGTATAGTGAAGTAATCTTTTGCGCAGAACCCCGGCACAAAAGGATTTTCACTTCGATCGGGGCTAAAGAGAAACATTTTGCTTTTTAGAAATCATCCAAAAAGGAAAATATAATAAAGATTCGTGTTTAAACATCTTTGTCAAAGTTCAAAACTTTGACAAAGATTAAACCAATAACAATGAAAAAAATATTCATCATACTAACGCTTTCACTTTTCGCTGTCAGCTATTCCCAAAAGAAGAAAGAAATTTTCCTTTTCACTTCTTTTAGGGAACCCGCTACCGAAGGTTTGTATCTGGCCTACAGCGAAGACGGCTACAACTGGAAAGGTTTGGAAGGATCATTCCTGAAACCCGAAATCGGTGCGAGCAAAATCATGCGTGACCCATCAATTACTAGAGGCGCAGACGGAACCTATCATATGGTCTGGACAACCGACTGGAAAGGCGGAAATGGTTTCGGATACGCCAGTTCCAAAGATTTAATTCATTGGTCAAAACAGGAATACATTCCCGTAATGAAACACGAACCTGAAGTCGTAAACGTGTGGGCGCCCGAGATTTTTTATGATGATGTCAAAAAAGAATACATCATTATCTGGGCTTCGACAATTCCATTCCGATTCGAAAAAGGAGTAGAAAACGAGAAAAACAACCACCGTATGTATTACGTAACGACAAAAGATTTCAAAATCTTTTCCGATACCAAATTATATTACGACCCAGGTTTCAGCGTGATTGATTGTGTAATTGTAAAAAAAGGCAAAAAGGATTATGTGTTAGTTCTAAAAGACAACACCAGACCAATGCGAAACATAGAAGTAGCTTTCGGAAAATCACCATTAGGGCCATTCGAAAAAAGATCAAAACCCTTGACAGAATACTTATCAGAAGGACCAACGGTGGTGAAAGTCGGCAAAAACTGGTTGCTGTATTATGACAACTATGGATCCAAAAATTACAAAGCCTTAAGAACTTCCGATTTTGTAAAATTCGAAGATGTTTCCTCAAAAATAAAATTACCAGAAGGACACAAACACGGAACAATAACAACAATTTCCGAAGCCGTTCTAAAAGGATTGATTGAAAAGAAATAAAAAATAATCTGCTAAATCTGTTAAATCTGCGAGAGTAAATTTTTTCACGCAGATTTAGCAGATCAAGCAGATAAAAAGTTGAAAATAATGATTGCATTTCAAAACATAAAAACCAATATCGTATCAGCAACAGCCATTTTGTTAAGCTGTGTCGCAGTCAATTCGGCGCAGGCACAACAAGACACAATACGATATACAGGCAAAACACTTTCTAATATCGATTACCATCACGGGCAATTGAGTCCAGCGGTTGGTGTCCACGCAACGCAGATTATGCGTGCCAGCCGTGAACATCCGGAAAAAGCAGACGGATTTGGCTGGACGTACAACCACCAGTCGATGATGGCGTATTGGAACAATACATTTTACCTACATTATTTAAGCGACCCATCCGGAGAACACATTCCGCCGAGCCAGACTTTTATGATGACCTCAAAAGACGGTGTAAACTGGACAAAGCCAGCCGTGCTTTTTCCTATTTATCACGTTCCCGACGGCTTCAAAAAAGAAGGAGTTGAAGGCTTTGCCAAAAACATCGATGCCATTATGCACCAGCGAATGGGATTCTATGTTTCCTCCGACAACAGATTACTGGCAACCGGTTATTACGGAGTTGCCTTGGACAAAAAAGATGACCCGAATGACGGAAAAGGAATTGGTCGTGTAATTAGAGAAATTTATAAAGACGGAACGTATGGTCCAATTTATTTTATCCGATACAATAAAACCGGAAACCCGTTGCCAACCACATTTCCATTTTATACCAAAAGCAAAGACAAAAAATTCATCAAAGCCTGTGATGAGTTAATGTCAAAACCTTTACTGATGCAACAATGGGTCGAAGAAGCCGACAGAGATGACGCTTTGATTCCATTAAAAAAACAATATAAAGCCTTCAATTATTACCATTTGCCAAACGGAAACGTAGTCGGTTTATGGAAATTTGCTTTGACATCTCTAAGTAAAGACGAAGGCAAAACTTGGGAATACACGCCGTTAAGAGCACCGGGATTTGTAAACAGCAATGCGAAAATCTGGGGACAAAAAACCTCCGATAATCGTTATGCAACCGTTTACAATCCATCAGAATACCGTTGGCCATTGGCAATATCCACCAGCGATGACGGACTGAATTACAAGGATTTATTATTGGTGCATGGCGAGGTAAGTCCGATGCGATACGGCGGAAACTACAAATCGGCCGGACCGCAATACGTTCGCGGAATTCTCGAAGGCAACGGAACTCCACCTGACGGAAAACTTTGGGTAAGTTACAGCGTCAACAAAGAAGATATTTGGGTGGCTTCTGTTCCGGTTCCCGTGACTAGCGAAGTGAAAGAAAACGCCAATGATGTTTTCAATGATATGCCAAACGGAGAAGAATTAAAATTATGGAACACCTACGATTTATCCTGGGCATCCACAAAAATCGAAAAGAAAACAGACGGTAAAAAATGGCTAGCTTTAAGAGATCAGGATTATTTTGACTACTCCCGTGCCGAACGTGTGATTCCGTTTGCACAAAAAATGGAAGCCACTTTCACCGTAAAACCGGAACAAAATAATCACGGATTATTGCAAGTTGAATTCCAAAACAAACAAGGACTTCCTGCAATCCGTATCGTTTTCGATTCGGATGGGGAAATAAAAGTGAAGCATGGCGCCCGTCACGGTGGAATTGGCAAATATGAGGCCGGAAAAGAATATACTGTTGCCGTAAAACTGGATGTCACTTCCCGTTCTTATACTATAAAAGTGAATGACAGTAAGGAAACTTTCAAGATATTTTATGCTCCAGTTGATGGTATTTCAAGAATAATGTTTCGCACAGGCGATCAGCGTTACACACCAAATGCCGACACAGAACCAGACACACCGGATTTTGTTGATTTACCGGATACAGGAAAATTGATCCCGGAGGCGGTTTTTAATATAAAATCATTGGTTACGACGAAATTGTAGAAAAAATATCGCCACGAATTCACGAATATAAAAAAGAATAATTTGTGAATTCGTGGCTAAAAAAAATATATAACGTGAAGCTTTGTAAAAATATATTATTCTCGATTTGTCTTTTAGTAACTTTCATTTCCAACGGACAAATTTCTGCCGAGCAATTAAAGTGCGAAATGGGTATAAATCCATTGGCGGTAAACACCAATCAACCAAGATTGAGCTGGCAATTGGTTTCAAAAGAATCAAATGTATCCCAATCTGCTTATCAGATTTTAGTAGCTTCTTCCGAAGAGAAACTAAAAAAAGACCAAGGCAATATTTGGAACAGCGGAAAAGTAGTTTCCAATAAAAATCTTCAAATTACCTACAGCGGAACTCCATTAAAAAACGAAACCAAATATTTCTGGAAAGTAAAAGTTTGGAATCAAAAAGACAAAGCTTCTGCTTGGAGTAAAACAGCTTCTTTCCGAATCGCACCTTCCACATCAGCATTAAATCCTATTTGGATTGGAGCGATTACCAAAGCTGACAGTCATTTGCCGGAAGGCCGAAATTACCACACCGCCACTTTTAACAGAGAAAAAAAGAATGCTTTAATCAATGCTTCGGATTCGTTGTCCCGCAGAAGCATTATGCTTCGCAAACCGTTTTCGGTAACTAAAGAAATCAAAGAAGCCATAGTTTATATTTCCGGTTTGGGACATTATGAATTAACCATCAACGGAAAGAAAATTGGCATCAGCGAGTTTGCGCCTTTGTGGACGGACTACGACAAAACCGTCAATTACAACACCTATGAATTATCGGCGAATCAATTGCAGAAAGGCGAAAATGTAATTGGTGTTTTGTTAGGAAACGGAATGTACAATACACTTTCCGAGCGCTATTCTAAATTCTATGTGAGTTTTGGGCCACCGACTTTATTTTTCAAAATGAAAGTGATTTATAAAGACGGCTCGGAGTCAATCATAAAATCGGATGAAAGTTGGAAATACACCAAAAGTCCGATTACTTATAACAGTATTTTCGGGGGCGAGGATTACAATGCCAATTTGGAACAAAAAGGTTGGAACGCAAAAGGATTTAATGATTCGACCTGGAAAAAAGTAGTTGTTCAGGAAGCGCCGAAAGGAACTTTGAGGCCACAGACCACAACACCAATTACAATCCAAAAACAATACGAGGTTAAGGAAGCAAAAGAGCTGAAACCTAATTTCTACGTTTTCAATATGGGGCAGAATCTTTCGGGATTCACGACCATAAAAGTCAAAGGAAAAAAAGGACAAACCGTTCGTGTTTGGGTAGGCGAAAGTTTAAATGAAGACGGAACGGTTGGACAGGGAAAAACAGGAAAACCGTATTATTATGACTATACGTTGAAAGGAGAAGGCGTTGAAGAATGGACGCCAAAATTCAGTTATTATGGTTTTCAATATGTACAGATTGAGAACATCAATTATAAAGAAGATAAGAACAAAAATCTGCCGACATTGGTGGATTTAAAATCGAATTTCATTTATAATTCGGCTGGCGAAGCGGGAACTTTTGAATGTTCCAATGATATTTTCAATAAAGCCCATGTACTGATTAATAATGCTATAAAAAGTAATTTCCAAAGCGTTTTCACCGATTGTCCGCAACGTGAAAAATTGGGCTGGATTGAGGAAATTCATTTGAATGGGCCGGGATTAATGTTCAATTACAATCTGGAAAGTTTTATTCCGGCGACGATGCAAAACATTTCGGATTCACAACGTGACAGTGGATTAATTCCGACCATCGTTCCCGAATATGTGGTTTTCGGTGGTGATTTTACCGATTCACCGGAATGGGGTGTGACTGGCGTGATTCTGCCTTGGATGTATTACGAATATTACGGCGATGCTTCGTTAATCGAAAAATATTATCCCGTAATGAAAAAATATGTGGATTATTTAGGAACCAAAGCCACTGATCATATCGTTTCTCACGGATTGGGTGATTGGTACGATTATGGAACGCATCCGGCAGGTTATTCCAAGAACAGTCCGATTGCACTTTCGGCCACTTCGCATTATTTTTATGGAGCGAGTTTATTGGCAAAAGCCTCCAAATTATTAAACAAAACGGATGATATTGCTAAATACGAAACTTTGGCTTCGGACATTAAAAAGGCTTTTAATGACAAATTTTTTAATGCAGAAACCAAACAATACGGAACCAACAGCCAGTTCAGCAATGCGGTTCCCGTTTTTATGGATATCGTAGAACCGCAATACAAACAGGCGGTGATGCAAAATTTATTGGCTGACATCAAAGCCAAAGGCGACCGATTGACAACGGGCGATGTTGGAAACCGTTATTTGTTCCAAGCTTTGGCTCAAAACGGCGAAAATGAAACGATGTACAAAATGAACAATCATTACGATGCGCCGGGTTATGGTTTTCAGATAAAATTTGGTTTGACGACTTTGACCGAGCAATGGGATCCGCGCAAAGGAAATTCGTGGAATCACTTTATGATGGGACAAATTGAGGAATGGTTTTACCAAAGTTTAGCCGGAATTCGTCCTGACGAAAATAATCCGGGTTTCAAACATTTCTTTATCCAACCCGAAATTGTGGGCGATATGACTTTTGCGAAAGCGACATACCAATCGATTTACGGAAAAATAGCTTCGGCTTGGGAGAAAAAAGAGGGGAAATTAATTCTGAAAGTGGAGATTCCTGCCAATACATCGGCGACCATAAAATTTCCTGTTTCAAAAGATACAGCGATTACGGTAAACGCGAAATCGGCAGAGAAATCCAATCTGGGTTTTGATGAAAATCAAAAGAAATCCACTTTGAAATTGGGTTCAGGAATTTATACAATAGAATGTAAATTATAAAAAAGTATTAAGTTTTAAGAATTAAGTATTAAGCTGATTTTGATTATTTTTTTAGTCAGTTTGTCATTACGTAGGAATCTCAGCAACGTGAACAACTAACGTGAGATACCTCTGGAATGACAAGACAGACTAAGCAAGGCAAAATACTTGTCGAACTCTTCCGAACACTTATGTTTTTAAAAATATTAGGTCAGAAAAGAAATTACAATAATTAACAAATGAAAAATTTAAAAAACCTACCACTTACTTTACTAGTCACAATCTTTAGTTTGGCGTTTTCGAACGCGCAAAGCACATCGGATACTAATTTTAGAAAACCGGTGACCGAAACTATGAAAAAAATTGAAACCATTTTTCATATAACCGTTATCGATGACAGAGGTTTGTTGAAAGGAAAAGAATTGGACTATGCCGATTGGCGAATTGAGCAAGGCAATCTGGAAGTTTCTTTGGCCAATATTTTAGTGCCATTTGAGCTGACTTATTTCAAACAGCCGGATGGAAAATACCAAATCCGAAAATATGAAAACCACAAAGTTTCAGTCGATAAAGGCAAAGAGCGTTTGGATTATTTGACCACTTTATATTCGAATGTTTCCGATTGGGAAGCCCGAAAAAAAGAAATCAAAGCCTGTATGATTGCGTCTTTTGGTTTGGACAAAGCACCTGCGATGCCAAAGTCAAAACCTATTTTGAACCCTAAAAGAATTTACAAAGATTATAGCGTGGAGAATATCGCGTTGGAAATTCTTCCGGGCGTTTATACAACAGGGTCTATCTACAAACCGTATCCTTTAAACAAAAAATCAGCGGTTATCTTAACTCCCGACGGGCATTTTGGTGATGGTAGATACCGAAAAGACGAACAATACCGTTGTGCGATAATGGCCAAAATGGGCGCCATCGTGGTGAGTTACGATTTGTTCGCTTGGGGCGAATCCTTATTGCAATTTCCAACCGAAACACATCGAAACAGCATTGCCTCGACCGTTCAGGTGTTGAGCGGAATGCGATTGTTGGACTATTTAGCGACCCAAAAAAATGTTGATATGTCACGTGTTGGCGTTACAGGCGGTTCGGGCGGAGGTTCGCATACGATGTTTTTGGGCGCTTTAGACGACAGGATTACGGTTACGGCTCCGGTGGTAATGGTTTCCTGCCATTTTTCCGGTGGTTGTCCGTGCGAGAGCGGTCGTGGACTTCACCTCTGCGGAAACGGAACTAATAATGCGGAGATTTCGGCCATGATGGCACCAAAACGACAATTGATTGTTTCTGACGGAAAAGATTGGACATTGGCCGTTCCTGAATTGGAATTCCCTTTTATCCAAAGAACTTACGGATTGTACGGAAAAAAAGAGTTGGTGGAGAATGTTCATCTAGCCAGCGAAGGACATGATTTCGGAGTTTCAAAACGTATGGCTTTGTATCCGTTCATGGCTAAGTATTTAGGTTTGGATTTGAATAAAGTGAAAAATGCCAAAGGCGAAATCGACGAGTCAACTTGTGTGATTGAACCTTATGAAAAGTTATATGTTTTTGGCAACAAAGCCGAAAATTTGCCTAAAAATGCATTGAAAGACATCAACAAATTATATGAAATGTTCGGAGAAAAAAATCTGAAGGTTTATGAGGTTAAGAAGTAAAAAAGAATAGCCAGGAATTCACGAATTGATTTTTTACACAATCTTGTCATTCCGGAGGAATCTCAGCAAGGTGAGTAACTAACGTGAGATTCCTACGGAATGACAAACAGAGCGATAGAAATTTGAACGGATTAGGAACAGGTCGCTCCTACGGAGCTAATTTTTCGAATCTATTGTTGCTACAGTCCCGGAGGGACGCACTGTTTGTAGAAAAAAAGTAAATACATACAAAAGTTCCGTAGGAACGACCTAAATAATTTGAAAAAACATGAAGTTAAAAAGTAAAATTACAGCAATCTGTTTCGGTCTTGTTTCTTTTGCCGTAACGGCGCAAAACAACAGCGAACTAAAACTTAGGTATAACAAACCCGCTGCCATTTGGAACGAAGCTTTGCCTTTGGGTAATGGCCGATTGGGGGCAATGGTTTTTGGTGATCCGTCAATCGAGCGTTTACAATTGAACGAAGAAACCATTTGGGCAGGTTCGCCAAACAGCAACGCCCACACCAAATCAATTGAGGCTTTGCCAAAAGTAAGACAACTTGTTTTTGAAGGGAAATTCAAAGAAGCACAGGATTTGGCAACCCGTGATATCATGTCGCAAACCAATGACGGAATGCCGTATCAGACGTTTGGAAGCGTGTACATTTCGTTCAACGGACACAACGATTATAAAAATTATTACCGTGACTTGGATATTGCCAATGCTACGGCTTCGGTGCAATATGAAGTGGATGGCGTAATCTATAAAAGAGAAGTTTTGACTGCCTTTTCCGATCAGGTTATTGCTGTGAAATTATCGGCCAGCAAGGCCGGAAAAATCACTTGTAATGTGATGATGAACAGTCCGATTGATAAAACAACTTCTTTTTCGGAAAACAGCGAAATTGTAATGACCGGAACCGGAACCAATTTTGAAGGGGTTAAGGGGAAAGTGAAATTTGAAGGCCGTTTAGCCGTTCAAACCCAAGGCGGGAAAGTCACTTCCAAAAATGGTGTTTTGAGCATCAATGGCGCCGATGAAGCGACTTTATACATTTCGATTGCGACCAATTTTGTGGATTATAAAACTTTGGACGAAAACCAAACGCCAAAATGCAAATCGTATTTGGAGAAAGCTTTGCCAAAATCCTTCGAAACGATAAAAAAGGATCATGTTGCTTTTTACCAAAAATATTTTAACCGTGTAAGTTTGGATTTAGGGTCAAATGATAATATCAAAAAACCAACAGACGAGCGTATTCGTGATTTCAAAAAAGAATTCGACCCACAATTGGCAGCGATGTATTTTCAGTTTGGACGTTATTTGTTGATTTCAAGTTCACAACCGGGAGGTCAGCCAGCCAATTTGCAAGGAATTTGGAACGATATGGTTTCGCCTCCTTGGGACAGTAAATACACGACCAACATCAATGCCGAGATGAATTATTGGCCAGCTGAGGTAACCAATTTATCCGAAATGCACGAGCCTTTTATTCAGATGGCAAAAGAGTTGAGTGTTACCGGTGCTGAAACTGCGAAGATGATGTACAATGCCAGCGGTTGGGTGTTGCACCACAACACTGATATTTGGCGCGTGACTGCTCCGGTTGATTCGGCTGCTTCGGGAATGTGGCCTACGGGTGGCGCCTGGGTTTGTCAGGATTTGTGGGAGCGTTATTTGTATTCTGGCGATAAAAAATATTTGACAGAAATTTATCCGATAATGAAAGGAGCAGCCGACTTCTTCCTAGATTTTATGATTATGGATCCGAATACGGGTTATTTGGTGGTGGTTCCATCGAGTTCGCCTGAAAATACTCATGCAGGAGAAGATGGAAAATCGACTATTGCTTCTGGAACCACGATGGACAATCAGTTGGTTTTTGATTTGTTTTCGAATGTGATTAAAGCATCAAAACTGGTTGCTCCGGATGAAAATTACACTAAAAAATTAAGTGAAGCATTGGCCAAAATGCCTCCGATGAAAGTGGGTAAACACAGTCAGTTGCAGGAATGGCAGGACGATTGGGACAACCCGAAAGACAATCACCGTCATGTTTCGCATTTGTACGGATTGTTTCCAAGCAACCAGATTTCGCCCATCAAAACACCTGAATTATTCGAGGCGGCCAAACAATCTCTGATTTACAGAACCGACGAATCTACGGGCTGGTCAATGGGCTGGAAAGTAAATTTATGGGCACGATTATTGGATGGAAATCACGCCTACAAATTGATTCAGGATCAATTGCATTTGGTAACTGCTGACCAAAGAAAAGGCGGAGGGACTTACCCAAATATGCTCGATGCACACCAGCCGTTTCAGATTGACGGAAACTTTGGCTGTACCGCCGGAATCGCCGAAATGCTGATGCAGAGTCAGGAAGATGCCATTCATTTATTGCCGGCTTTGCCAACGGTTTGGAAAGACGGAAGCATCAAAGGTTTGGTAACCCGAGGTGGTTTTGTGATCAATATGATTTGGAAAAACAATAAAGTTTATATGGTGCAAATCCATTCAAAAATAGGAGGGAATTGTAGATTGCGTTTAGAAAACACACTTACTACCGAACATTTTACATATGTTTCAAATGATGGAAGGCAGGCTTCAAGTCCTCAATTGTTGGGAGTACTACCTTATCATGTATATAAGTCTAGACCTGAAAAAGGTATAAATATTAAAAAAGCAAAAGGGAAAAACCCGAATCCGTTGTTTTATGATGTGAAAGTGAAAAAGCCAATTGTCTCTAAAGAAGCAAAATTGCCTAAAGTACAATTGCCGAAGTACAATGAATATGATGTGGAGATGAAAGCCGGGGAGACTTTTACTTTTTATGGGAATTAGAATTTAGATCTTAAAAACGAATATTGTGTCCGCGTGAGTGATGGCAGTGGAGCTCTCCCGATTTTTCATCGGGAAGCGGGAACGTACAGCACGACCCGTAGTTTTTCACGAAGGGTCACGCCCAAAAAATTAAAATAATTTGAATATGAATTTTAAATACAAAATAATAGCTTTTATAATCCTGATTTCAGCTTTGAACAGCAGTTGTAAATCAGGAGCGGGGCATTCGCAAAAAAGCAAAGCAGTCGTTTTAAAAGCGGATAATTTTAAGCATTATGTGGAGTATTTCAACACGATGGAAGATGAGAATTTGAAATTTGCGATTCCCAATGACAGTGCGTGGACTTGGATGGAAAAGAACATTCCGTTGTTTGAATGTCCACAGCAGAATTTTGAGGAGATTTATTATTATCGTTGGTGGACGGCTCGAAAACACATCAAAAAAACACCACTTGGTTTCGGAATTACCGAGTTTTTGGTGGATCGTTCCTATGCCGATAAATACAATTTGATTGCCTGTGCCGTGGGACATCACATCAACGAATTCCGTTGGGTGCACGATCCGCAGTACATTGAGCAGGATGTGAAAATTTGGTACCGTGGCAATGAGGGAAAACCGATGAACAAGTTGTATAAATTCAGCAGTTGGACTGCTGATGCCTTGTACAATCGTTATTTGGTGAATAAGGATGAAAAATTCTTGTTGGATATGTACCCGGATATGGTTACGGATTATGCGGTTTGGGAAAAAGACCGTCAGCGCAAAGATGGTTTGTTTTGGCAACATGACGTGAAAGACGGAATGGAAGAATCATTGAGTGGCGGGCGTAAAGTTCAAAATGCAAGACCAACGATCAATAGTTATATGTACGGAAATGCCATGGCTATTTCGAAAATGGCATCGATGAAAGCCGACAAAGAAGCGGAGGCTAAATTTAAAGCCAAAGCCGATGTATTGCAACAATTAGTAGAAACCAAATTATGGAATCCGAAAAGTGAATTCTTTGAAACCTTTACGGAGAAAGATACTTTGGCTCAGGTGAGAGAGGCAATCGGATTTATTCCGTGGTATTTTAATTTGCCGGAAAAAGGCAAAGGTTTTGAAAAAGCCTGGGAGCAGATTAAGGATGAAAAAGGGTTTTCGGCGCCTTTTGGTTTGACAACGGCGGAGAGAAGAAGTCCGCGTTTTAGAACCCACGGAACCGGAACTTGTGAGTGGGACGGAGCGATTTGGCCTTTTGCGACAGCGCAAACCTTAACCGCTTTGGCAAATGTTCTGAACAATTACGACCAGAATTTTGTTGCGAAACCGGATTATTTCAAGCAAATGAATTTGTATGTCGAATCACAATACTATCGTGGCAGACCTTATATTGGAGAATATCTGGATGAAAAGACAGGTTATTGGCTGATGGGCGACAGAGAGCGAAGCCGTTATTACAACCATTCGACTTTTAACGATTTAATGATTACGGGATTGGTTGGTTTACGCCCAAGAGCAGATGAAAAAATTGAGGTAAATCCGTTGATTCCACAGGAAAAATGGGATTGGTTTTGTTTGGATAATGTGTTGTATCACGGGAATATTATTACGATTCTTTGGGATAAAACTGGTGAGAAATATGGTAAAGGAAAAGGGTTTAGGATTTATAAAAAAGGGAAGGAAATTGCGGTTTCGGAAAAATTGGAGAAATTAGTATCGGAATAGAATATTTAGAGTTTACATCTAGTTGTCATTCCGAGGAACGAGGAATCTCCATTAGTGGCTCTACAAAGATTGGCGATTTTGATTGTGGAGTTTCTTGCGAAGATTCTTCCTTCGTCAGAATGACAAAAATGAGAAAAAATATCTGCTCGATCTGCAACCCGAGCGATAGCGAACAGGCGAAGCAAATCTGCGAGAGCAAAAAAATAAAAATAAAATGAAAAAGTTTTTTTTACATCTTACATTCATCATTATAACCTTGATTTCACTTTCGGCGAAAGCCCAAACAAAAATCAACGTAACTAACCTGCAATGCGAAATGCTGAACAATCCGGAAGGAATTGATGTCGTTCAGCCCCGTTTGAGCTGGCAAATAAAAGCAGATGTAAACGATGTAAAACAAACGGCGTATCAAATATTGGTTGCTTCAACTTTGGAAAATTTGAATGCGAACAAAGCCGATTTATGGGATAGCGGAAAAGTAACAAGTAACGAATCTGTCAATATTACCTACAACGGAAAAAAGCTGGGAGACCGACAAAATGCGTTTTGGAAAGTAACTGTTTTTACCAATAAAGGAGAAATTAAATCTAATGAAAATGCTCATTTTAGTATTGGGATTTTAACTTATGCCGACTGGAAATCGACACGTTGGATTGGGTATGAAAAATTATCAAAAGACGATAGTGTTTCGCAGTATTCGAGATTATCTGCGCGTTATTTGCGAAAAGAAATTGATCTGAAAAAGCAAGTCAAAAGTGCTAAGGTTTATATCATGGGAATGGGCTTGTATGAGCTATACATTAACGGAAATAAAATTGGCGATCAGGTTTTGGCACCCGTTCCGACGGATTATACCAAAAACGTCAAATACAATGTTTTTGATGTGACTTCTCAATTGAAAGAAGGCAAAAATATGCTGGGAACGATTTTAGGAAACGGACGTTTTTTTGCGATGCGCCAGGATTATAAACCTTATAAAATCAAATCTTTTGGTTTGCCAAAAATGGCTTTACAGTTGTTTGTCGAATATACCGATGGAACCAAAGACATCATCCGAACCGACGACACCTGGAAATTAACCACCGACGGGCCGATTTTGTCGAACAACGAATACGACGGTGAAGAATACGACGCCCGCAAGGAAATGAAAGGCTGGAATACGACCAATTTTGATGATACAACCTGGGTAAATGCCAGATACGTTCAGGAACCGGGCGGTTTTTATGAAGCGCAGATGATGCCGAATATGAAAGTAATGAGCGAGGTAAAACCAATTTCGATCAAAGCGACTGCGAAAGGAACATATATTTTGGATATGGGGCAGAATATGGTGGGCTGGTTACAACTGAAAGTAAAAGGGAAAAGCGGTGACAAGATCACGATGAAATTTGCCGAGTCTTTACAGGCTGATGGTTCATTGTACATTGCCAATTTGCGTGATGCCAAAACAACCGATGTTTATACTTTAAAAGGCGAAGGCGAAGAAATTTGGGAACCACGATTCATTTTTCACGGTTTTAGATTTGTAGAAATTTCAGGTTTTCCGACTAAACCAACTTTGGATAGTTTCGTTGGAAAAGTGGTTTACGATGATATGAAAACAACAGGAACGTTTGAATCTTCGAATGCCACGATGAACCAGATTTTCAAAAATGCCTGGTGGGGAATCAGCGGGAATTACAAAGGAATGCCAATCGACTGTCCGCAACGCAACGAGCGTCAGCCGTGGTTAGGAGATAGAACGACGGGTGCTTATGGAGAAAGTTTTTTATTCGACAACCATACTTTGTATGCCAAATGGCTGGATGATATTAAATATTCTCAAACCCAAGATGGTGGATTGCCAGATGTAGCACCAGCGTTTTGGCGTTATTATGGCGATAACGTAACCTGGCCGGGGACGTATATCACGGTAGGTGATATGCTGTATCAACAATTTGGTGATACCGAAGTGATTAAAAAACAGTATCCGTCTATGAAAAAATGGATGGTGTATATGGAAGAAAATTATCTGAAAGATGATTTAATGGACAAGGACAAATACGGTGATTGGTGCGTTCCGCCGGAATCATTAGAGTTGATTCGTTCCAAAGATCCTGCACGATTAACCGATGGACAATTGTTATCGAGTGCGTTTTATTATCAGCTTCTGGGCATTATGAAAAAGTTTGCCAAAATCGCAAATGCCGATGCCGATATTGCTCATTATGATGATTTGACAACAAGAATCAAAAAAGCATTCAACGCCAAATTTTTAAATACGGATAAAAACTACTACGCGAATAATACGGTAACGGCAAACGTATTGCCTTTGGCTTTCGGGATGGTTCCTGAAAATTTAATCGACAAAGTTTTTCAAAATATGGTGCATGAAGTTGAGGTCACCAAAAACGGTCATATCAGCACGGGCGTAATCGGGACACAATTTTTGATGCGAACGCTGACGAATTTTGGAAGAGGTGATTTGGCTTTCAAATTAGCTTCTAACAAAACCTATCCAAGCTGGGGTTTTATGGTTGAAAACGGTGCCACGACCATTTGGGAATTATGGAACGGAAACACCGCAGACCCGTCAATGAATTCGCAAAATCACGTAATGCTTTTGGGCGATTTATTGATTTGGTATTACGAAAATATGGCGGGAATCAAAAGTAATCCTGAAACTCCGGGCTTCAAACAAATCATTATGAAACCGGATTTCAATGCCGGACTGACTTTTGTAAAGGCTTCTTACGAATCCATTTACGGGTTAATCAAAAGTGAGTGGAAGAAAAACAAAAACACTGTGGAATGGAAAATTACCATTCCGGCCAATTCGTCGGCGATAGTCTATCTTCCAGCAAAAGATGCCACTTCGGTAAGAGTTAACAATCAGAAGCTGGATAAATCATCTTCTTATAAAACAGAAAATAACAACATTGTCCTGACTTTAGAATCGGGTTCGTATGTTTTGAATGTGAAGTAAAATGCCCATTAAAACAGGACGGTACAGGTTACTTGGATATTTTTTTAGTGTTATTTTTACACTTAATAAGTTTTTGCATTCGGATATTTGTATAATGCATTGAAAATAAACGACATAATATTTTAAAATATAAATAATGAAATTGAAACATATAACAATTGCTTTTTTTGGACTGCTGCTTTTAGGAAGCTGTAAATCTGCTTTGGAAAAAAAGACATGGAAAGAAGGAATTTTGGTAGATGAATTCATCTACGACAAAGCACCATATCCTTCCTGCCACGCCGTCACTATTGTGGAAGCAACCAACGGAGATTTAGTGTCATCCTGGTTTGGAGGATCACACGAAAGGCACCCTGATGTTTGTATTTATGTAGCGATCAAACCAAAAGGAAGCGATAAATGGGGCGAACCAACTAAGGTAGCAGATGGTGTGATGAAAGATGGAACAAGATTTCCAACGTGGAATCCTGTTTTGTACCAAATTCCGGGAGGCAATTTAATGCTATTTTATAAAATCGGACCAAAGCCTTCAGAATGGTGGGGCGTTTACAGAACGTCTTCTGACGGAGGAAAAACCTGGTCTGATAAAATGGATATGCCGAGTAAAGATTTTCTGGGACCAATCAAAAACAAGCCGGTTTTATTGAGCAATGGAACCTTATTGCTTCCTTCAAGTACCGAAGGAAATGGCTGGCATTTGCGTATGGAATCCACTCCTGACTTTGGAAAAACATGGGTTTTGGGCGATACCATTTCAAGAGGAAAACAAAAAATAAATGCCATTCAGCCGAGTATTTTGTTCCATAAAGACGGACGCATTCAGGCAATCGGGAGAACCAAAAACAGAGCTATTTTTAGTACTTTTTCTAAAGACAATGGAAAAACCTGGTCAGATTTAGAATTAATCGGGTTACCAAATAACAACTCAGGAACTGATGCCGTAACATTGAAAAACGGAAAACATTTATTGGTTTACAATCACGTTCTGCCTCCCGGAAAAGAAGCCAAAGGGCCAAGAACGCCTTTGAATCTTTCTATTTCTGATGACGGAATCAATTGGAAAGCAACATTAGTTTTGGAAGATTCAAAAATCAGTCAATATTCTTATCCGTCAATCATTCAGAGTTCAGATGGAATGGTACATATCGTGTACACCTGGAGAAGAGAAAAACTGAAATATGTAAAAATTGATCCTAAAAAACTGGTAGCACTTCCAATCAAAAACGGAATATGGCCGGGACAAGAAGGAGTTGAAGTGAAAGCAGTAAAAGCGGAAGAAGAATAAAAATTTACAACAGATTAGTGATAAGAAATTTTTAATCTTTAAAATCTGCCAAATCTGCGAGAGTAAATTTTTTCACGCAGATTTAGCAGATCTGGCAGATTTTTTTACTCTATTGAAATCCTTTAATCTTTCAAAAAAACTCAATAAAATGAAATTTAATAATAGAAAAAACTTAATTATTGTAATTCTCCTTGTTTTGGCAGTAACATTCAACAGTGAAGTTTCAGCTCAATCATCCAAAAAGCAAAAATACAAAGTAGCCGTTTGCGACTGGATGATTTTAAAAAGACAAAAACTCGGTGCCTTCGGTCTGGCAAGCGACATAAAAGCAGATGGAATCGAGCTGGATATGGGTGGTTTGGGCAAAAGACCCACTTTCGACAGTAAACTGGGCGACCCGATTGAAAGACAAAAGTTTCTGGATAAGTCTAAAGAAACGGGTGTTGGAATTAGTTCTATTGCGATGTCCGGATTTTACGCACAGTCATTTGCCAAAAGAGATTCAATTAATCTGATGATCAACGATTGTGTGGCAACCATGAAAAATATGAAAGTGAAAGTTGCTTATCTGCCTTTGGGTACAGAAAGCGATTTGACAAAAAATCCGGAATTACGCCCGATAATTATCGAAAGATTAAAATGGGCAGGAAAGCAAGTCGGTAAAATTGGTGGAGTAATCGCAATCGAAACTTCACTAAACGCTACTGATGAAAAAAGACTATTGGAAGAAATTGGCTGTAAACACATCAAAAGCTCTTTCAATTTTGCGAATGCCGTAGATAACGGAAGAGACATCGCAACCGAATTAAAGATTCTAGGTAAAAAATACCTAGCGCAGATTCACGCTTCGACAACCGATACTGTCTGGTTGGAAAATGACAAAAATGTTGATATGCCAAAAATCAAAAAAACGCTGGACGAAATGAAATGGAGTGGCTGGTTAATCGTAGAACGTTCCCGCGATGTAACGCAGGTGCATAATGTAAAAGCCAATTATGGTGCAAACGTAGCCTATTTGAAGAAAATTTTTCAAGAACAATAAATTATCTGCAATGAGCTATCGGCTATGAACTTTGAGCAAAACTTAAATAAAATTAAGTTAATTGTTGTCAAGCCGAACCAAAATTAGAATAAAAAATAGTAGTAAAATTATTATAGCTGAAAGCCCATCGCCGACAGCCCAATGCCATTTAAAATGAAATACTTAAGCTTACTTTTTTTAGGATTATACGCCACTTTTGCATCAGCGCAAAACATCACCATCGTTTGTGATGCGAAAGCGCCAAGAGCACAATATGGAGCCGAAAAACTATCAGAAACCGCAACCGCAAAAGGAATCAAAGTAACTTTTGCAGAGAAAACGCCTAAAAAATCAAAAGATAAAGTAATCGTTATTGGTGAAAAAGGAACCGATTTCTGGAAACAAAATGCCAAAACGGCTAAAATCGACGACAGCCAACTAAGCAAGAAAGAAGGCTTTCAAATCCGCACACAAAAAAACATCATTTTCATTGAAGGAACCGACGCAACCGGAGCTTTATACGGCGCTTTGGAATTGGCAGACCGAATCAAAACTTCAGGTGAAATTCCATCCGAAATCAATATCGAGGACAGTCCCGAAATGGTCTTGAGAGGTTCTTGTATCGGAGTGCAAAAACCGGTTTATCTTCCGGGAAGGGACGTTTACGAATATCCATACACACCCGAATCGTTCCCTTGGTTTTACGATAAAAAACTGTGGACAAAATACCTGGATATGATGGTCGACAACCGACTAAATTCCCTGTATTTATGGAACGGACATCCATTTGCCTCTTTGGTAAAACTCAAAGACTATCCGTTTGCCTTGGAAGTAAGCGAAGAAGATTTCAAAAAGAACGAAGAAATTTATAACTACCTAACCGTAGAAGCCAATAAAAGAGGAATATGGGTAATTCAGATGTTCTACAACATCATTGTTTCCAAGCCTTTTGCGGAGCATTACAACATCAAAACACAAGATCGTTCACGCCCAATCACGCCTGAAATTGCAGATTATACTAAAAAATCAATCACCGCTTTTATCGAAAAATATCCAAACGTAGGATTATTGGTTTGTTTGGGTGAAGCCATCAACACCATCGATGACGACGTAGAATGGTTTACCAAAACCATTATTCCGGGAGTTCAGGACGGACTGAAAGCTTTAGGAAAAACGGACGAACCGCCAATTATCCTTCGAGCGCACGATACCGATGCACCTTTGGTAATGGAAAAATCGCTTCCGTTGTATAAAAATTTATACACGATGCACAAATACAATGGCGAGTCTCTGACGACATACACGCCACGCGGACCTTGGGGAGAAATCCACAAAAAGTTAAGTTCACTGAATTCGGTTCACATTTCAAACGTACACATTTTGGCAAATCTGGAGCCTTTCCGTTACGGATCTCCTGAATTTATCCAGAAAACCGTTCAGGCAATGCACACCGTACACGGAGCCAATGCGCTTCATTTGTACCCGCAGGCTTCCTATTGGGATTGGCCTTACACCGCTGATAAAACAAAAACTGGCGAACGATTGCTCGAAATGGATCGCGACTGGATTTGGTACAAGGCCTGGGCGAGATATGCCTGGAATAGTAAAAGAGACAGAAACGAAGAAATTAAATATTGGAGTGAAGATTTAGCTGCTAAATACGGAACTGATTTAGAAGGCGCAAATAATATCCAAAAAGCCTACGATGAGTCGGGAGAAATTGCTCCAAAAACATTAAGACGTTTCGGAATCACCGAAGGAAATCGTCAGACTTTATTATTGGGAATGTTCGAAAGTCAGTTAGTAAATCCAGCCAAATGGAGAGTGTATCCGGGATTCCACGAATCTTGCGGACCGGTCGGCGAATTGCTTTTAGAATACGCCAAAAAAGAGTGGAACAAAGAACCGCACGTTGGGGAATTGCCAACGCAAATCATCACCGAAATCACGCAACACGGAAAATTAGCCGTTGAAGCCATCGACAAAGCCGAGTCAAAAGTAACCAAAGACAAGGAAGAATTCCTGCGTCTTAAAAACGATATGCACGCTTACAAAGCCTTCGCCGATTTCTTTTCTGAGAAAGTAAAAGCCGCGATTTTGGTCTTGCGTTACAGCTATTCTAACGAGATTTCGGACTTGGATAAAGCCCTTCCGCATCTTGAAGAGAGCATCAAACATTACGAATTATTGGTGAATCTAACCAAAGATCATTATTTGTATGCCAACAGTATGCAGACCGCACAACGCCGAATCCCGATTGGAGGAGACGACGGAAACAATAAAACCTGGGCTGAATTATTGCCTCATTACGAAAGAGAACTGGCTAATTTCAAACGAAATCTGGATCTTTTAAAATCATCCAAAGACGGTAAAATTGTAACCAAAGAAGGCAAACCTTGGAAAACCGCTGAGGTAACTTTACTAAGTGAAAGTAAAGGAACTTACGCAGTCAAAAACGGAACAAAAGTGTACGGAACGCCAATCTCGGAACTGACAAAAATAGCACCGGAACTACAAAACCTAAAAGGAATTACGTTCGATGAAACCGCACAAAACGAAAACGGAACTCATCTGAAATTCAAAAACACCAAAGCCGTAAAATTGGTGGTAGGTTATTTCAATTCCGATCAGAAAAGATTTTTATTCCCGCCAAGTTTAGAAACTGATGCAGCCGGAAATGCACATGGACAAGCTGAGGTTATTTTGGCAAGTGCCATGAATTTAAAAGAATTGCCAAGAATAAACATTCACACCTACACCTTCCAGCCGGGCGAAAACAAACTCGATTTGGGCAAAGGAAGAGTCCTGATTTTAGGCTTCATCGACGCCGATCAAACCATCACAACCCGTGATGTTGGTTATATCGATGCAGGCGAAAAAGGTGCGGTAGATTGGTTGTTTTATTAAAGAAAAAATCTCCCGCAGATTTAACAGATATTGCAGATTTTATTTTTAATCTGCTCAATCAGCCAAATCTGCGGGAGAAATAAAAAATTTAATGATATTTTGGGCGTGTCCCTCCGTGAAAAACTCCGGGTCGGGCTATCCGCTATATCTTTTGGGGCGAACCCCGCCCCAAAAGGATGTCGCTACTATCCCTCACGCGAGAACACTAGACATGATAGGTCTCAGGAATGTAAACACAATCTTGTCATTTCGACCAGAGGGAGAAATCTCACACGTAACTCGACAAAGATTGACGATTTTGATTACTGAGTTTCTAGTGTGATTTACTTCATCTGTTCGCTATCGCTCGAGTCTCCTTCGTCGAAATGACAACAAGGAGTATAAAGAATCCAACTTAAATGACCTTATATAACTTATATGGTTTAAAAAAGGTTTAAAAAAGATATGAAGAAAATAGTTTTTTTTATTTTTTGTTTTTTTGTAGGTGCTTGCTTTGTATGGAGTCAAAGCAGCAAGGGGCAGGCGGAGTTTCGTAAAGAAGTTTCGCTGAATTCCTCCTGGGAAACCATTGTTTTAAATCAGCTTCCGGAAAAGGAAGAAATCTTTGTGCAAAATCCCAAAGTCGATGCACAATGGCAAAAAGTAAACGTACCTCACAATTGGGATCAGTATTACGGATTCCGAAGAACCAAACACGGTAATTTACACGGGATCGCTTGGTATCACAAAACTTTAAAATTTGACAAACAAGACACATCAAAAAGACTTTTCCTCTTTTTCGAAGGCGTAAGTTCGTATGCAACAGTTTGGGTAAATGGCAAAAAAGTAGGCGAACACAAAGGCGGAAGGACCACCTTCACAGTCGATATTACAAAAGCCGTTTCTTTCGAAAAAGAAAATAACATAATAGTTAAAGCATCACATCCATCATTCATTGCCGATTTGCCTTGGGTTTGTGGCGGTTGTTCCGGAGAATGGGGATTCTCCGAAGGCTCACAACCAATGGGTATTTTTAGACCTGTAACCTTAGTCATTACCAATGAAGTCCGAATAGAACCTTTTGGCGTTCACATTTGGAATGACAAAACAACTTCCAAAGAAAAAGCAATTCTGAACGTTACTACCGAAGTCAAAAACTACGGAACTTCAAACCGAAACATAAGTATCGAAAACACCCTTTTTGATAAAAACGGAAAGAAAGTGGTTAGTGTAAAAACTGATGTTAAAAACCTTTCAGGTGAAACAAAACAAATAGCACAAACACTTCCTGAAATTACAAATCCAAAATTATGGTCGCCATCCAATCCGTATTTATATGAATTGGTCACTACAATTTATGAAAACGGAAAAAAAATAGACGAACTAAAAACACCTTACGGAATCCGTTGGGTAAGCTGGCCGGTAAGCCGTGACGGAAAAGACAATCGTTTTTACATCAATGACGAACCTTTATTCATTAACGGAACCTGCGAATACGAACATTTAATCGGAAACAGTCATTCGTTTTCTGACCAGCAAATCCATTCGAGAATTGAACAAATTAAAGCAGGAGGTTTTAATGCTTTTCGCGAAGCGCATCAGCCTCACAATTTAAAATATCAGGAAGAACTGGACCAAAACGGAATCCTGTTTTGGAGTCAGTTTTCGGCACATATTTGGTACGACACACCCGAATTCAAAGAAAATTTCAAAACCTTATTACGCGAATGGATTAAAGAACGCCGTAACAATGCATCAGTAGTAATGTGGGGACTGCAAAACGAAAGTACGATTCCAAAAGAGTTTGCTGAAGAATGCACTCAAATCATCCGCGAAATGGATCCAATGTCGGCTTCACAACGCATCGTAACTACTTGCAACGGAGGCGAAGGAACCGACTGGAATGTCGTGCAAAACTGGTCGGGAACTTATGGTGGTGATCCGTTCAATTACGATGTTGAAATGAGTACGCAATTATTAAACGGAGAATACGGCGCCTGGCGTTCACACGATTTGCATACCGAAGGCGAATTTGACCAAAAAGGAGTTTTAAGCGAAAACCGTTTCTCTCAATTAATGGAAATCAAAGTCCGTGAAGCCGAATCGGTAAAAGATAAAATTGCAGGACAATTCAACTGGCTTTTCGCCTCTCACGAAAATCCGGGGCGTTCGCAAAACGGCGAAGGATTTAGGGACATCGACAAAGTTGGACCAGTAAATTACAAAGGACTTTTAAGCATTTGGGGAGAACCTCTGGATGCGTATTATATGTACCGCGCCAATTATGTTTCGAACAAAACCAACCCAATGGTGTATATCGTTTCGCACACGTGGCCGAATCGTTGGGATGCTCCGGGAATCAAAAACGGAATCGATGTTTATTCGAATTGTGATGAAGTAGAATTGTTCAATGATATCAATAAAACATCACTCGGAAAACTAAAAAATTCGGGATTGGGACAGCACTTTCAGTTTAATAATGTCAATATTCAATACAATGTTTTGTATGCCGTAGGATATGTAAACGGAAAAGCCGTTGCAAAAGATTATATCGTTTTGAACAGTTTGCCAAAAGCACCTAATTTCAGCGTATTAGAAACTGAAAAAGAAACGATTTTACAACCTCAGAAAGGTTACAACTATATTTACAGAGTAAATAGTGGCGGAAGCGAAATCACTGATTCTTTCGGCAATTTATGGCAGGCAGATGTTCATAAAAGCGGAGAAAATACTTGGGGATCTTTGTCGTGGACGGATAATTTCAAGCAATTACCTGATTTTTATGCCAGTCAAAGAAGCACTTTCGACCCAATTTCGGGAACAAAAGACTGGAAACTGTTTCAGAGTTTCAGATATGGGATAGATAAATTACGTTACGAATTCCCGGCAACCGATGGAGAATATCTGGTAGAATTGTATTTCACAGAACCCTGGTACGGAACCGGTGGCGGACTCGACTGCAAAGGCTGGCGTTTGTTTGACGTTGCCATCAATGACAATGTAGTACTGAAAGATTTGGATATCTGGAGCGAAGTCGGACACGATACCGCTTTAAAGAAAGCATTTACTGTAAAAAGCAAAAACGGAAAAATCACGATTTCATTCCCGAATGTAAAAGCGAGTCAGGCTATTATTTCAGCAATAGCGATTGCCACCAAAGATAAATCGGTAAAAGGAGCTTCGGCTTCGCCAGGAAATATTCAGAACGTTGCAAGTAATTCGGAGACTAAAATAGGTTCCTGGCTGGATATCAATTCCAAGCAATATTCAGATTCGGATCTTGTTTTTACACAATTGCCTGCTGAAGTTTTTGGTGCCGATTATTTACAGATTTCATCAAAATCAAAATCTTCAGGTTCATTTATAACCAAAGAAGATTCGGAAATTTATCTGTTTAGCACATTAAAAGATTCTATTTCGGGTTATAAAAGATTGGCGGAAACTGCTAAAAATTCAGATAAAGTGGAATTTTCGGTTTTCCATAAAAAAGTAAAAAAAGGAGAAAAAGTGCTTTTTGAAAACTCAATCGCAGTTGTTCCCACCTACGATATGGGCGAAAAAGACGATTCAAGACCCGTTGTACTTTTGGAAGCAGAAACGTCGAAAACCACCGGAACCGGAATCGAAAAAGGAAAATTTAAAAAAGCGGATTACATTGAATTTAAGGAGAAAACAAAAAACAGTATTCAGTTTGAAGTAAAACCCGGAGTTGCCGGAATTTATTTGATGCGCTTCCGATTTATGAACCGAAATGAGACACCATTAAAAGTTAAATTCAAAATGGAAGATGCCTACGGAATCCTGATGCGAAACGACACGATTGAATTTCCTTCGGCAACAGAAAAATGGAAAATTTTGAATACGACTTCAGGCGGTTATATCAACGCAGGAACGTATAAAATCACGATAGAATCTGATGATATGAAAGGATTGTTATTGGATAATTTCGAGTTTCAGTAGAGAGAAAATAGAGGAAAGAATAAAGAGGAAAGATTTCAAAAACTTATATGTCTTATATGGTTTTAAAAATATTTACAATGGCAAAAAAACATAAAAACATTTTTCAAAAAATTGCAATAGCTTTAACAATACTACTTTCAACAGCAAGTTTCGCGCAAGCTAAAAAAAACAGAATTGTCGAAGATTTCAATAAAAACTGGAACTTTAAATTAGGGGATTATCCACAGGCAATCAATGCGAATTTCAGTACTGCCGATTGGAGAACTTTGCAATTGCCACACGATTGGAGTATTGAAGGTGCTTTCGATAAAGACAGTAAAACAAAACAGGCACAGGGATTTTTGCCGGCTGGAAAAGGCTGGTATCGCAAAACATTTACTGTTCCTGCGAATTGGAAAAACAAAGCCGTTTCGGTTGAATTTGATGGCGTTTTCAAAAACAGCGAAGTATTCATCAACGGCCATTCTTTGGGAATGAGACCTAACGGATATATTTCTTTTGCTTATGAATTATCACGATTTTTGAATTTCGGAAAGCAGAATATCATCGCTGTAAAAGTTGATAACGATGCACAGCCCAATTCAAGATGGTACACCGGATCCGGAATTTATAGAAACGTGCGATTGGTAGCCAGCGAAAAACTGCATGTGGCGAAATGGGGAACTTATGTAACCACACCTGAAGTTTCCAAAGACAAAGCAACCATTCATTTGGAAGTCGATATCGATAACCAAAATGCTTCCGCGAAAGAATTCAGACTCGTGACTTCTATCGTCAATGCAGACAATGTTGAAGTTGCGAATACTACTTCCATAGAAAAAATCGGAGCCAAAACATCGGAAAAAAAGATTCACAATCTGGCTTTGAATCAGCCAAAATTATGGAATACCGAAAATCCGTATTTGTACAAAGTCGTGACCAAAATTTATGAGAAATCGAAATTAATCGACAATTATGAAACCCCACTTGGTTTCCGCTATTTTGATTTCGATGCTGAAAAAGGATTTTCGTTAAACGGCGTTCCAACCAAAATTTTGGGTGTTTGCCTGCATCACGACAACGGTGCTTTGGGAGCTGTAGAAAACATTCACGCCCTTCGAAGAAAACTGACCTTGCTGAAAGAAATGGGGACTAACGCTATCCGAATGGCGCACAATCCGCACTCATTGGAAATGATGAAGCTGTGTGACGAAATGGGTTTTATCGTTCAGGACGAGTTTACCGATGTCTGGAAAAAGAAAAAAGTAACCAACGATTATCACAAAGACTGGGATGCGTGGCACAAACAGGATCTGGAAGATTTCATCAAACGCGACCGCAATTATCCATCGGTAATGATGTGGAGTATCGGAAACGAAATCCGTGAACAATTTGACAGCACCGGAATTGCAATTACCAGAGAACTGGCTCAAATCGTAAAATCGCTGGACAAGACCCGTCCTGTGACTTCGGCTTTGACCGAAAATGTGATAGAGAAGAATTTTATTTATCAGTCGGGTGCTTTGGATTTGCTGGGATTCAATTACAAACACGAAGATTATAAAGATTTTCCGGTCAAATTTAAAGGGCAGAAAATATTGGCTTCTGAAAGTGTTTCGGCATTGCAAACCCGCGGGCATTATGATTTTCCTGACGGAATTAAAGCGTGGCCGACCAAACACGGCGCTCCATTTGACGGAAATGCAGACTGGACGGTTTCGGCTTACGATCAGGTAAAGTCTTATTGGGGTGCAACGCATGAAGAAAACTGGAAAACCATCAAAAAACAGGATTTCATGGCGGGAACTTTTATCTGGACAGGAGTCGATTATATCGGCGAACCCGACCCATATCCGTATCCGGCGAGAAGTTCGTATTTCGGAATCATCGATTTGGCAGGACTTCCAAAAGATGTGTATTATATGTACCAAAGTGAATGGGCAAAGAAACCCGTTTTGCACATTTTTCCGCACTGGAATTGGCAAAAAGATCAGGAAGTCGATGTTTGGGCGTATTACAACAATGCAGATGAAGTCGAATTGTTCCTGAACGGAAAATCGTTAGGCAAAAAATCCAAACAAAATGACGATCTGCATATCTCTTGGCGTGTAAAATACGAACCGGGAACGCTGAAAGCTATTTCCAGAAAAGACGGAAAAGTAGTTTTGGAAAAGGAAATTCACACCGCTGGCGCAGCTTCCAAAATTGATTTGAAAGTAAATAAATCAGTCATAAAAAATGACACTTACGATTTGGTTTATGTAACGGTTTCAATCGTTGATAAAGACGGGAATCTGGTTCCGAATTCCGATCATAAAATAGATTTTGAAGTTACAGGCGGAGGAAAATTAGTGGGTGTTGATAACGGCTATCAGGCGAACCTGGATTCTTTTAAAGCGAATTCTTGTAAATTGTTTAATGGTAAATGTATTGCGATTATTCAATCCAACGGGAAGAAAGAAAATATTCAGTTAACAGCTTCAGCCGTACATGGAATGTCAAGTACAGTAATTGTAAAAGTAGAATAAGCACTTCAGAAAATAATTGTACTCAAAACTTCATTAGTGATAATGGAGTTTTTTTTGTGGAATAATATTTACCATTTGGGCATATGCTTGTCCCGATGGCTATCGGGAGGCTGTCCATTATATCTTTTCTTTTCCTAAAGAAGGAAAAGAAAAGGATGCCATTTCCATCACTTATGCGGTGTCTTTTTTCAGGAGATGATTTAGTTTAAATTGTAGTAAAAATAATATTATATTTACTTGTGCTATTCTCATTTTCAATTTTTAGTTTTAGAATTATACTAGACAGCAATGAGATTACAAAAGTTTATTAAATACATTATGAGATCAAAATTCATTTACTTATTAATTTTATTGTTCGTAGTTCTAATATTGGTTCCAATATTATTTTTTGGATTTAATTTTTCAGGCCAAGCAGTTTCGGATGATATAGATGATTGGTCTGCTTTTGCAGGCTATTTAAACGGAACAATAAGTGTTATAATTAGTACATTTACTTTAGTTGTAACAATTATTATTGCTGTTGAAATTAGTAAAATTGATGACCGTAGAAATGAAAAAAATCAAAAATTTGAGAAACTGAAATTGTTACGAGAATTCCGTGAACAGGAATATAAAGATATAAGAAATAATCTTCAAAGTATTTTTCCGGCACTAATGTCCGATGATCCAAGAGAAGTTAATTTGATAATTCATCAAGTCGTAATAAAATATAGATATTTCATGACATCAACATATCATTTATTTCCGTTTTTAGAAGAACAACTATTTCTAGATTTAAAATCAACTTTAGAAAAATTTAGTGAATTTCTTGAAAAAGACCAAGAATTTGTGGATAACAATAAGATGAAATTATTTGAGGAATATGTAGATAATTTTGATAAATTCAATATTAGAATCCAGACTTTTTTGCTTAAAAATTAGTATCTAGCATTTTTATAAATTATAAAGTTTTTTTTAATATTAAAAAATCAAAATTAATTTAAGTTTCACTTTAGAACAACTTTTGTATCTTTGTATAATAATGAAAAAGAAACGAACAATAATTTTTTATAAAGATTACTTTGAAGAATTCTTTATCCAGCAACGCGAAAAAGTCAAAGCAAAAATTATCTGGACTTTAGAATTAATAGAAGAGTTAGAAAGAATTCCGGAAACATATCTTAAACATATTGAAAATACGGATGGACTTTTTGAGATACGGATTCAACAAGGAAGTGACATTTTCAGAATATTTTGTTTTTTTGATGAAGGTCAATTAATAATTCTGGCGAACGGGTTTCAGAAGAAAACGCAAAAGACACCAAAAAGTGAAATAGAAAAAGCAATTAAAATTAAAAAGGAGTATGAAAGCGAAAAATAATATCAAAACACTCGACCAGTTTAAAACCAAACATTACGGAGAAATCGGAACAGAAAAACGTGACAAACTTGATGCAGGTTTTGAAAACTTTAAAATTGGTGCGATGATTCACGATGCAAGAATTCAGAAAGGCTTGACTCAGGAAGAACTTGCAGTGAAAGTAGGAACTACAAAATCATATATTTCAAAAATCGAGAATAATGTAAAAGAAGCTAGATTTTCAACATTACAAAAAATAGTTGAATTAGGTTTGGGCGGACATTTGGAACTGTCTATTAAACTTTAGAATTACCATCCAATATGTTCTTTGGAAAAGATACTATAAATATCGAACTTACAGAAAATACAAAACTATGAATGCTTTAGATAATATAAAAAAAAACATCTTGATAGACAGTATTTTAGAATCGAAAAATGAAAGATTATTGGAAGCCATAAATAGCATTTTTGATTCAACACAATCTGAAGAAATTGTTTCCTTATCATCAGAGCAAATCGAAATGTTGTTAATGAGCGAGGAAGATATTCAAATGGAAAATTCATTTCTGAATCTGAGCTGAATAAACGTGATTCGGAATGGCTCAGTTAAGTATATTTTGGACTGAAACTGCAATTCGTTAAAAATCACTGAGCAGTTACTTTTGTGCCTACACCCTCAAACCTCATCTCCCTCAGTCATATCAATAGTTTTTGGATGCAGGCTAACCAGTTGTAAAACAATGGCACTCACAACTACAAATAACAGCAATACAAAAACGTGTCTCATTCCCCCATTATCAGCGGCTTTTCCTAAGAACTCGGTGATAACAGCCCCGGCTGAAATACCGACAAAATTCATAATTCCATATCCCGTAGCCCTGTAACGAGGCGCAACAAACTGACAAAGAATAGGCATATTGTTGGTGTCGTATATTCCAAATCCAAGTCCAAAAAGGATAGCGCCAAAAACAATTGCTGCTGTGTCACAGCAGTAGCCAAATAAAAACAAGGCCGGAATGGTAAGAAACAATCCAATAGCGCTGGTGTAAATTCTTCCTTTAAGATGTTTCATCACCCATCTGTCTGAAATGGCACCACCAATTAAAACGCCAAAAAAGGAAGACATCGAAATGGTTACCGTTGCAATTGGTCCCGCCAGAGACATGTCTAAATGTAAAGTTTCAGTAAATAAGGTGGGTAACCAGTTTTTGGCCGCCCAACCCGGTAAACTTGGTGAAGCGAAATAAAAGAGTAAAACCCAAAAGGAGATGTTGCCAAATAATATTCCCAATCCTTTGAACATTTGCCTGAATTCGTAGCGGATAGATGACTTTTTTGTAGTGTCAAAAAAGTATGTTTTCTTTTCTTGTAAAAAAAAGATCAGTACCAAACTGTAAAGTACACCAAGTAAACCTACGGAGTGAAAGCTGAAATGCCAGGAAAAATGCTTAGAAACAGTGGCTCCAAAACCACCCAGAGCTTGCCCTAAATAAATTCCGGTGGTATGAATGGCAATAGCAAAAGAGCGTGTTTTTTCCTGATGGTAATCTGCAATTAAGGATAATGCTGCTGGAATATAAAAAGCTTCACTAAAACCCATAATACCGCGCAAAATATAAATCTGATTGAAAGTTGTGGCATAACCCATCGCCATCGTAACCCCGGACCAGATAAAAAGACTTGCTATGATGATTCTTTTTCGGTTAAACCGATCCGCTATAATTCCGGAAACAGGGCTCATTAGTGCGTATATCCAAAGGAAAATAGCCATTAAAAGACCGAAATTTTCGGCTTTGGCCAATTCAGGAATGTCATCCATCATCGCCGACTTCATAGTAGAAAGCATTTGTCGGTCTAAATAATTCAATAACGCTACAAACCACAATAAGCCAACAACAATCCATGGATAGGATTTTTTTTCATTCAATTTTGCAATCATTCTTCTTTTTCAAAATAATGGGCGAATATACGAATTCAAACGCACAGCAAAGAATTGTTTTTCCATCAGAAAAAGTATACTACTAAATGAACATTCACATGGAAACCCTATATTCGTGTTGGTAATCAGATTAATTCGTAATTCAAAAAGCTTATGACACCTAACGACAAACAAAATGAACGCATAGCCCAAATGGCATTTGCATCGGTTTATCCACATTATGTAACTAAAGTGGAGAAAAAAGGGAGAACCATAGGTGAATTGCATGAGGTAATCGAATGGCTGACCGGATATGACGAAAAGAAATTACAAGAATTGATTGATGAAAAAACAACCTTTAAAGATTTTTTTGAAAAAGCCAGTCTCAATCCTAATGTTTCTTTAATTACGGGCGTAATTTGCGGGTACCGCATTGAGGAAATCGAGAATCCGTTGATGCGTCAGGTACGTTACTTAGATAAATTGGTAGATGAACTGGCAAAAGGCAAAAAAAAGGAAAAGATTTTACGAGTTTAATATTTTTTGTCATAAAAGAAAAGAAAATTAATTTTTATTTCGTTAAAATAACTTCTTCCATACAGCACACAGCAGGACACTTACTCCCTATAAATTCATTTATTTAGAATTTCTTAAAAAAATGAAGAACAATGGAAAGAGTTTTTGCGGAATATCTTATCGAAACCCCTTATGAGGTAGAACGGGCAGCGGCAGTTTTGGCGGGTGAACAGTCATCAGGAACCTTTGTGTCTGTTCCGGGAGAAACCGAAGAATTGAAAAAACGTTTTGCTGCGCGTGTCGAAGATATTCAGTTATTGGATTTGGCAGACGAGCCATCCATTCCGGGAGGAAGTATTCCGGGAAAAAAATACCAGAAAGCAAGAGTAAAAGTAAGCTGGTCAATAGAGAATTTCGGTTATAATCTGCCGGTTCTAATTAGTACTTTACAAGGAAATCTATACGAAATCACACAATTTACCGGTTTAAAACTAATGGATTTTGAAGTGCCGGATTCTTTCGCAACTCATTTCAAAGGCCCAAAATTTGGAATCAAAGGTTCTAAATTATCCTGTGGCGTTACAGACAGGCCTATGATTGGAACGATCATAAAACCAAGTATCGGAATGAGTGTTGATGAAACCGCTGTTTTAGTTAAATCACTGATCGACGCCGGAATCGATTTTATCAAAGATGATGAATTGATGGGGTCCGCTGCTAATTCGTTTTTTGATGACCGTGTAAAAGCGATTATGAAAGTCATTCGTGACAACGAACAAAAGACAGGTAAAAAAGTAATGTATGCCTTCAATATCAGTGATGAAATTGACGAAATGCAGCGAAAATACGATTTAATTAAAAAGGAAGAAGGAAGTTGTGCGATGATCAGTATCAACAGTGTAGGGCTTTCAGGAACAAAGAAAATCTGCGATCAGGGCGAACTTGTCATTCACGGTCACAGAAACGGCTGGGGAATGCTGAACAGGCATCCGCTGTTGGGAATTGAATTTCCGGCTTATCAAAAAATTCAACGTTTGGCAGGAGTTGATCAACTGCACGTAAACGGAATCCAGAATAAATTTTGGGAATCGGATGATTCAGTTGTGACTTCGATAAAATCCTGTTTAAAGCCATTTTTAGGCGGATATGAAATATTACCAGTAGTGTCATCAGGACAATGGGGAGGACAAGCCGTAGAAACCTACCGAAGAACCCAGACTACCGATTTGCTGTATATGGCCGGTGGCGGAATTTTGGCGCATCCAATGGGGCCAAAAGCCGGAGTAAATGCGTTGCAGCAAGCCTGGCAGGGAGCTGTTGACGGTCTGTCTGTCAAAGAATCAGCCCAAAAATATCCTGAATTTGCCGAATCGGTTAAAAAATTCTCAAAGTAATGAATTTAAAAAATAAATTACTTTTGGCTTATTACGGCGACGATTTCACGGGCTCTACGGATGCCCTTGAATTCCTAACGCTGGCCGGAGTGAAAACCGTTCTCTTTCTTCGAAAACCAGAACAAAAAGACTTAGATCGTTTTCCGGGAATTCAGGCCATTGGTCTGGCCGGAAAAAGCAGGTCGATGTCACCTTCGGAAATGGAAACAGAACTTTGTAATGCCTTTGAAAATCTGAAAAGTTTTGCCCCAAATCATTTTCATTATAAAGTCTGTTCCACTTTCGATTCTGCACCACACGTTGGCAACATCGGAAAAGCAATCGAAATTGGAAGCCAAGTTTTCAATCAAAAGACTGTTTTGGTTTCGCCATCAGCACCGCATTTGGGGCGTTTTTGTGTGTTCGGAAACCTTTTTGCCAGAATGGGAACTATTGGCAATGGAGAGATTTATCGTATCGACCGACATCCTTCGATGAGTAAACATCCGGTTACTCCAGCATTGGAAGGCGATTTGACTTTGCATCTGGCAAAACAAACAGACAAATCAATCAGTCTTGTCAATTTAACCACAATCGAAAAAGGAACTTCAGAAGTTCTTGAAGCGGTTGAAAATAACCAGGCCGAAATTCTGTTTTTTGACGGTTTCAATCAGAAGCATCTCAAAACAATAGGAAGTGTTTTCAATCAACTGGCAAACGAAAAAACATTGTTTTCTGTAGGTTCATCAGGAATCGAAATGGCATTAGGGCTGACTTGGGAAGACGAAAAAGTCATTGGAGAAAAAATCACATTTGAATCTCCCGGAGAAGTTTCGCCTTTACTAGTTTTATCTGGAAGCTGTTCGCCGGTAACTTCTAAACAAATCGAATATGCACTTGAAAACGGATTTAAGGAAATTGCATTAGAAAGCAAAGCAGTTGACAGCGAGTATCAAAATGAAATTATCAAGAATGCTGTTTCTGAAATTATCAGGAATTTCAATAACGGAAAAAGCACAATTTTACATACCAGTACAGGTTCAAACGATCCGCGTATTGGGGAAACCGAAGCGTATTTTAAGGCAAAAGGTTTTTCGGCAGACGAAATTCAGAAACAATGCAGTAGTATTTATGGAAGTGTTTTGGGGCAAATAACGAATGAGGTGTTAAAAGCCGTTCCGCTGAAAAGAATCCTTTTTGCAGGTGGTGATACTTCAAGTTATTCTGCTTCTGAATTGGGTATTCTGGCGCTGGAAATGATAGCTCCAATTGCCCCTGGAGCACCGCTTTGCAAGGCTGTTTCGGACAATGAATGGGTAAACGGAATAGAAATGAATTTTAAAGGCGGACAAGTTGGTACCGCCGATTATTTTATAAAAGTTTTAAAAGGAGAAAAATTATGAGCGCAAAAGTTTTAGGTTTTGTACATACATCGGCAACATTGGTTCCGTTATTTCAGCAGTTAAGCAGTGAATTTTTAGAAGGTGCAGAAACGTTCAACATCGTCGATGACAGTCTGATAAAAGATGTAATAAAAAAAGGGAAATTAATGCCGAATACGGCAGCGAGAGTCGTGAGCCACGTTCAGGCTGCCGAAGCTGCAGGAGCCGATGTAGTTTTGGTAACCTGTTCGTCTATTGGCAGAGCTATCGAAACGGCTGCAACATTAGCAACAGTTCCGGTGATTCGTGTAGATCAGGCGATGGCGGATGAAGCAGTTCAAATTGGAAATAAAATTGGTGTTATCGCCACTTTGCCAACAACTTTGGAACCAACCAGCGATTTGGTGCAGCGTAGAGCTGAATTGGCGGGTAAAAATGTAACGATTTCATCTAAATTGTGCGAAGGCGCTTTTGAAGCTTTAATGAGCGGAGATGCTCCAAAACATGATGTAATGGTAGCCAAAGCCCTGAAAGAATTAATGAAAGAAGTAGATGTAATTGTCTTGGCACAGGCTTCAATGGCAAGAGTAGTTGACGGTTTAAGCGCAGATGAAAAACTGGTTCCAATTTTGGCGAGCCCTGCCATTGCCATGAAAAAACTGGCGGAACTTTATTTCTAACAAAAAAAATCACCATATAAGTTATATAAGTTCATTAAGCTATACGCAAAAGGCAACAACTTATATTGACTTATATAACTTATATGGTTTAAAATAAAAGATTTAAAAAATAACATGTTTTAATACTCATTTGTATGCGTAAATATTTTCTTTGGGCTGTTCCGGTATTTTTTATTGCTGCCGGTTTAGGCTGGTTACAGCAAACGGAAATCATCTGGAAATTAGGATTAATTCTTGGGTTTTCGAGTATTGCCATTGGTGCAGGACATGTGAGAATATTAAGTGGTTATCAATATACCTTTTGGATTATTACCGCAGTCTGCGCCGGATTGATTTATCCAGATTTTTTCCTGCACGTAGGTAGTTTCGATATGCGTAACAAATGGCTTATTCTGATTATCATTCAGCTGGTGATGTTTGGAATGGGAACTCAAATGAGTATTGAAGATTTTACAGGTATTCGAAAGTCAGGTAAAGGCGTTCTGATTGGCTTACTCGGACATTTTACCATCATGCCGATTATGGGTTTTTTAATCGCCAAAACATTTGACTTCGAACCTGAAATCGCCGCCGGAATTATCCTTATAGGTTCCTGCAGTAGCGGACTGGCTTCTAACGTAATGACTTATATTGCCAAAGGAAACTTGGTTTTGTCCGTAACCGTAACGGCTATGTCTACTTTGGTAGCACCTATTATGACACCATTTTTGATGAAAATATTTGCCGGAACTTTGGTTGAGGTGCATTTTTTCAACATGATGATGGAAATTATTAAGATTGTTCTTGTGCCTTTAGCAGCAGCTATGATTCATGATATTCTGAAAAATTATGGTTCTTTAGCTAAAAAGAGGATTTATATTCTGACCCTTATCTCAATGATTTGGCTGGCAATTGTCGTGTTCGGAAATGTTTTTGCATTTGCAGATGATACTACAGCTGCTCATGTTTTAGAAATCGTAAATTTCAGCTGTGGCGCTTTTATCGTGGGAACATTGTATCATTTATTGTATAAAGTATATCCGAAAATTGATGCGATTATGCCTTATTTCTCCATGTTCGGAATCATTTATTTTACTTTGGTGACCACTGCAGCAGGAAGAGATAATTTAATTCAAATAGGTTTCTTATTATTCCTGGCTTCAGTATTGCACAACGGAGCAGGCTATTTCTTTGGTTATTGGCTCAGCAGATTAAGTGGTCTCGACAAAAAGAGCAGTCAGACCATCGCTTTCGAAGTCGGGCTTCAAAACGGCGGTATGGCTTCCGGATTAGCAGGTGCTATGGGCAAGCTGGCGACAGTTGGTCTGGCCTCAGCGGTATTTAGCCCGTGGATGAATGTTTCGGGTTCTTTGCTGGCTAATTACTGGCGAAAAATAGGGAATACCGAAGAGGAAATCGCTCCTGATACACATTAAAAAAATTACAACTGCATTTCATCGATTGAGTTTTTTTATAAAATTCAGTTTTATAATTTGGGCATAAGCTTGATGGCTATCGGGAGGCTGTACATTATATTTTCATCCCTTGTGCAAATTAGTTTTCAGGAGAAAATTTGGGTTAAATTAAGATACTGAATTTGTAATAAAAATAGTATTATATTCGCAGCGAAATATATTGATCCATTTGGTTTGTAGGCTTTAGGAAGATAAGTTTGCTAATGCATACGCAACTAAATGCTTTGATTTTCATCTATATAATGAAATATAAAATCAAAAAATTATGAAAACCAAAATTTACTTTATTGCCCTAATACTAATTACCAGTTTAATGTCTTCGTGTTCGGCAGACGATGAATTAAACTATGAGAATGATTTCGGAAAAAGCCAGAAAGCCTGGCTGCATTTCAAACAATCTTCAGCCAATTCATATCAGTATGTTGTCCCGGCGGGGTCTGTTTTTCTGGCATACGGTTGGGAAACAACAATAACAGTTTCAAAAGGAAAAATAATTCAGAGGTATTTTAAATATACCGGAAATACCGAAAGCATTCCTGATAATGTACCATTAGAATGGACTGAAGGAGAAAATGAAATAAATACCCATCAAAGTGGTGCAGCAGCACTGACATTAGATGAAATCTATAATAAAGCAGAAAAAGAATGGCTGATTAAAAGGGAAGGTGCAACAGTCTATTTTGAAGCAAAAAACAATGGATTAATTTCGTCATGTGGCTATCTGCCTGAGGGATGTATGGACGATTGTTTTTTTGGAATCAGAATAAAAAGTATACAATCTTATAATCCTAAATAATAAAACAAATAAAAATGAAAAAAATCAGTGTTGCCCTGCTTGGGATTTTAGCAGTAATTTTAGTTGGATGCAGTGGTTCGGATACCTATCGCGGTTCTTGGAAAGCTACAGATTCTAATGGTGCAAAATTTGAATTGTTTTTTAATGCCAAAGATTTCACTGTTAGAAACAGTACTGGTAAAAAAGAAAAATTTGAATACAGTCAAAATTCTGTGCAAATTGAAAATTCTGTCTCGACTTACGGAATCCAACTGGCTGACGGAAGAAATTATCAAATAAACTTTCCTAAATCAGATGATGAAAGTATAGGATTGATTAAAGATGGAAACGGAACTCCATTATATGTAATCAGTAGGAAAGATTATATTAAATACGAAGATGTTTTTAAGCTGAACTAAACATGCTCATTATGAGAAAGATAGTGTGAAAAGGTTTTTTCAAAGTTCATAAAAGTCTCAAACTGCCAGTAAATGCAAGGGAAAACTGTAATTTGATTATTATTTTGTAAATAATTGATTTTAAGTATTTTGGATTTGATTTTTTTGTAACTTGTTTCGTGTTTAACCTATAATCAAAAAATCATGAAAAAATCTAACTTATTTATCTATGGGATTTTATTATTTGCCGTATTAATAGTTTCATGTCATAAAAAACGTGACAAATTGGTTAATTCCTGGAAAATTACGGCTGTTGAACCAAAACTGCCTCTTTCGGATTCTGCAAAAACTGCAATTCTGACCAACGGAATGTTGACGTTTACAGAGGATGGACACGTAACAGGTTTTTTACAGAGAGAAATAACAGATGGGACTTATGCTTTAACAAAAGGAGGAAAAAGCCTGATTATTAAAGATGAAACGGGAACGCCTTATCCTTGCGAAAGTACAATAACAGAAGATAAATTGATACTCGAAAGCAAAGAGATGAAAATTACACTCGACAAAATATAATATTAAAATAAATTTTAAACAGCAGACTCCATTATTTTTAATGGAGTTTTTTATGGCTTTTTCTTTTGAAAAATGAAGTGTAAAATGTATTGAGAACCGTTTTAGTAAATAGACTTTGTTGTCGATATGTTTTATAACGAAAATCACTCAAACTGATGAAAATTTGCAATAAAAAAATTTTGCTAATGGCGAAAATATTTAGAAGATTCACTGCTAAGTTTTAAAAAAATATAAGTCTGATGTATAGTTATAAAACGTATTGGTTTATTTATTCTTAATGTTTGTTAAGATGGACAGAAATGCGATCTACTTGATTCATTGTTTTATTAATTCATTAACAACTTCCCCTTAACTTTGGTTGAATTAGATATGTTTTAAATGGTAATTTATTGTTTGTCAGTATTTTATTTTATTTTTTTGTTAAAATTATTAAAAAAATTATTACTTTTAATGTATTGAAATAAAAATATACGCCTTTACATTTTTGTTTTTAAGTCAAAGCTTAAGTAAATATTGTGAATTATTAGTGTTTAAAAATTTCACATTATGCTTACAGCTATGCTTTCTGAAAATCCAAATACTGTTGTTTTTTGGATACTGTCTCCGATATTTTATTAGAATACATTAAGATTAGTGCCATAACAATAAATCTTATATGCTGTAAATGTTTTGATTTAGCAGCAATATGCCCTTTATAAATTTAAAGAACAAGTTTTAGATTAATTATATACTGTTTTTAAAATTATATAGTGAAATGTTAACAAAAACTATTCATTTATTCAATTTCCGCAATAGCCAGCAAGAGCTCATGATTTTCATGGGTGGTTTAAGTTGTTGTTTTTCAGTAAATAACGAACTGTAATATTGTGTTTTAGCTGTTTGTAAGGGATGATCTATACTAATTAATTTAATTAAAAAACTACATATATGGGGAAAAGTAGAATAATATAAAAGCCGGACAAGTGTAATAATTTCAATCTGACATCAAATCTTTTAGATTGAACCAAAAATGAATTTAGATAGAATGCCAAAATTGTTTAATAAAAAAATGTAACCATGAAAAAAATTATTTCAATATTGTTTCTGTCTGCATTGACATTAACAGTGAATGCTCAAACTTCTAAAGGCTCCAAACGAATTATCATCCTTGCAACAGGAGGTACGATTGCCGGTTCTGGGGATTCTTCTACTAAAGCTGCTTATACGGCAGGAAAAGTGCCTATTGATGACTTGCTGAATGCTGTTCCGCAAATTCATGATTATGGAAAAATCACAGGAGAACAGATTGCTTCAATAGGAAGTCAGGATATGAATGTGGTGACCTGGTTGAAGTTATCTAAAAGAATAAATGAAATTTTCGCCAAAAATCAGGCTGATGCCGTTGTAGTGACTCACGGGACAGATACTCAGGAAGAAACAGCATATTTTTTAGACTTAACTGTGAATTCCAGTAAACCGGTTGTGATTGTCGGAGCTATGCGTCCTTCCACAGCAATGAGTCAGGATGGAAACAGAAACTTACTTGACGCTGTAATGGTTGCCGGTAATTCTGCAAGTGAATCAAGAGGTGTAATCGTTGCTATGGACGAAAAGATTTTTGATGCCAGAGATGTAACCAAAACCAGTACGACTAATCTCGAAACTTTTCAATCCCGTAATTTTGGACCTATTGGTTTAATTTATGACGGAAAAGTAAAATACTACTATCAGTCTTTACGGAACCCTTCGAAAAAATTTGATGTTACTAAATTAAATGCGCTTCCACAGGTAGAAATTGTGTACGGATACGCTGATGCAAGTCCAACAAGTGTTACAGGTGTAATTACTCCTAACACAAAAGGAATTGTTTATGCGGGAATGGGGAACGGAAACTTTGGGGAACCAGTTGGAAAAGCCCTTGCAGATGCAGCTAAAAAAGGAATTGTAGTTTGTCGTTCTGCCCGAGCCGGATCAGGAAGAATTACACTTGATAATGAAGTAAAGGATGCCGAACTGGGTTTTGTGGTTTCAGATGATTTAAATCCGCAAAAAGCAAGGGTTTTATTGATGCTTTCTTTAACAGAGACCTCTGACAGAGCTAAAATTCAACAAAATTTCTTTGACTATTAATGGTCTGAAAGACTTTTAAAAATCCTGACTATGAAAAAATATTATATCTATTTGATAATTGCGCTTTTTCCAGCAATAGTATTAGGACAAGCTAAAAAGGAAAAGCAGACAACGGAGGGAAATCATCTTATTGATAGTATCACGCCAATAATTCCGGTTTCAAAACAATCTTTGTTAAGAGATGTTGATGTTATTTTTAATTCCAGAATGGCTTATAATAGCTATTTTACAGATGGCAATCACGATCTTTCTCATTTTAATGTAGATCAGCTTCGATTTGAAGTTAAAGGGAAAATTCATGATAAAGTATATTTCAGATTCCGTAACAGATATACAAGAGAGCCGGTGCCTGGAAATCTTGACAATATAAGCAGGGCGGTTGATCTTGCATTTGTCAGGGTAGATTTATCCAAAAGAACAAATATATCTTTTGGAAAACTTTGTGCCGATTGGGGAGGATACGAATTTGATTTTAACCCAATAGATATCTTAACTTATAATGATATCATAGAATATGCAGATAACTTTTTAGTGGGAGCCGGAGTATCTCATACTTTGGAAAACGGAAATCATACGTTTACATTTCAGGCGCTGAATTCACGTACCAAAACCTACCAAGAGCAATATGGGGCAACAGCTCCACCTAATATTACTCCTTCAGAATACCCATTGGCTCTGGTAGGAAACTGGAGAGGTAAATTTTTTGGAGGAAAATTTGAAACGACTTACAGTTATAGTTTCTTTAATGAAGCACAGGGAGCCCACATGAACTATATTGCGCTTGGGAATAAATTCACTTCGAATAAATTGGTTATTTATTATGATTTTCAATACAGTAATGAAGGTCTTGACCGTTTAGGAATCGTTTCAAACATCATCAGCAGTCAATATCCTTATGCAGCTCAAAAGGCAGTGTATCTGGAGAATTGGGTTAGAGCCGAATATTTGGTAAATCCTAAAATTAATTTGCTTTTAACGGTAATGAACAGTAATCATTCCTGGAAAGACAATCCGGATCCAAATGCGAAGGATAAACTGTCTACCAGTTACGGATTAATTCCAACGATTCAGTATATGCCGTTTAAAGATTTCAATATTAGATTTTATTTGGCTTACACCGCCAGAAAGTACGATTACACCAGCTATGCTGAAAATGCTTTTGGGGTAAAAGATTATACAACCGGTCTTTTAGCATTTGGATTTGTTGCTCCTTTATTGGTGCTTTAAATCAATTAAATTAACAAATAAAATAAAAAGTAGCCGCTTAGATTTATGTTTAGGCGGCTTTGTTTCTATTCAGATTATCTAATCTTTTTGCATAATCTTCAACTTTTGAACCTGATCCTGATCCAATCTAAGAGTGATCAAATAAAAATAGATGTATAAAAAAAAACCTTAATTTCTTAAGGAGTTTTTGGTGGTCCTTAAGAACCTGTTTTCGAACAATTTTCACATGATTTAAAGAAACTTTCGATATAATAGGATTAGGTTTTATGCCATTAAGAAACATTTGATGTTATTTCGGTTATTATTCCTTGTTTTGAATCATTTTGTCAATATTGTCTTTAACCAATTGTTCTAATTGATAGGTAGCTACTCCCAAAGGTTTATCAAGTCCACGCATTGCATACTCCACTTTTATGTTACTTTTTGATGCACAAAGTAGTAAACCTATTGTTGGCTCATCAGTTGGTGTTTTGAGTTTATCATCAATGGCACTAATGTAAAAATTAAGTTTAGAAACATACTCAGGCATAAATTCGCCTGCTTTGAGTTCGACAACAACATAAGCGTGTAAAATGGCATGATAAAAAAGTAAATCAATTTTATAATCAGTATTGTCAATTTCAATAGTATATTGTCTTCCTATAAATGCAAATCCTTTTCCCAGTTCCAACAAAAAATCAGTAATCTTCTGTGTCAAAAGTTTTTCTATTTCGAGTTCCTTTACTTTAGTGGAAAGCATTAAAAAATCAAAATGATAAGGGTCTTTGAATATACTTTTTGCTAAATCCGATTGGTATTCGGGTAAAGTTTGCTTAAAATTATTTAATGCTTTTCCGCTTCGTAAGTATAAATTACTTTGTATCTGCAAAAGCATTACATCTCTACTCCATTCATTTTTGGCTGTTTCAGCTATATAAAATGCTCTTTCTGCCGTGGCTTTTACTTTGGTAAGTAAACTGATATGATGATACCAAGTTATTTGTGCAAGTGCCACTTGCACAAATTCATTTTCCGATTGTGCAAGCGGTACTTGCACGATTGGAAAATGAGGGTACGCTTCAGAAAAAGCTCTCATATACTTTAGATTTCGAACAGAAAAACCTTTGCTATCGGGGAAATTATGAGTCAAATCATTAGCTAAAAGGTCGATGATTTTACTTCCCCAACCATTCTGTTGTTGTTTTTCGATGATGGAATTTCCAATTTCCCAATACAACGTGAGCATTTCAGTGTTAACCTTTAATGCCGTTTGGGTTTGGGCACGCTTTATTTTGTTTAAAATAAATACTGACCAATCTCTGTAATCGCTGCTCTGGATAATTTCATTACTCATATAAAAAGGTGTAATTTCGTATTGACAAATATAGGAAAAAGTGCTCTGCTGTTTTATTGTAAGGCCTTGATTAATCATTATTCTCTTAGCTTTTCAAAAAAATATTATCACAATTAATTTCAGTAGATTGGTTCATTTTAAACTAACCGTTCTTCCAATTGTCCTTTCCAAGCCGTAAATCCTTTGTTATTGTCTGAATAATCATGAACAATTCTTGAAAAGTTTTTCGGAAAAGTTTCTAAATAAGTTTGTCGTCCTTTTTCTCGAATAATATTCAACTCTTTGTCTATTTGTTTGATTGCGTCAAGCAGTAACGATTTCCTTTTTTCTATATGCCAAATATAAGTAGCTTCTTCAGTATCTAAAGTTTCTAAAATGATGTGATAATTTTTTTCTCCAGCAATCAAAAAGACGAATGAAAAAGGCTGTAGAACAAATCTTAACTTCATTAAATTCCTTTCGTGTATTTTAACTAAAAAATGAATATGTTGTGAATGTTTGTATTGTTTCCCTTTTAGTAAATCATTCAAAATACCTTCTACATTCACATAAATATTTTGGCCTTTGGGCAATTCGTTTGTTGTAAGAATATTTTGTTTTGATGTCAGAATTTGATTAATGAAATTTTTATTCAAAAATTGGAATTTCACGCTTTCAACTATTTCTTTATTGATTTTTTCAATGTCGTTAGAAGTTGCCAATTGCGATAAAATCACTCCATTTTCTAATTCAGCATAAATATCTATTGTGATAGATTTTGAATTTAAAATTTTGATAAAATAAGGTTTCAAAACTTCAAATTCAGGTCTGAATTCTTCGTTTTCTATTTCAAAAACAAATCGTTGGTTACTTTCTTTATCTGTATATTCTAAACCGACATTGCCATATCTGAAATCCAAATCATCTATAGCGATTTTGATTTGTTTTTCAATTACCAAACTTTGCTTTTCAGATATTGATTCTGATGGCTCATCAAGCAAATCTGCTTGCTTGGTTATTTGGCGGTAATATGTGTTTCGTTTCAAAAATTGTTTATTTAGATAATCAATTTTGATATCCCGATAATCATATATTGTTGGACTTATTTCCGAACGTTGTATGCGACCTATGTATTGAATCAACTTACCTTTAAAAGAAAATGGATACACCAAAAACAAGGAATTAATATTCGACAAATCCGAGCCCTCACCAAAATATTGTCCCGTAGTTATTAATACCTGAAAATTGCCTTGTTGTAAAGTTTGCCATTTTGATTTTCTGTTGTTTGCGGAATCTTCTCCACTTAACGTAACGACTTCATAAGACTGCTTTAGAAAAAGATAAAGTGAATCAATATGCTCTTTTCTTTCGGTTATAATGGCAATTCGCTTTCCTTTTGAGAGTTCATTTTTAATGTCATTTACGATTAGTTTATTTCTTCCAGAATCATGCACTAAAATCTTTGAAAGTGTTTCAAAATTGTCTGTTTTTGAATTGAAAGGAATATCTAAATCAGTATTTCTGACAATAATCTGAGCGTGTTTGAAGTTCTCAATGTCAGAAGTTTTAATCTCCGAAATTATTTCTCCAATAAAAATAAAAATTAGTTTGTCATCATTGTGTTTTCTAAATGGCGTTGCAGTCAATCCATAGAGATAAAATGTTTCTAATTTTTCAATAGTGTTTCGAAATGTTTCGGCGGGAATATGATGACATTCATCGATCAAGATAGTCCCGAACTGATCGTGTATTTGTTCAATCTGTTTAGGTAAACTTTGAATTGTTGCAATAGTGATTTGCTTACCAATTTTCGTTTTGCCTTGTCCAATGATACCGATTTCATGTTTTGGAATCCCAAGAAATGCCTGAATTCGCTCTTGCCATTGTTCCAATAATTGTTTGCGATGAACAATGATTAAAGCAGGTTGTTTTTTCTCTGCGATAATCTTCAATCCCATAATAGTTTTTCCCGAACTTGGAGGTGCCACGATAACTCCAAAATCTTTTTTTGATGAAGCTTCAACAACTTTATTTTGATGCTTTCTCAATGTTGCATTGAATGAGAAAGATATTTCGTCCTTTCGTTTTCTACTGTCCTTAAAATCAAATTCGAGATTTTGATTTATACAGAAACGAAGTAATTTTCCAATAAAACCTCTTGGAATGATGACTTTAGTCTCTGTCTCTTCAACATGTTTAAAATAGCGCTCTGTTCCAAAAGTATTTTTTTTCGATTTTTTCTTGATAAAGAATTCCGAATTGGCAAAATTCAATTCTTCTTTAAGATAATTAATTAGCAGAGTAGTTAATCCATCTCTTTGAATACAGATGTTTTGCTGAAGTATGATAGATAATCTGCCATTGTTTCTTTTAGGAATTGATAGATTTTGTGTTGTTGTAATTTCTTGGTACAAATTTTCTAATATTTCAACTGGAACTCTTTCTATTTTATTCAAAAATTGCCATTGATTAGCTATCGGTTCAAATGTTTCGGGGTTTATAAAACAGCTATTTCCATTTTTCATTGCGGGTTTAAAAAATGGCAGGGCTATCAAATTGCCTAAGCCTTTCCCTGAAAGAAAATCTTGGTTAGGAAATAATCGATCGAAACTGGAACTTTTGTCTAACAGAGAAAAAGCTCCCGATTGTTCCAAAATAGAAATAAAAATCTTTCTACTTCTAATTGCCGGATAAGATTGGTTGAAAAATATCCAAACGTGTCCGCCATTTCCAGAACGAGAACGCTCCAAGTAGGCAGGAATATTTTTCTTCATGCAAGCTTTTAGAAAAGCAACGGCTTCTTCTTTCCAGTTTTGTTTGTCAAAATCAGCTACTAGAAACCAAGACGTATTATCCTGTAGTAATGGATAGATTCCAATTTGTTGAATACCATTTAAATGTTTATCGATTTCGGTCTCAGTAAGTGATAGATATGTTTTGTGAGGATAGTTCTGAAAAGTACCTCCATTCATTTTATGTACCCGATAATGATATAGGTCATATTGATAAGCTGGCATATAGCCAGACTTTCCAAATTTTTCCCAACGAACTGCAAATACATCATCCCTCCCTATAAAAATAGACTTGAATAGTTGGATTGTATCCGATGGTTCTGCAGAAGACATTGTTTCGATTTTTGAATAAATTTAGTCAAATATAGTAAACAAAGGCATGAACTAAGTTTTTCGAGGTGTATGGAAAATGAGCTGTTTTTTCGAACCATAAAAAAACCTCCAAAACTAAATGCTTTTGGAGGTTTCTAAATTATTGTGGGCGATGAGGGGTTCGAACCCCCGACCCCCTCGGTGTAAACGAGGTGCTCTGAACCAGCTGAGCTAATCGCCCTATTTTATTAGGTTGCTATCATTTCGTGATTGCGAGTGCAAATATACGCTAGTTTTTGAGTTCTGCAAAGAAAATGAATTAAAAAATAAAACTTTTTTTAAAATAATTTTTATCTCCTTGTTTATGAATTTGTTATTAAAACTATTTTCTCAAACTTTTGCACAAAAAAGAACTGTTTTTAACCCAAAGGCAATTCGGCTACTACAAAAGTGCTTCCGCCTACATAAATAAAATCATTTTTTGCAGCATTTTTCTTTGCTTCCGCAAAAGCGATTTCAACCGAATCGTATTTTTCTCCTTCTAAACCGAATTTTTTCGCTGCGTTTTTTAAGGTTTCGGCAGGTAAACCTCTCAATGAATCCGGACTGCAGAAATAATACTGCGCCTCATTTGGAAATAAAGGCAGAATAGCATCTAAATCTTTATCGTTAACAACTCCTAAAACAATATGCAGTTTCTCATACTTTTCGTTTTGAAGCTGCTTCATTACAACTGTCAATCCGTGTTTGTTGTGTGCCGTATCGCAGATAATTTTTGGATTTTCGCCCAGTTGCTGCCATCTTCCTTGCAAACCGGTATTTTTTACCACACGCAATAAACCTTCTTTTAATTGTTCAGTCGAAATTTTAAAATCAGTCTGATGGTTTAAAATTGCAATTGTCTGCTGAACCGTTTTTTTATTGTGAAATTGATAATCGCCAATTAAGTCAGACAAATAAATCTGATCAATCAAATCGGATGCGAAAGAAATAGGCGCGTTGTTTTCTTCGGCTTTAGCTAAAAAAACAGGCTGAGTTTCCGGAGTATATTCGCCAATAACCACAGGAACATTCGGTTTGATAATTCCGGCTTTTTCTCCTGCAATAGCTTCAAGTGTATTTCCTAAAAACTGGGTATGATCTAAGCCAATATTAGTAATTACCGAAACCAGGGGCGTAATGATATTGGTAGCGTCCAGTCTTCCGCCAAGTCCAACTTCGATAATGGCAATATCAACTTTTTCAGAGGCAAAATAATCAAAAGCAAGACCAACCGACATTTCGAAAAAACTCATATCGTTTGCTTCAAAGAAATCTTTGTGCTTTGCAATAAATTTAATAACAAAATCTTCCGAAATTTCCTTACCGTTTATTTTGATCCTTTCCCTGAAATCCTTCAAATGTGGCGAAGTGTATAAGCCAACCGAATATCCTGCTTCCTGCAACACCGAAGCCAGCATGTGTGATGTGGATCCTTTACCGTTGGTTCCCGCAACATGAATACATTTTAAACTGTTCTGCGGATTGCCCAAATGTACCGCCAGTAGTCTGATGTTTGTTAAGTCTTCTTTGTATGCCGAAGCCCCCTGAAGCTGATACATGGGCAATTGATTAAACATCCAGTGGGTAGTTTCCTGATAGTTCATTTTCGAATAAAATAGCGGTTAATTGAAATAATTTTAGATTTTATTAGTTTAATAATAGAGCGAAAATTATCTTTATTGCAAATTTCAAATATTTTTTAGAATTAATTATAATAAACCAGAATTAATATATGTTTAGCTTCATTCAATTACAGACAGATACCATCACAAACGCTGCATCTAACGTAGTTATCGAGAAAATTGCACCCAACACCGAAATTTCAGTTTTAGGATTTATTTTAAAAGGAGGGGTGTTTCTTATTCCAATTGCAATCTTATTATTTTATACCATTTATGTTATCATAGAACGTTATTTATATATAACAAGAGCATCTAAAATAGACAACCGTTTGATGCAGGATGTGGGAGATAAACTACATTCCGGAAATATCGAACTGGCCAGATCAATTGTAGAAAGAAGCAATACGTCTGCAGGGAATGTTTTAAAAGAAGGTGTTTTGGTTATCGGACGCCCAATTGCCGAAATCGAATCCAACATGGATCGTGCTGCCGATATTGAAATTGGCGAAATGGAAAGCCGTTTAGGACATCTTGGACTTATTGCCGGTATCGCACCAACGCTTGGATTTGTTGGAACTATTTCGGGGGTAATTAAAATTTTCTACAGCATTTCGGTAACAGAGAATATCAGTATCGGAAACATTTCCGGTGGATTGTACGAAAAAATGATCAGTAGTGGAGCAGGACTTATTGTGGGGATTATTGCCTACAGTGCGTATCATATTCTGAATGGTAAAATTGACGATTTCGCCTTGAAAATTCAGAAACAAATATTAGAATTTGTCAATATAATTCAAAGAGCATAAGCCATGTCAATCAAGAGAAAAAGAAGATTTCATGCTGAGGTGGCGACATCGTCGTTAAGTGATATTATGTTTTTCCTGCTGTTGTTTTTCCTTATTATATCAACGCTTGCAAATCCGAATGTGATCAAAATGACATTGCCAAAAGCCAAAGCAAACGAAAAAACCAATAAACAACTCATCAGTTTATCGGTTACCGAAGATAAAAAATTCTACATCGACAAACAGCCTGTAGCTTTTGAAGAATTAGAAACGAGTCTGATGTCTAAAATTGGAGACAACAAAGAGCAAACCGTTGTAGTTCGTATTCCGTTTAATCTTCAGGTTCAGGATCTGGTAGATGTATTACAGATAGGGGTAAAGAACAATCTAAAGTTTGTAATTGCCACGAGTCCGAAGTAAAAGAATCATTTGGGCGTGACCACAATAAAAAAATGGGCTAATCAGCATGCTGTTGATACGCCCATTTTTTTATTGCGGTCGGGCTATTCGCGCTACTTCGGTAGCTTGCTGCTATCCCTCATGCAAGAAAAAGAGAGTATGAGTAAAGAAAAAAGAGCATAGAGGAAAGAATATAGATTAAAGAAATAGTAACCATAAAGTATGTCATTTCGACGTAAGGAGAAATCACACGTGCAACTCCGCAAAGTAATGTCGATAATCTTTGGCGATCAGCTGGTGTGATTTCTCCCTTCGATCGAAATGATAATTCACATAAAAAAGACTTTCTGATTATTCAGAAAGCCTTTTTTATGTGAATTAATTAATCCGTGAAATTCGTGTTTTAATTCAAACTGAAATTATAAATAATCTTTCCAACCTGTTTTGCCGGAGCATTACTATCAGCATCCCATTTGGTGTTCATTGCAGCAATTTTTGCCTGATCTAATAAACATCTTGCTAAGTTGGTTGTTCCTTTTATTCCTGGTGTAGCACTGATTGTTCTTCCGCTTTGATCTACTGTGACTTCAACGACTACTTTTCCTGCCTCATCACAAGTATATTTTGGTGCGGGTTTAGATAATGCTTTTCGGTTTCCTAAAGAATATCCTGATCCGCCGCCAGAACCTCCGCCGCTTCCTGCTCCGTAACCGCTTCCGGTTCCAATACCGTTTCCGGTTCCGTTACCGCCGCCCGTTCCTCCACCTGAACCTCCGGAACCATAATATCCGTTTGAACTTAGGCTTCCGTTTGCTTTCCCTTTATTTCCTGCCACTTTATCATCGCCGTCTCCGCCTTTGTTTGAACCTTTCATTATGCTGGCTAATGCATCATTGGTTGAGTTTGAAACTTTTGGTTTTTCAGGTACAGGTTTTGCCTCCGGTTTTACTACAGGAGTATTTTTTTTAGGTTTTTCTTTTGTCGGAATCACTACATCTGTTTCATCAGTAGCTGAATTTTCCTGTGTAATAACGGATTCATCCGGAGCTGCTTTTGCCGGAGCCGCTTTAGCATTATTTTTTACATCCAGAATTTCACTTTTATAATTGGCTCCAGAACCCAAATCGCTGTCTCCAAAGTTTACTGTGACACCACCACCGCCACCGCCTTCGGCAAGTGCTACATTGTTTTCAGGATTATAAGGAGGCCAGAAACGTATAAAAAATAACAGCAATAACAGGACACTATAAATTGCGGTTGATATTAATAGTGATTTCTTTTTATCTGAAGAATCCGTAGAGGTCATTTTGATTCTGAATTTTGTAATTGTATTTAATAAAAACGTCTAAAAGTACTAAAAATTGTTTATAATTAAAGGGAGGAATTTAATCACAAAGTTTTTTAGAGATATAAAATTTATTTTGTCTCGCAGATTTGCTTCGCCAGTTCGCTATCGCTCGGGTGGCAGATTCAGGAGATTTATATTTGTCGAATCAGAAGATTGAATCTGCTCAATCTGCCAAATCTGCGGGAAACAAAAAAACGAGCCAAACTATTTTGACCCGTTTAAAATTATAGTATAAAGAAATTACACTAATTGTTTCAATGCAATCTCAAAAGCAGTTGCACTGATATTTGTTTTTGACGGATTTAAAGCATGCGCTTTTACAATCGCATTTTTTATAATCTCTGAAGTATCATTAAAAATAGCCTCATCGGTCATCTGAACTTTTTTCTCCATGAAGTAGGCAAAAACCCTCGCCATTCCACAATTCGAAATAAAATCAGGAATCAAACTTACTTTATGATCTACTTCTTCCATGATCGAACCAAAGAAAATTTCCTTATCGGCAAAAGGAACATTCGCTCCACAAGAAATGACTTCCAAACCATTTGCGATTAAGCTGTCTATTTGAGCCTGAGTAACCAATCTCGAAGCAGCACAAGGTGTAAAAATTTCTGCTCCAATGATCCAGATTTTAGAATTGATTTCCTCAAACGGAATCATATTATCCGCTACTAATTTGTTTCCGTCTTTATTTAAAAACAAAGTTCTGATTTCTTCAAAAGAAAAACCTTCTTCTTTGATTAAACCTCCGTCACGGTCAATAATACCAATGACTTTTGCGCCCATTTCGGCTAAATAAAAAGCAGCGGCCGAACCCACGTTCCCAAAACCCTGTACAATTGCTTTTTTACCTTTTATATCTCCGCCATACGTAGCGTAAAAATGACGTACAGCCTCAGCAACTCCAAAGCCGGTAATCATATCTGCTACAGTATATTTTCTGGTTACATCAGGAGAAAATTTAGGATTTTCTATTACTTTTATAACTCCCTGGCGTAATTGACCAATTCGGTTGATTTTATCAGCTTCGGTTGGTTTAAAGTGTCCATTGAAAACACCTTCCTGCGGATGCCACACACCACACTCTTCGGTCATTGGAATCACTTCATGGATTTCATCTACATTTAAATCGCCACCTGTTCCGTAATAACTTTTCAATAAAGGAGAAACGGCTTTATACCAGCGTTGCAAAACGCCTTTTTTGCGGGGGTCATTCGGGTCAAAATTAATTCCGGATTTAGCGCCTCCAATTGCAGGACCTGAAACTGAGAATTTTACTTCCATTGTTTTTGCCAATGATAAAACCTCATTCATGTCAAGACCTTTTCTCATTCTGGTGCCTCCTCCGGCCGCTCCTCCACGAAGCGAATTGATTACAGTCCATCCTTCAGCTTCTGTCTCAGAATCTTTCCAGTTAAAAACAATTTCAGGTTCTTTGTTTTCAAATTGTTGCAATAAATCTTTCATTTTGTTAAAGTATGTTTAGTTTTTGTAAAAGTATAAAATAGAATAATGCGAATAATGTATTTTGTGTCAATTTTATTAAACAAAAAAGAAAGCCGAAAACTATTTGTTTTCGGCTTTAAATTTTTTAAAATCAGACTAATTATTGTCCTAATAAGTTTTTCTTTAAGGTTTCGTCTACCGGTTTGTCAGAAAGCCAGATACCGAATAATGCTTTTTTGAAATCGAATCCCGAAATTTTCCCCTTTAGTGCTTCATTTTTGAAGATATTAATGGTTTGATCCAAAGGATTGTAAGCTAATATAAACACATCTTTTTCTGTTATTTTGTCACTCAGGAATGTTTTTAACTGGTCAATCCTTGGTCTTAATGCCTGAAGTTTATCTCCTGCTGATTTTTCAAAACCTGTATCCATGGCTTTTCCCAATTTGTTGGCAGAAACCATAGATGAGGTAATTTCAATTCGGATAGCCATTTCCGTATCGCTGTCAATAATAAATTGAGCATCCTGAGTCAATTGGGATAAATACAAAGCCTGAACATAAACTTCTGTCCACATTTTTGATCTTCCTCCGGCACCGTTAACTTGTAAAGTTTTATTGAAAACCTCAATTTTTCGAGGAACCGTGACACCATTTACTTCAAATTGTGATTGCGCAGATGCCGAGAATTGCAGGGTTAAAAGGAGTGTAAGCAACAGTAAAATCTTTTTCATAGTCTTTCTTGATAAATTGTTTTTTTTTGTTTTTAGTGTTTTTTGTTTTTTGCAAAAATACTGTTAATTTCTAAAATTCAGACTTTTAAACGCCATGTTTTTTGTGATATTGTCTTCGTTTTTTAATTCTATTAAATTAAAAATCAAATTAGTAAGAGTAATTTTATTGTTGTTTTGCCTTTGTTTCTGCTTTTATGATACTGTTATTGCGAAATATATAAACTACCTTATTTTAATTTTTATAATCAATGCTATTCTTCTTAAATTCTGAGTAATATATTGTGAAATCAAAGTTTTTATGATTTTTATTTAATGCATCAGCGAAAACGTTATCGTATTTTTGGATTAAAACCTAAAATACTATGCATGCATTGTTATTTGGTATTTAAAATTTATATTTGAAAAGCTTTTTTTAGGAAAATACAGAAAGCATTTTAACAACTAAAGAACCACTATTATGGATTTTAATCTAACAGAAGAGCATTTAATGATTCAGCAGGCGGCAAGAGATTTTGCTCAAAACGAATTGTTGCCAGGTGTAATTGAGAGAGACGAAAAACAAATTTTTCCAACTGAGCAGGTAAAAAAGATGGGAGAATTAGGGTTCATGGGGATGATGGTTGATCCTAAATATGGCGGAAGTGGCCTCGATACAGTTTCGTACGTAATTGCAATGGAAGAAATTTCTAAAGTTGATGCGTCGGCTTCGGTAGTGATGTCTGTAAATAATTCTTTGGTTTGCTGGGGACTGCAGGAATTTGGTACTGAAGAGCAGAAACAAAAATATTTACCACGTCTGGCTTCCGGAGAAATTCATGGGGCATTTTGCTTAAGCGAGCCTGAAGCAGGCAGTGACGCCACTTCGCAAAAAACAACTGCTATCGATATGGGAGATCACTATCTGGTAAACGGAACAAAAAACTGGATCACGAACGGAAATACCGCATCTGTTTATTTAGTAATCGCTCAAACACATGCAGAATTAAAACATAAAGGAATTAATGTCCTGATTATGACCAAAGACATGCCTGGTTTTTCGGTTGGGCCAAAAGAACAAAAAATGGGAATCCGTGGTTCAGATACGCATTCATTAATGTTTAATGATGTGAAAGTTCCAAAAGAAAACAGAATAGGCGAGGATGGTTTCGGATTTAAATTTGCCATGAAAACACTTGCAGGTGGCCGTATCGGAATTGCTTCTCAGGCTTTGGGAATTGCATCGGGAGCTTATGAACTGGCTTTAAAATATTCAAAAGAGCGTAAAGCCTTTGGGACTGAAATTTGTAATCATCAGGCTATTGCTTTTAAACTGGCGGATATGGCAGTAAATATTGAAGCAGCACGTCATCTGTGCATGAAAGCAGCCTGGGATAAAGATCAGCATAAAAATTATGATGTAAGTGGGGCAATGGCAAAATTGTTTGCGTCACAAGTTGCTATGGATACCGCTGTAGAAGCTGTTCAGATTCATGGAGGAAACGGATATGTAAAAGAGTACCATGTAGAACGTATGATGCGTGATGCTAAAATCACCCAGATTTACGAAGGAACTTCTGAGATTCAGAAAATTGTAATTTCAAGAGCGGTTATTGCAGAATAATTCTTCTTTTTTATATTCTAAAAACCCTTTCTTCTTTTTTAGCTTTGAAAGGGTTTTTTTACGATTATTTTTTTTACTTTTCAGAAGTTTATCTTTTAAAACCTCATTCTTCAAAATTATTTTCATGAAAAAACTATATTTTATTCTGCCATTTGTTTTATTAGGCTGTAAATCTAAAAATGTTACAGTAAGCGGGAATGACGCTGCTTCAGTTTCTCAACCAGTTGAAATCGCATATACGGTGGAGCAAAATGAGGTGTCTGATTTTTTAAAATACCTTTCTTCAGATGAATTAGAAGGGAGAGAAACCGGGACGCAAGGCATTGAAAAAGCGGCTGTTTTTCTTGAAGATTTTTTTAAGAAGAATGATATAAAACCTTATTTCAGTACGTATCGCGATACACTTACTAATTTTAAATCGCCGGCTTATAATATTGTGGGATATTTGGAGGGAAGCGATCCCGTACTCCAAAAAGAATTTGTGGTTTTGAGTGCACATTATGATCATATCGGTCTGCTAAAAAACAAGCAGGGAGATCTGATTAATAACGGTGCAAACGATGATGCTTCCGGGGTAACTGTCGTGGCAGAAATGGCTAAATATTTCGCAAAGACAAAATCGAATGAAAGAAGTATTCTTTTTGTGTTTTTTGCTGGTGAAGAAAAAGGGTTGTTAGGCTCGAAAAGTCTGGTGCAGAAACTTAAAAAGAAAGATTTTAATTTATACGCACAATTAAATATTGAAATGGTTGGTGTGCCAATGAAACGAGATTATCTGGCTTATATTACGGGCTTTGACAAGTCGAACATGGCGGAGAGAATTAATCAGTATACAGGGAAAAATACGATTGGTTTCCTTCCAAAAGAAGCGGAATATGAACTTTTTTACCGTTCTGATAATTATCCTTTTTATGATGTTTTCAAAAAACCATGCCAGTCGATAAGTACTTTTGATTTTGAGAATTTCGAATTTTATCATCATCCGTCAGATGAATTTCAGTTAATGAATATTCCGCATATCACTAAATTTACACAGGAATTTTTGCCTGCTGTTGTAAAAATTGCAACAACGGCTGATCAGGAAATTACGATGACAAAATAAAGATTCCTTTTTATAAGATTTGATTATTTTTGTCTCATGAAAAATATTATAATTACAGGAACTTCCAGAGGAATTGGTTATGAACTGGCATTACAGTTTGCAAATGCAGGACATAAAGTATTAGCAATCTCCAGGAAAATTCCTCAGGCTCTTTTAGAACACCAAAATATAACCTGCCTTTCAGTTGATCTGGCTGATGAATCCCAACTCGATGCCGTAAGTGATTTTCTTTCTTCAACATGGAAAAAAGTAGATGCTGTAGTGCATAATGCAGGTGCTTTATTGTTAAAACCTTTTGAAGAAACCACTCAGGCTGATTTTGAAAATATTTACAAAGTGAATGTTTTTGCTGTAGCCAATCTTACCCGAATTTGTTTGCCGTATCTTGAAAAAGGCAGCCATGTTGTAACCATCAGTTCGATAGGCGGAGTGAGAGGCAGTCTTAAATTTGCAGGTCTTGCAGCTTACAGTTCAAGCAAAGGAGCAGTTGGTACCCTAACAGAATTATTGGCTGAAGAATACAAAGAAAAAGGGATTTCATTTAATGTTTTGGCTTTAGGTTCTGTTCAGACAGAAATGCTAAATGAAGCTTTTCCGGGTTATCAAGCACCTATTTCTGCAGAAGGAATGGCAACTTATATTTATGATTTTACACTTAACGGAAATAAATATTTTAATGGAAAAGTTTTAGAAGTTTCTTCTACAAATCCGTAGTTAAATCTCATTTTTTAAAATCCAAATACCAAATACATCTAACTTCTAACAAAAAACATCTAACCTAAGTTGAGCGAAACATTAGCCAAATATATTCCTGAGCATGCCGTAAAACCTGTTTTTGATTTAATAGTTGCCAATCAGGTGCATCTTAAAATCGTAAACGAGCGTCAGACTCGTCATGGGGATTATAGGAGAGGACCGAGTGGGAAACATGAGATAACGGTCAATGCGAGTTTAAATAAATATCGTTTTTTGATTACGCTTATTCATGAAATCTCACATTTAGTAGCTTTTGAAAAATTTGGGAGGAATATTAAGCCCCATGGAAATGAATGGAAGTTTACTTTTCAGCGAATGATGGTGCCATTTATAAGGCCTGAAATTTTTCCGGGGCAATTACTGCCTTTATTGGCAAGACATTTTAAAAACCCAACCGCCAGTAGTGATACAGATACAACACTTTCTTTGGCTCTTAAACAATACGACAAAGAAAACGACAAGAATTATGTTTTTGAAATTCCGTATGGAAGCGTTTTCAGAATTAAGAACGGTAAAGTTTTCAAGAAGATTGCAGTCAGGACAAAACGTTTTGAATGCCTCGAAATTAGTTCCGGTAAATTGTATCTTTTTAATCCAAATGCTGAAGTAGAGCTGATAAATATCCAATAAACAAATCCCAAATTCCAATTTAGAACTTCATTGGAATTTGGGATTTTTTGTATTGAAATTTTAAAATTTTATCCTTTCAAATAAGCTTCTCTTACCTTTTTGAATAAATTCGAAGAATAAACAAATTTAACAACTGCCTCATTTTCGGTTGTAAAGATTTCTTCTTTAGTTCCCTGCCAAGCTTTGAGGCCTTTCTTTAAGAAAACAATATTCTCACCAATCTCCATTACAGAGTTCATATCGTGAGTGTTGATTACCGTTGTAATATTATATTCTTTTGTGATTTCCTGAATTAAGTTGTCAATCAAAGTTGACGTATTCGGATCCAGACCAGAGTTCGGTTCGTCGCAAAATAAATATTTGGGATTGTTTACAATTGCACGCGCAATAGCCACACGTTTTTGCATACCTCCCGAAATTTCAGAAGGAAGCTTTTGATGTGCATCAACTAAATTTACCCTTTCTAAAACAAAATCAACTCTTTCTTTTATTTTAGCACGATTGTCGTTGGTAAACATTCTCAGAGGGAAAGCCACATTTTCAGCCACGGTCATCGAATCGAATAATGCGCTTCCCTGAAAAACCATTCCGATTTCAGTTCGTAATTCTCTTTTTTCATCCGGATCTAAATCAGAATACACACGTCCATCAAACTCAATCGTTCCAGAATCTGGCGCATGAATTCCTAATAAAGTTTTTAATAAAACGGTTTTTCCAGATCCACTTTGTCCAATTATCAGGTTGGTTTTTCCAGTTTCAAAAACGGTCGAAACCCCTTTTAAAACCTTACTGTCGCCAAATGATTTTTCTATGTTTTTTACTTCTATCATTATCCTAATAATAATTGAGTTAGTATATAATTAAAAAGAATAATACAAACAGATGTCCATACAAACGACACCGTACTTGCTTTACCCACTTCAAGTGCACCACCTTTCATGTAATAACCGTGAAAAGATGGAATAGTAGCTAACAACATGGCAAAGATTAAGGTTTTGATAAATGCATAGGTGATATGAAACGGAATAAATTCCATTTGAGCGCCCTGAATAAAGTCCTCACTGGTTGAAAATCCGCCGTAAGCACTTGCAAGCCATCCTCCAAATATTCCCAAAAACATACTGATTCCAATTACAAAAGGGTACATTAATAAAGCTACAATTTTTGGAAAAACAAGATAGTTCAGTGAATTAACCCCCATAACTTCCAAAGCATCAATTTGTTCAGTAACGCGCATGGTGCCTATACTTGATGTTATGTAAGACCCCATTTTTCCAGCCATAATAACCGAAATAAAAGTAGGAGCGAACTCCAAAACCACAGACTGTCGTGTGGCAAATCCAATTAAATATTTTGGAATTAAAGGATTAGTCAAATTTAAGGCAGTCTGAATGGCAACTACTCCGCCGATAAAGAAAGAGATAAAGCAAACGATTCCGAGAGAGTCAATTATTAAATCGTCGATTTCTTTAAAAATCAATTTTTTCATAACAGACCATTTCGTCTGTTTGTTAAAAATTTCTTTCAGCATTAAAAAATATCTTCCTAGTTGAGATAAATAACGAATTAACATCATAGTTTTACAAATATTGGCTAAGGTAAAAAGAAGTTACGAGTTTTGGGTTACGAGTTGCCGTTTTTCAGTGACTTTGGCAATCAAATTAACTTTTGTTTCATTTTTTGAAAACGATACTTTCTTATAAATTTAGCCTGTTCAGGAGTAACCAGTAATGGCGTTTTGTTTTTTTTTGCTTTCCAGAACCCTTTTATATAGTCCAGAAACAGAAATGGTTTTTTCTTCATCATGGCCAGTTTGGCCGAGGCAATTGCGGTGATCCAAAAGCCGTAACCTAAGGTATAAAATGCTTCGCCTTGTTTGTAGCGTGCTATTTTATTGTAATTAGCACCTGTTGGTTTTAGGTGTTTTACGTGTAAGGATTCGTCTGTGATGATTTTCCAGTCATAATATTTACACAACAATTCATCTACGGTGTCCCAGCCCATAGCAGGACGTAAACCTCCAATTTGTTGAAAAGTTTCTTTTCGGTAAGCTTTTAAGGCACCTCGTATATGATCCTTGTCGGTTAAGTTTTCCAGAATCCAGCCTCCGTTTTTTTCGATATAGCAAAATCCCCCTGCCATTCCGACTCTTGGATCAGATTCAAAATGTTTAATAATGGTTTCGAAATAATTAGAAGGAAAAATTAAATCGCCGTCTATTTTTACAATGATATCATAATCAGAATCTAAAGTTTCATAACCTTTTTGAAAAGCCTGAATCACCTTGCTTCCTGGCATATGAATCGCATCTGAGGTTTTATTTACAACAGAAATAAACGGATTTTCTTTTGCAAAGCTTAATACAACTTCTTCTGTTTTATCGGTAGAATTGTCATTGACAACCACCACCTTTGAAGGTAAAACTGTTTGTGTAACAAGAGATTGTAAAGTAAGGCCAATTAAATCCTGTTCGTTATGAGCCGGAATGACGATGTAATATTTCATAATTTTCAATTTAAATTCCAATCTTTTTAAATTCCAAATTCCAATTCAAATAGTTTTAAATTGGAATTTGGAATTTATTTTTTTGGAATTTGCTATTAGGCTTTTTCCGCGTACACAATATAATATCTGTTGGTGAAACTGCGTAAAAAAGGTCGTAATCCAAACTTTTTTACCGGGTTTGTCCATTTTTGTCTGTCGATGATTTTCCAGCCTGTTTTTTCTAAAAGCCAGTCCAGCTGCCAGTCTTCAAATTCGTGGTAGTGTCTGTCCCACATATCAGTTTTGCTTCTGTAAGCAGGAGAAAACCACAGACGCATCGGAATTGAAATTAAAAGTTTGTCTGATTTAATTTCGTTTAAAATAGTAAACGGATTTAGTAAATGTTCGAAAATTTCGAAAGCCGTTACAACATCTGAATTACTGTTTTTTAGTGAATCCTGATTCAGATCTAAATCTTCGCCTGTTGTATTATTCACGGAATATCCCGCCTCTTTCATGATTTTTGAAAACGGATTTTCGACTCCTAAGTCCAGAATAGTTTCAGAGGTTTTGATGTGTTTTTGTAAAAATTCTAAGGTAAGTCTGAATCTTTTATTCGGAAACGTTTTTTCGTACATAGTATGGATTTGAACGAAGCTTGGCCAGTTCTTAATTTTATGATTAGGTCGCAAATATACAAAGATATCTTCTCTTTTTGGTGTTTTTTAGCCCGGATAGAAATGAAAAGCCCACGACTTAAAAAGTGTAGTTTTTGCAGGCTTAAAGAAGCGACTGGAAGAAGCTTTTTTAAGGCAATAAAAACACATTTTTTGAGTGTGGACTTGTAATGGATAGCCGGAATAGCTACTAAAATTTAATATCGGTATACAAATGCATTGACATTCATTCCTGCTCCAACTGAAGCGAAAATGACAACATCACCTTTGTTGATTTCGTGATTTTCAATTTTACCCTGAATTAACAGGTCGTATAAAGTAGGTACGGTTGCAACACTGCTGTTCCCTAAATCATGAATACTCATAGGCATGATGTCTTTGGGAGCTGTTCTGTCGTATAATTTATAAAAGCGGTCGATAATGGCTTCATCCATTTTTTCGTTTGCCTGATGAATAAGGATTTTTTTTACCTCATCGATAGCAATTCCGCTTTTATCCAGACAGTCTTTCATAGCACACGGAACATTGCTCAATGCAAATTCGTAAATTTTACGACCGTACATTTTAATATATTTCACATCAGGATCCAAATCCGGATTGTATGATTTTCCGAAGAAAAGAAAGTTGGCTTCATCATTTGCGAAAGTAGCGTTTTCGTAAGATAATAATCCGGCTTCGTCAGTTGAGGCTTCTAAAATGGAAGCTCCGGCTCCGTCTGAATAAATCATCGAATCCCGGTCATGATCGTCAACGACTCTTGAAAGGGTTTCGGCTCCAATTACCAAAACTCTTTTTGCCATTCCGGATTTGATGAATGCATTGGCCTGCAAAACACCTTCGATCCAGCCAGGGCATCCAAAAAGAATGTCATACGCTACACATTTTGGGTTTTTGATATCCAGTTTATGTTTGACGCGAGTCGCCAGACTCGGAATCATATCTGATTGGATAGTTCCAGATTTCACATCACCAAAATTGTGAGCAAAAATGATATAATCTAAAGTTTCTTTGTCAATATTAGCATTTGCAATTGCTTTTTCGGCTGCAAAAAAAGCTAAGTCTGAGGTTATATGCTGGTCTTCGGCATAACGGCGGTTCTCGATTCCGGTAATGCCTTTGAATTTTCTTATTACTGTTTCGTTAGGATATCCAAAAGGAGTCCCGTCTTCATTTAAAAAAACATGTTTATCAAAATCGGTATTTTTAACTTCTTTTTGCGGAATATAACTTCCGATACCTATAATTTTTATTTTCATTGGATCCTTTTTCCTATAAATTTCAGGGCTAATTTATAAATAAATATATTACTACAGGGATAAAAATTATTATGCACGCATATAATTATGAAATAGTAATTTTTTAAGTAATAAAATGATTATTTTTTAATGATTTTTTAATTTTACAGAGATTTCAAACGATTGAATTGGGTGAAAGAGTTTGAAAAAGTTTCAGGTTTCAAGTTTCAGGTTTTGTATAAAGTATTAGTAAAGGTCTTCGACTCTGCTAAGCTTGACATCTATTAAATTATAGCTTAAACCTAAAAAAAATAAAACCCGGCGCTTTTTAAAACGTGCCGGGTTTGTATAATATTGTGAGAAACTAATTTTTAGTTTTCCATATAAGCTTCAATAGGAGCACAGCTGCAAACTAAGTTTCTGTCACCGTAAGCGTCATCCACACGACGAACTGATGGCCAGAATTTATTTTCAGCAATATAATCCAATGGGTAAGCTGCTTTTTCTCTTGTGTATGGAAAGTCCCAAGTATCAGCAGTTAACATTGCTAAAGTATGCGGTGCATTTTTCAATACGTTGTTTTTATCGTCTGCTGTTGCAGTTTCAATTTCTTTTCTGATGGCAATAAGCGCATCACAGAAACGGTCTAATTCAGCCAAATCTTCAGATTCAGTTGGTTCAATCATAAGTGTTCCTGCCACCGGGAAAGAAACTGTTGGTGCGTGGAAACCGTAATCCATTAAACGTTTTGCGATATCACCCACTTCGATCCCGTTTTCTTTGAATGAACGGCAATCCAGAATCATTTCGTGAGCTGCTCTTCCGCATTCTCCTGTATAAAGAATTGGATAATGTCCTTCGAAACGGGATTTCATATAGTTCGCATTCAAAATTGCGTGTTCAGTAGCACTTTTTAATCCTTCAGCTCCCATCATGGTGATGTATCCGTAAGAAATCAAACAAACCAAAGCTGATCCATAAGGTGCAGATGAAATAGCGGTAATCGCTTGTTCGCCACCAACTTTTAAGATTGGGTTTGTTGGTAAAAACGGAACTAATTTTTCGTTCACACAAATTGGTCCAACACCTGGTCCACCGCCACCGTGAGGAATAGCGAAAGTTTTGTGTAAGTTTAAGTGACAAACGTCAGCGCCAATTGTAGCAGGATTTGTTAATCCAACCTGAGCATTCATGTTTGCACCGTCCATGTAAACCAATCCGCCGTTTTCGTGGATTAATTTTGTAATATCGATGATAGTAGATTCATAAACTCCGTGAGTAGAAGGATACGTTACCATTAAACAAGACAAATCGTCTTTGTGTTCAATTGCTTTTTCTCTTAAATCTTCTACGTCTATATTTCCTTCCGGAGTCGTTTTGGTAACGATAATTTTCATTCCCGCCATAGCTGCAGAAGCCGGATTGGTTCCGTGTGCAGATGATGGAATCAAACATACATTACGATGACCTTCGCCACGAGAAATATGATACGCACGAATAGCCATTAAACCAGCATACTCTCCCTGAGCTCCAGAGTTTGGCTGTAAAGTTGTTCCAGCAAATCCTGTAATTACATTTAATTGCTCTTCTAATTTTTTAAGCATGGTGATATAACCTTCTGCCTGTTCAATAGGTGCAAAAGGGTGAATGCTGTTCCAGTTTGGCATTGATAAAGGCAACATTTCAGAAGCTGCGTTTAATTTCATCGTACAAGAACCTAATGATATCATAGAGTGATTCAATGACAAATCCTTACGCTCTAATTTTTTGATGTAACGCATTAACTGACTTTCTGAATGATAGTTGTTAAATACATCATGAGTTAAGAAAGAAGATGTTCTTTCTAATGAAGCAGGTAATTGACTTGCAGAAGTTAATTCAGATACCGTGAAAGTTTCTTTTCCTAAAGCTTCAGCAAAAATGGCAATAATTTGGTTGATGTCTGAAATTGAAGTCGTTTCGTTTAATGAAATAGAGATCGTATCAGCATCAGCGTAGAAGAAGTTTACTTCGTTTTTCTCTGCCACAGCTTTTACTTTTTGAGCATTTGCTTTTACCAAAATAGTATCAAAGTAAGCTGTGTTAGTTTGGAAAACTCCTAATTTATTTAAAGCTTCAGCAGTTGTAACTGCAGATGCGTGAACTTTGTTTGCAATATATTTTAATCCTTTTGGTCCGTGGTAAACTGCGTACATTCCGGCCATAACCGCCAATAAAACCTGAGCCGTACAGATATTTGAAGTCGCTTTTTCACGTTTAATATGTTGCTCACGAGTTCCTAAAGCCATACGTAAGGCACGGTTTCCATTCACATCGATAGAAACCCCAATGATACGTCCCGGCATAGAGCGTTTGTATTCTTCTTTTGTAGCGAAATAAGCAGCATGAGGTCCGCCATATCCCATTGGTACACCAAAACGTTGTGTTGTTCCTACCACAACAGCAGCTCCCATTTCTCCAGGAGAAGTTAAAGTTGCTAATGATAAGATATCAGCAGCAAAAGCAACTTTGATTTCGTTTTCTTTTGCTTTAGCAACAAAAGCACTGTAATCGTTTACCTGACCATATTTTCCTGGATATTGTAAAATAGCTCCGAAGAATTCATTTGAAAAATCAAATGTTTCATGGTTTCCAACAACTAATTCAATTCCGATTGGAGTTGAACGTGTTTGAAGTACAGATAAAGTTTGTGGTAAGATTTCTTCTGAAACGAAGAATTTGTTTACGTTGTTTTTCTTTTGATCGCGGGTACGAACGTCAAATAATAACGCCATAGCTTCGGCAGCTGCCGTTCCTTCGTCAAGCAAAGATGCGTTGGCAATTTCCATACCTGTCAACTCGATAACCGTAGTCTGAAAATTTAAAATAGCTTCCAAACGACCTTGTGCAATTTCTGCCTGATAAGGTGTGTAAGCAGTATACCAGCCTGGATTTTCAAAGATATTTCTTTGAATTGGTGCCGGTACAATCGTTGGGTGATATCCTAAACCTATATATGATTTGAAAACTTTATTTTTTTTGCCTAATTCCATGATATGAGCTGCATACTCATATTCGGTCATTGCCGGATCAAGGACTAAATCATTTTTTAAACGAATTCCATCTGGAAATGTTTCATAAAGTAATTGGTCCATGTCTGTAACACCAATTGTTTTGAACATGTGTTCAAGGTCATTTTCTCCTGTTCCAATGTGTCTTAAAGCAAAAGCATCTGTTTTCATTTGTAACTATCTAATTTTTTAAAGAGAATGTAATTGCAGGTATATTTTGGATTTAATCGTATTTTATACAGCTTTATTACATTTTATAGTAAATGTGTTGTTTTTTTGTGGCGCAAAATTAAGTATTATTAATAATTTAATGGGTATTTTTAACTTCATTTTTTATGAATTTTTCAACCAATAGGTGGGTTTGTTAACAATTGATTAGATTTGAAGTATGAAACTATTGAAACAGCTATTCGATTTTTACTTAAACAGCAGTATTCACGTGGCTTTGTCCTGTTATGCGCTGGTACGGATTACGTTTCATGTATTTCATATACAGTACGATGAACCCATGGCATTGTTTGTGTTTTTCGGAACAATTGTAGGATATAATTTCGTAAAATATGATGCACTGGTTCGCGTCAAGAAAAATCCAATCGGAACTCAGCTGAAAATTATTGCTGTTTTTAGTTTTATTTCTGTGATTTTAGTGGGCTATTATTTCTTCCATCTGAAACCGATTACCCAAATTGTCTCTGTCGGAATATTTCTCATTACGGCACTTTATACACTTCCCTTTTTTCCGAACCGAAAAAACGCCAGAAACTGGGCTGGTGTAAAAATTTATATTGTGGCGCTTTGCTGGGTCGGCGCTACACTGGTTTTACCTCTAATAAATGCAGAACTTCCTTCTACACTGGATTTTCTCATAAAATGTCTGCAGCGTTTTGTTTTGGTTTTTGTACTGATTTTGGTTTTCGAAATCATTGATTTAGCGAATGACGATCCGCATTTACAGACAGTTCCACAAACTATAGGTGTAAAGCGCACTAAATATTTGGGTTTTTTATTGTTGATTCCGTTTTGGTTTTTGGAGGTTTTTATCTCTACATTTAATTATCATGATGCTATTATTAATCTTATGATGGTTATTATATTAATGCTGTTTATTGCATTTGCAAATCCCAACCGTTCTAAATATTATACTTCTTTCTGGGTCGAAAGCGTGCCAATACTTTGGTGGCTGATGATTGTGTTTTTATAAGTTTTTAAGAATTTTTTACTGCTATTAATTTTTTAATTCTGATGTGTTTCTTTTTTGTTTTCATGACAAAGAATCTTTTTCCTGTGTCATTTTTCAATTTAAATAGAGTTGCCTGATATAGTTTTGATTCAGAAAAATAATAAGCCGGCTATTTTTTTCACTGTTGATTTTTAGTAAACAGGTTTAACAACCTTAATACTGAAACAGCAAACCCAAATTTATTCACTAGCTGTTTCCCTTAGAAATAGCGACTGCGGAAACCGAAAAGCAGCAACAGAGTAGGGAGTATAATTTTAAAAATTAATATCATGGCAATTCAAACAGTAGGAAAATTTAAATTAAATCAACAAGGAGGTTATGTTTGCAGAACAGAGTTTGTTTATTTGGACTCAAATGGTCAATTACAAAGTTCATCGCAGACAAGTAATGAACTTTTAGGGCAGTCTTACACAACAGACCCTGGAACTTTAGGTGTACCGGACGGTTCAGTTCTTTGGATGAAGATATGGGTTATGGCAGGACATGACAACCAGGCTCAACAAGCATTTATGTATCAGTCAGGAAATTCTGCGATAGCAGAATATACTTGCTCAGGAACTACCCTTGCTAATCATTTGGCTTTGGATGGTGTACACTAATCTTCGCTTTTTTATTCATAAAAACCACTAACCACACCGTTAGTGGTTTTTTTATTTTTCCTAAAACCACAGATTATTTCTTATACCATTCTTTGACCATTTTCGTGTCAAGAAATTCTCGTCTGATGACATTTTGATGTTAAAATCTATAAAACTGATATAGTTTTGGTATAGATAATAAAAGGTTACTTATTTGATAATCTTATAGGTATAGATAAAAGTGGAGCAGATCCCACAAAAAAAAACGGGGCGGTTCTGAAAAGCCTTACGAGTAAGAGATAAATATAAATTAAAAAGTTATGGCAGATTTATTAGCAGGTGCTTATTTAGCAAAAGGCACAATCGGAAATGTGGGAACACCAGGTGCTCCAGTTGCAACATTTAGTTTGGTAGTGGTACCATCACAGCATTCTGTAACAGGAACAGTGGTAATTACTCAGGCAGTAAACGGTCCTGATAGTCATATCGTTGTTCAGGTAAAAGGAAGAATTTATTCTACAGGAATTGGTAACTATACTCAGGTAGTGAGTTTGCAAGGACAATATGTACAGTCTTTCCCTCCTCCGGCGATTGGTTCTTTCCTGGCAGATTTTAATGCTCATTTGGCTATCGATAATGAGTGGAACGGCAAAGGTGGATTCTCTTACTACCAGCACCAAATAGAAAATGTACCAGTTGCAGCGGCAAAAAATCTAAAAGAACAATTGGCATAAATTTACTTTCCTGAATAATAATTTTATTTAACGATAGGAAAAAAAATGATGACCAATTGATTTTTACTTTAAAGGTCGCCTGCTTTTGGCGATCTTTTTATTTTTTGACCTGGAATTCTTTATAAGACAAAAAAATGAAAAAAAAATACTTAATTATAGGGTTATTATCTGCAATAACAGGCGCAGGAGCTTACTATTTTTATGACCAAAACAGGGCTGAAGAAAATGGAGGCACGGCTAAGTATGCCAGTCTTTCATCAGACGCATGTGATTGCGAGACTAACTGGTTTCCACATGATCAGACACCTGCGCCAAAAGAAGGAGATGGAAGTCCTTTTGATAATGAGAGCACCACAAATTGTGATTTTCACCAATGGTCATGGCAAAAATTCTTGTGGCTTACAAAAACTTTACCAAGCGGAAATCCGTTGTTTCTGGATTCTCTGAACATCGTTTCTCCTGAGATGGAAAATGTTGCTCCTCAGCTGGGATTAAAATTAGCCCTAAGCTCTATTAAACAGGCAGGACCTGAAGGAATTTTAGTTTCTAATCTTAAGTATAACAATGTTGCTGATACGGTATATTATTCTATTCACATCAATAATTTATTTAAGGACAAGGCTGTCGAAATGGCTAACCTTATTCATAGCGGAAAATTGCCTTACTCAAATTTAGAAACATTTCCTGTAGGCGCACTTGAACTAAAAGTATCATGGATTGGTATAGATGCAATTCCAAAAGAAAAACAAGCAGACTATTTTACTACGAAAGCAGCTGTTCAGAACAAAAAAGGGCAGTATGTGGCAAAAACAGTTGCTTTATTAGGCATGCATGTTGTTGGGGTTGTGAAAAATCATCCTGAATTTATCTGGGCAACTTTTGAACATAAAGAACTCGCTCCGGTTTACGACCTGAAAAATAATTCGGTAACTTCTGCAAATGAAATGATGTTTTATGAAAAAGGGACAACGTCGGGGATACAAAGTATTAAATGGAAAAATGGTCAGCCTTTAGCTCCAAACAAAGCCTTTATACTTTATGAATACGGAATTCCAAAAGATTTAGGCACGGGTTCTTATATGTCGACAAGTCAGGCTGAACCAGCTAACTTTAACAATATCAACAACATTAATAAATGTGTGGCATCCAGCCTGAAGGATGTTTTCAGAAATTATTTTTATAATGGATCTATCTGGCTGAACTTTGACGGTGTATCTCCCGAAAATCAGGCTAAGGCTATTGTAACAAGAAATATCTCCAGCGCATTGCCTGATTCGCTGGCAAGAGGTTCTGTTAATCTGGCCAATATCACAATGGAAACTTATACACAAACCTTTAGTAAAGATATACACGATATTAATAATACGAATTTAGTAAGCTGTTTTACCTGTCATCAATCCAGTAATTTTGATAAGACAGCCGGAGGAAAATCTCCTCTGTATCTAAGTCATGTTTTCGAGTCTTATTTGTACACCACAAAGCCGCAGCCAAGTGCTAAAAATGCCAATAATACTAAACTGAAACGTATTGAAGAAACAAAAACGTTGAAATTAAAACAGTTTGAAGAGTTTGTTCGTGCTAAACAATAATAACGGCTAACAGATTATACTTTTTTGGGGGAAAGTTAATCCGTTTTGTGGATATTAAAGTTGTTGTATTAAAATGTAATTATCGATTTTCACTTATTTTTTTCAGGATTTCATTTCTCATTAAAAGAAAGCGGGTCAGGTGATTTTTTAAAAACAAAGCATCGAATAATTTTCCGATAATGCCAAACGGAGTCTCATATTGCAGTTGATCTGTCATTATGGTAACTCCGTTTATTTCTTTAAAAAAATGTTCATGTTTAAAACTTTTGAATTTTCCTTCTTCCATTTCATCCACAAAATAATCGTAGAAATTCATTGCTGTAATTCGGCTTTTATGAGTCAGGTAAAATCCGAAATGTTTGCCTCGCCAGGTTACCGTTTCATTTAAATTGATTAAGCCTGATGTTACACCGGCAATTGCTTTTTCCTTTGAAGGAGCTGCAGATTGCTGATGAATATCTATATTTCTTGAGACATCAAAAACAGTTTTTAATGAAGCGTTTATTGCTGTTTTGAGGTTTATAGTTGTCATAATTGAGTAGATAATTTAAAATCTGGCTTAAAAAATAATCCTATAATAATGGTAGATATTGAATATGATATTGCAATATCAAACCAAAGTGTTCCACTAATGAGAGCTGTAGTTATCCAAATTCCAATTACTACTGTCATGATAAAGAACATTTTAACGTAAAGAGTTTTTATGTTTTTATCTTGAATAAGGACAAAGATTAAACTAAAGAGGATATATGTTGGTATTGAAAATGCAAACCCCATAATTAGCATAACTGGATACAATTCTAAGAAACCAAAAATGTTATGATGGCTGAGATTTGATAAGGCGTTTTTTATAATAAAAATTATAGGACCAAGTAATAATGTCAAAATCCAATGTCCTCCTATATATATCCAATTCATTTTTGTAATAGATTTTTAAAAGCTTCATCCATACTTCCAAATTTAAATTCAAAACCATTCTCTAAAAGTCGTTTAGGAATCACATTTCGACTTTTCAAAACCAACTCAGGCTGTGTACGAATAATAAATGATCCAATTTCTAACAAGAACGTATTCAACGGAATTCCAAAAGGAAAACCAACCGCTTTTCGAAGTTTCTGCATGAAGTCAACATTTCGAATGGGTTCCGGAGAAACGACATTAATAACGCCTGTGATTTCTTTCTGAATAATAAAATCAATAGCATTGGCGAAATCTTCTTCGTGAATCCAGCTCACAAACTGATTTCCTTTTCCCTGTGTTCCTCCAAAACCAAATTTTGCCAAAGTCTTTAACGGAATAAAAGCTCCTCCGTTTTTTCCTAAAACAATAGAAGTTCGCAAAGCTGTTTTTAAAGTATTTGGTGTTTCTGTTTTAAAAAAAGCTTTTTCCCATGAAAGAGCTACGTTTATAGAAAAGTCATTTCCGATTTCACCATTAGTTTCATCCATTTCTTTGTCTAATGAAAAACGATATATTGTAGATGTTGAAGAATTCAACCAGTGTTTCGGCGGATTTTGGCAATTTAAAACTGCTTTGTTGAGGATTTTGGTACTTTGAATACGGGATAATAAAATCTCTTTTTTATTCTTTTGAGTGTAACGGCAATCCACCGATTTTCCGGCAAGATTGATTAATACCGTTGCGTTTTCTAACTCCTTTTCCCAGCCAGAAAAGGTTTTTGCATTCCAGTTTACATATTTGATTCCGTCAATTGTTTTTGAGTTTGCTCTGGTTAGAATTACGATTTCTTCGAATTGATCTTTGAAATGATTTATAAGAACCTGTCCTAAAAAACCGGTACCCGCTGCTATAATGAGTTTTTTCATATTTTGATATTTTTAAACCTGACAGATTTTTTTAAACCTATCAGGTTTAGTTACAAATTAAGCTTTAAAAACCAGTCTTTCTTCTTCCTGAGCTTCTTTCGCTTTTCTTTTTCCTCTAAAAAAGAAATACAAATTAAAGAATAACATAATACCCAAATAAATAGAAAATCCGCCTATTTTGTAGCTTAATCTTTCAATCAGTTCTTGATAGCTGTTTTCGCTGATATTCATTTGAAGAATCATAAGGGCAAAACCAATATTTAAAAGATAAAAACCGGTTTCAAAAAGTCTGTTCGTTGCGTCAGCTATATCTTCTCTTCCTTTAAATATATCCAGCATAAATATTTTACCGTTTTTGAAAAGCGTTTTTGAAACATAATAAGTAAGAAATAATGCAATTGGTAAATAAATACTGTAACCGATTAAAATTTTTGTAGTTTCCATGACATTTGATTTTAGTTGTTATTTAATAAGTTTATGAATGTACTTTGTTATAATTATAATGTTGAGGTAATGTAATACTGATATAATAAAAATAATAACAGCTGTTTTGAAACAGATGATTTCGGTTAATTGCGTTACCGATATTATTTTTTGCCAGAAAATCAAGGTCATTGCACAATAACCAATGTTTAAAAGGTAATAGCCTAAAAGCAAAACCTGATTGATTTTTTGACAGATATCAGCATGATTCGGAATCAGTTCTGCGACATAAATATTTCCGTTTTTGTAACAGATTTTTCCAACTCTCAGAATAATAAAAATCGTAATACTGAGGTAAATGATATAGGCAATGATGTTGAGGTTCATATATTAGCTTTTTTATAAATTAATACAGAAAAATATATTACCAATATTGGAGGAAGGGCAAATTGAGTAAATTCCAAAATAGGCATATAGATAATGTTTGAGTTGCATATCCAGCAAAAGAAAAATAAGCCCACACCAGATAAATACCATTTTAGCATGTTGTCTTTGGGGTCGCAAAATAAAAGTGATACACCTGAAACAACTTGAAACAACCCAATTATTAGTGTAAATATTAACCCATAACCAATTAAATTTCCACTGCTTTCTTGTGTTATAAAACCTAAAGCAATAAGGATAATTGAAATACCAACTAAAAAAATGTTCATGCAGTTTAAAATTTTCATAATTATTGATTGTTTTAAACTTTCAGAAAAAAATGAAAGTTTTGATTAAATTTTTTTATTTCATGATTTTCATGACCAATTTCCCCAGCCAGTTATCATTAAACTCCGTCATTTTATCCAACATATTGTCTGCTTTTAAAACAAAATCGTACAATTTAGTAGTCTGATCAACAAAGTGTTTTTCTTCTGCTGAATCTTTGGCTTCGATTGTCGAAACTTCTTTTAAGATTTTAAGAGCTGGTTTGATTTCTCTTTTACTTCTTTCTCTCGAAATTTTTACAGCTAATTCGTCTAAATCTTTTTCGGCAGTAAAAAACTCTTTTCTTTCTCCGGCTTTGTATTCCTTGTAAACAATTCCCCAATCCATTAAAGCACGAAGGTTCATGCTGGCGTTTCCTCTGGAAATCTGCAATTCCTCCATAATATCTTCCATAGAAACAGCTTCGTTCGAGACCATCAATAAAGCATGAATCTGTGCCATGGTTTTATTAATGCCCCATTGAGAACCTAATGCTCCCCAGGTTTGTACAAACTTATTTTTTGCTTCTTTGAATTCCATGAAGCAAATGTAAGTAAAAGTTTTTAAACTTTCAAAAATAATTGAAAGTTATTTTTATAATAAATAGTTTGTTAAAATTTCTATATTTGCCCCGAATGAATAAAATCTCTATGAAAAGTAATTTCAAATTTAAATTAAAGAACTATGGTCAAATGTTTTTTGTATTATTTGCCATCTTCGTTGGGTGTAAACGTGTAGAAAAGACAAATGATAGTCAATTGGCAGTAGAGAAGAAAGTTGAGATTTCCTCTAAAGAAATACAACGAATCTTGAACACAAAGGTTAATCTGGAAAGCAACTTAGTTACTGATGATGTAACATTTAGCCTTCCGGATAATTATTACTTTCAAACAAGCACAATAGATACAAAAGATCTTGGCGAGGATGCAAAGATTGGGAAAATAGATTTGAAGACAAAAGAGGGGTATGATATGGTTCAACTCACAAATTCTCTTTTCACTCTTACTCAATTAGCAGATGAGTACGTAAACGTTATAAAAGATGATAGGCCTAATTTGCTTACAATTGAAGATTTAAAAAAGGATCGTGACATTGATACTGTTTATTATGAAAATAAAAACAGCATTGTTTTTAGTGAAGGTAAAACTTTTACAACATTACATTTTCAATATGACCCAAAAACGGGTTCCTACTATATTTATAATGGAGAAATTAGCTGGAGTAAGGAGATTTCTCAGGAAGATAAACTGGATCTGGCTTTTTATTTTTTAAGAAATGCTAAAAATCTTTTGAGTACAAATTTGACAAAACAAGAATTTGAATGGAAGGATTATGTAGAAAACAGACCTAAGTTTGAAATAAACATGATGAAATATTTCTTCAAAAATTTCAATAAAGAAATCAATACTTTTTTGAGCGTGGGAGAATCTTCGGCACCAGCTTATAATGGTTATTCATTTATTAAATTACATCGGATTACACCAGGTAAAGAAGGTTTGTTTTATGATTATCTAAATAAACTTGCTGAAGGTAAATTTAGGGAAGCATATGAAGAAGGTTGGGCAAAGGATTTATTTTATTCTGAGAAACAACTAAAGATAACTCCAAAAGGAAATGCTTCTGTTGTAGAAATTACTGATTTGTATGAAGGAAAAGTCTATTCAAGAGAATTTATGGTTTTTACTATATTTAACCAAAACCATAAATCTTTTATACTAAAGACCGATAATCGCCTAAATGAAAAAGTGGTAGATTTTTATGCAAAAATGTTTAATTATTATTCAGAAAATAACACATTAGAGCTATCTAAATAAAAAATAATTATGAAAAAAAATATTGCCGTTTTATTGGTTTTAGTTTTGGCGTCATGCAATCCTATTGGTGAAACTCTTGGAGAGACTCCATTGTTTGAAAATACAATTTCATCAATTGATGATATAGAATTGAAAAAAGGTGATGAAGTTGTATTTTGGTCTAAAGTTGCTACCCGAAAAGACTCATCATTTTTAAAATACAAAATGAGATACAGTATTAGCTGTGAAGGTAAAATAGTTAAATATGACAGTACTTATATTTCCGATGGGATACATGCTATAAATTCTAAAACCGAAATTGATGAAATTACACATAGTTTTGAAAAAGGAAAAGACTCAATAGAATATGCCAAAAACTGGGAGTTTGAAATAGAGAACATCTCTTTCGAAATTCCTAAGGATGGTAAATATAATTTTGATTTTAAATTTTATAGTCCTGAAATGGAATTTTTCGCAAAAAATAGCAGTAGTACATCTATTATAATTAGAAAGAAATAAAAAATGGTCGTCAATTTTTGACGACCATTTTTTATTGAAATTGTTGGATGTTCTCTTCGAACTCCAAATCATTTTGATGTTGAAAATATTCTGTATAAAATGATTTGTGAATGATGTAATAGGAAATATAATAAATCAGAAATGCCGATATTACCGCTAACCAAATGAAAGAGAAAATTTTGTCTTCTATGAAAAATAAATAGCCTTTTGTAAAATCAAAAATTTCTTTAATATCTTCATAATAACTGAAGATTGCTATTGCGAAAGGAATTATTTTGGTTGTAAATCTAAATCTTGAAAGTAGGATAATGGCAGTTATTTGTATAGGAATTTTATAAAAAACATTTACATTTCTTAATTCCTCTTGAATCGAAAAATAACTATAACAGATGAATAAAATAATTAAGACACTGTAAATTGCCAGATGTATGTTTCTTTTGGTTTTTAACTTAACAATGTAGTCTTTAATTAATTTCGGGCTTTTCTTTGAAAATAACAGCACAAAAAACGGAATCAAATTAAATATCGGTACAAGCGAAAGGGAATTAACTATACCAAAATACTTTTTAAGTGAATAATTTCTGTACTGAATCAAATTGGCTAAAAAGCGACCGCTTACAAATAAAACAAAGAAGCTGGAGAGATAAAATAAAATTTGGGTAATTTCAAGATCATTAAATGAATAGAATGAAATTCTAAAAGCGTTGCTCCCTAAATCTACAATTGACATTAATAAAATGGTGTAGCTGATTATAAATCCCCATTTAAAAAAGTTACCTGAAATAGGTTGAACATCCAACGGATTAATAATTTTTTTCAAGGAGAGAATTCGGTTTGAAATGTAAAAAAAGCCTGCTAATACCATTGCTGTTTTAAAAGCAATTAATAAGAATATAAAACAAACAATAAGATCCTGAATATAAGGAGAATCTCCTATAAAAGAAAAGTAGTTAAAAAATTCATCGACATTGCTTTCGATAATGTAAAACATAATAATCACCAATGAAAAATAAGATAAATAGGTCTTAAAATTAGCTTTTGATTTTAAATTAGCTTCATTCTTGAAATAGGAAATTGAAAAATAAAGTATTGGAATAATAAAAGTAATAAAATCGAGAACAGTGCCAATATTAGAACTATTCTCGATGTCTAGATAATAATCTATTGTATGGTATAAGTCCTTTCTTAGAATATAGTAAGGAATAAATAGCAATTGTAGTATAATGCCCTTTTGTTTGAGATTGTTTCTGTAAAAATACCAGGCAAATACCAGACTATGTAAAAACCATGCTTGAGTTTTATATAAATTGTCATAAGTAGTTGTTTCTGGTCCGTAAAAAGAAATAAAATAATTGTTGCAGTAAAAGAATGCTATAATCAAACTTAATATCCAAATAAAATCTAATGCTTTTTTTTGTGTAATCGAGAAGAGGTGGCTCATATAATAAATTGTAATAAAATTGAAATATTAGGAAGCAAATATATATATAAATATCCTTTATTAGTAAGAAAAGTTTTAGCGAATATTGCAATGTTTTATTTCAAAGAAACCCAGGAAAAATCTTCCTGAGTTACAGATGATTTATAGATATGAATTATAAAGTTGTGTTAATTCAGCCCTCAAAATTTTAGATTACATAATGAGAAGGATATTTTTGTAAAAATCACTTTTTATGGAATTATACTACACCTTTTCGGTACTTATTGTACTGGCTTCTTTCTTCGCCTATTTAAATCTGAGATTTTTAAAACTTCCGGGAACGATCGGAATCATGATTATTGCCATGTTGGTTTCGGTAGGCATTCGTCTTTTGGGAGATTCTTATTTTCCTGCTACTACCAGACATTTTTTTGAGTTAATAAAACAATTTGATTTCAACGAAATCTTAATGGGTGCTATGTTGAATTTTCTTTTGTTCGCAGGAGCACTGCACGTAAATATGGCTGATCTTAAAGAACAAAAGGTGCCCATTATGATTTATTCTACGGTTAGTGTGGTCTTGTCTGCTTTAATTATTTCCATGTTGGTGTATTACATCTCACCACTTTTGGGAATAAATATTCCTTATATCTTCTGTCTGGTTTTCGGAACCTTAATTTCTCCAACCGATCCAATTGTGGTTTTGGGAGTTTTAAAGGAAGCAAAAGTTCCAAAAAGAATCGAAACAAAAATTGTTGGAGAATCATTATTTAATGATGGAGTAGCGGTAGTAATGTTTGCAGTTGTTCTTAAAATGGCAACCGATCCAACTTTTGATGCCACATTTAGTTCAATTACCTGGTTGTTTGTAAAAGAAGGAATTGGTGGACTTTTATTAGGAGTCTTTTTCGGATTCACAGCTTCAAAAGTCATGAAGAAAATTGACGATTATAAAGTTTCTGTTTTAATTACTCTTTCGATCGTAATGGGAGGATTTTTAATTGCCCAAAGCTTACACGTTTCCAGTCCGTTGGCAATGGTTGTTGCCGGATTGATTATAGGTAATTATGGTAAGAAAGTTGCCATGAGTGAAGTCACTAAAGATTATCTGGGTAAGTTTTGGGAACTTATCGATGAAATTTTAAATGCTGTTTTATTCTTATTTATTGGTTTTGAATTGCTCTTACTTCCAGATTTGAACAAACAATTACTAACTGGTTTCGTTGCTATCTTTATAGTATTGTTTTCAAGATTAACATCAATTGTTTTACCGTGGAAATTCTTTGATATTTTTAAGTTTTTCGGAATCAGATCGGCTTATAACAAAGGCTCTCTGATGGTTTTGGTCTGGGGAGGAATTCGTGGAGGAGTCTCTATTGCGTTAGTACTTTCTATGCCAGAAGGAGAATATAAAAACCTTTTACTTGAAGTAACTTATATTGTTGTTTTATTTTCAATTGTGGTACAAGGATTAACGGTTGGGAAGTTGGCGAAAAGAGTTTTGGAGAAAGAGTAGAGAATATAGAGAATAGAGTCAAGAACAAAGATTTTATTTTTAAACCATTTGATAAAAGACTTGCAAGAATATTTGCAGGTCTTTTTTTATCACTTATCTTCTTTAGAATAATTTGATTCTCCGTTAATATTAATTTCTCCACCTAAAAAATGAGGTTCGCGATTTCTTAAAACATCGAAAAAGGATTTACATCTCGAAAGACATTCTCTAAATTGGACATACTTGTAACCCAAATATTCTCCTTTATTCGCAGAGAAACCAACTGATTTTACGCCCAATTGATTTCCAATATAGATCGCTCGGTTTAGATGGTATTTCTGCGAGATCAAAGTTGCTCGTTTGATTTTGAAAATATGTTTCGCGCGATACATCGTCGAATAGGTATCGAAGCCAGCGTAGTCAATAAAAATTTTTGTGGTGTCAACTCCGTGATCGTAACAGTAGTTTTTCATAACCGTTAATTCATCATATTCTTCACGACCATTATCTCCAGAAAGTAAAATTTTATTAATGCGTTTTGCTTTCCAAAGCATAATTCCGGCATCCAGGCGATCTTTTAAATATTTGCTTGGCTGATCTCCGTTAATTCCGGCTCCAAAAATGATTCCGACATCATTCTTAGGAAACTTTTTAACCGAATAGTAAATCTTGGTTTTAGTGGAAGAGGTGAGGTAATAATTGATGGAAACAATCGCAAGAAGTCCTATGATTACAAGGTAAAGTAAGATTCTGAAATATTTTTTCACTGCTAATTTTGTAAGATTAAGAATGTGAAGATAAGTAAATTTATCTTTTATCAAAGCATAAAAAAACCGAGGCACTTTCTACCTCGGTTCTAAATTATCTAATATTCTAAGAAGTCTAAAAATCTAAGAAAGTCTAAAGTAATCCCGCTCTTTTCAATAAAGCTTCAGGTTTTGGTTCCTGGCCTCTAAAGCGTTTGTAAAGCGTCATTGGGTGTTCTGTACCTCCTTTTGAAAGGACGTTATCTTTGAATTTTTTCGCTATTTCTGTATTGAAGATTCCATTTTCCTGGAAATATTCAAAAGCATCAGCATCCAGAACTTCCGCCCATTTGTAACTGTAATATCCTGAAGAATAGCCTCCTTGGAAAATATGAGAGAAAGCCGTGCTCATAGCATTTTCTTTTACATCAGGATACAATTGAGTGTTGGCAAATTGTTCGGTTTCGAAAGCTTTTAAATTGGTGATATTTGTTGGATCTTGTCCGTGCCAAGCCATATCTAATAATCCGAAACTTAACTGACGCAAAGTTGCTAAACCTTCCTGAAAACTCGCACTTTCCTTGATTTTCTGAACATATTCAATCGGAATAATTTCTCCCGTTTCGTAATGATTCGCAAACAAAGCCAAAGCTTCCGGTTCATAACACCAGTTTTCCATAATCTGACTTGGCAATTCTACAAAATCCCAAAAAACAGAAGTTCCTGATAAACTTGGATAAACTGTGTTTGCTAACATTCCGTGCAAACCGTGTCCGAATTCGTGGAATAAAGTGGTTACTTCATTAAAAGTCAATAATGAAGGTTTTGTTTCTGTAGGTTTTGTAAAATTACAAACGTTAGAAATATGTGGTCTTTCGTTTACGCCGTCTTTTACGTATTGTGATTTGAATGAAGTCATCCAGGCACCGTTTCTTTTTCCTTTTCTTGGGAAAAAATCAGCATAGAAAATTGAAACCAAATTATTTTCAGCATCTTTTACTTCATAGGTAATCACTTCTTCGTGATATTTATCAATGTCAAAAACTTCGGTAAAAGTCAATCCAAATAGTTTGTTAGCAACTGTGAAAGCACCTTTTAAAACTTTTTCTAACTGAAAATAAGGTTTTAGCTTTTCATCATCCAAATTAAAAAGCTGTTGTTTTAATTTTTCAGAATAATAAGCGCCGTCCCATTTCTCTAATTGTTCAATTCCGTCTAGCTCTTTTGCGAAAGCAGTCAATTCTGCAAATTCTTTTTGGGCTGCCGGTTTTGCTTTTGCTAATAAATCATTTAAAAAAGAGAAAACTTTTTCAGGGTTTTGCGCCATTCTTTCTTCCAGAACAAAATGAGCGTGTGTTTTGTAACCTAATAAATTAGCTCTTTCATGACGAAGTTTAGCGATTTTTAAAACATTCTCTTCGTTATTGAATTCGTTTTTTTGAAAACCTTTAGCACCAAATGCAATAGCCATTTTTTTACGCAGTTCGCGATTGTCAGCATAAGTTAAAAACGGAATGTAGCTTGGATAATCTAAAGTAAAAATCCAGCCTTCTTTTTCCTGATTTTTGGCCAATAATCTCGCCGCTTCGATTGTTCCTTCCGGTAAACCTGATAAATCTTTCTCATCGGTTAAATGCAATTCGAAAGCATTTGTTTCTGCCAAAATGTTTTGTTCAAATTGTAACTTTAACTTAGATAATTCTTTATCAATTTCGCGTAAGCGGTCTTTTTTGTCTTCAGCCAGATTAGCTCCGTTTCTCGAAAAACTTTTATACTTTTTATCTAAAAGTGTGGCTTGCTCCGGAGTTAAATTCAGACTTTCTTTTTGATCGTAAACGACTTTTATTTTCGAAAATAATTCGGCATTCAGTGTAATGTCATTTCCAAATTCAGCTAATAAAGGCGAAACTTCCTGTGCAATTTTCTGCATTTCGTCATTCGTTTCAGCCGAATTTAAATTGAAGAAAATACTCGAAAGACGATCTAAAATATCACCTGAAAAATCCATTGCTACAATGGTATTTTCAAAAGTCGGCGCATCCGGATTATTTACAATGGAATCAATTTCGGCTTTCGCCAAAGCAATCCCTTCCTGAAAAGCGGGAAAATAATCTTCTATTTTAATCTGCGAAAAAGGTGCAGTGTTATGTTTGGTATTGAAATATTGTGTTAATACGCTCATAGTGTTTACGCTATTTAAAAATATAAAATTAGAAAATCATAATTTGAATTTCTCTGTATCCTGAAAAGTATTCCAAAAACGAAGTAATTCTAAATTAGTATTTTCGATACGATAATAAAGTGAAATGTGTTTTGTGATGACAATTTTATAAACGCTTTTGTAGTTGGTTTTTATAAATAAAACATTGTCATTTTTTAAAAGTTCTATTGTGGTATTTACTTTCTCAATGAAATTTTGAGCGACTTTTTCAGACCATTCGGCTTCCAAATAATCGATGTTGTTCCAAAAGTCTTGTTTAGCTTGTGGAGCCCAAATTATATTCATTATTTAAAGTATTTTGAATAACGATTTTTGGTTTCTTCCATAACAACATCATGAGAAATACCTTCATTATTATCTAAAGAATAAATAGCCTCATTTATATTGTTTTTTTGTTCTTCAGAAAGGCTTTCTTTAGATTGAATGAACTCCACAATTTCCTGAATTAAATCAGGATTATCAATGTCTAAAACAATTTTAGCGAGCTCTATTTTAGAAGTTTGAATGTTCATTTTTGCTTTTTTCTCAAAGTTAAGTTTTTCTTTTAGAATTTTTTATAATGAATCGTTAATAATTCTAATGGTCTATTCCGCAAAGAATCTCAAAGAAAAAACACAGAGATTCACAAAAATTTGTGTGGCTCTGTGTCTTATTTGTGTATCTCTGTGAAATTACTTCTTTAAACCTTCAGCCGCTTTATTAACCGCAGCTTTCAATTCTTCTTTATAAGAAATAATAGTATCTAAAACTTTTTTATCGTGGCTTCCGATTATTTGTGCCGCTAAAATTCCGGCGTTTTTTGCTCCGTTTAAGGCAACTGTTGCAACAGGAACGCCACCCGGCATTTGTAGAATCGATAATACCGAATCCCAACCATCGATAGAATTGCTTGATTTTACGGGAACTCCAATTACAGGAAGCGGAGACATTGAAGCCACCATTCCAGGTAAATGCGCCGCACCGCCCGCTCCGGCAATAATTACCGAAATACCGCGAGTATGTGCGTTTTTGCTAAAATCGAATAATTTTTCCGGCGTTCTGTGTGCCGAAACGATATCTACTTCAACTTCTACATTAAATTGTTTTAATATGTCGATTGCATCCTGCATAACTGGCATGTCTGAGATGCTTCCCATTATAATGGCTACTTTGCTCATTTGTTTTTTGTTTATTTTGTTTCAGGTTTTAAGTTTCAAGTTGTTGGAAACTGTAAATACTGTTTGTTTTAATCTATTTCAGGAATCATATTCCAAATATCAATTTTGAATTCTTCTTGAATTGCTCTTAAATAAGAGATTGAATTAATTTCATTATCAATTTTGTCTTGAAAATATTTTTTTATCTCTACATCAGTTTGAAGATTTCTATCATTTATTGATTCTCTTCTTCGCTTGATATAGTTTTTTCTATCCTCAACTCTTTTTTGATTATTTAAGTCTAAAAGTACGATAAGGTTATTTGCTTCATCATCATTTGGCTTTGCAAAATATTCACCTTCATTGTAGATAACTCTACTTTCGAAATCATCAACATGTGGCAATAGTATAGGTTCTATCCAATTGTTAGTTTTTCTTTGATTTGGAAGGTGTTTGACTTTATACCAATTATAATAGTTGTCTTCTAATTGGTCTTTTAAGTTTGGATTGAAATGTTCAATGTCATTTGCATCATCAAATCCTATATAGTGTTCTGTGTAAGCACAAAATCCTTTTTGTTCTTTTAAAAGAAGTAAACCTAATTTAGAATTATCTCCTTTAGATTTATAAGTTATCTTTCCAGAAATAATTTGAGAAATCGGAGATTTAAAAACTCTTTTCATTCATTAAAAATTATACTTATCTCCAATAGATTCAATTTCATCTTGAAGTTTTTGTTTTACTTCATCATTTTCTTCGAAGAGCATTTGTCTTCTTTTTTCAAGATATTCATTGTACGCTTTTTTGCCATATTTATTTATATAATCAATTCCGAAATCATTGTAAAGCATATCATTTGGATCATCTCCAATAGGTGAGGTACCTCTACGAGCCGCTACTTTTCCTTCTTCATCAAAATATAAAATAAATCGTTCCTCCGGTTCAAATGATGCGGCAATAAATGGAGAATGAGTTGCAATAATAAATTGTGCTTCTGGAGCAAGATTTTGATAAAAATCCATTAAGTCCATTTGCATATCTGGATATAATGATCTCTCAGGTTCATCAATTAAAATTACTGAATCTTTCGTCTCTAGTTTGAATAAAGGCAATGATGTTAAAAGTAATTGCTTTGTCCCTGTACTAATTTTTTTTACTGGAATATTTTCTCCTGTAATTTTGTGTTTTAAGGGAATAATGTTTTTAGTATTTGCAATATCAACTTCAAGCTGAATCTTATCTAAAATTATATTGAACTTCTCAGAAAAATCGATAAGAGGATTACTGTTACGTTTTCTCCATTCATCAACTTTTTTTTGTGATGAATTATCTAGAACACTTCCACTATTAATCAACTCTGTTGCAAATTGTAAAAAATTTTGCAAAAAATTAATGTTTACTTCAAGTAAAGAAACCCAAATAGATTCTTCGACTCTATCATCAAAAGTTAATCTGGTGTTTAAATGATCTTTTAATTTTTCTTTTAAGCTTTTATATCTTTCAGTAAGTAAAATGGTTTCCTCTTCGAAAATTTTTAGATTTTGATTTGATAAAATATCTGGAGTTATATGATAAATTTTATTTTTAAAATCTAAGACATCACGACCTCCACCACTATAACTTTTTTCAAAAAAAGTATATTTTTTATTATCGATTTCTATAGAGGCCTTTTCTTGTTTATATTGAGTTGAATTTGCTTCAAAATTCAACTCAATATTATATGGAGCAAAAACTCCCATATCTATTATTTCATGATCATTTATAATTCTTAGATCAAAAAATGCGTCTATAACTGAATTAATCAATTCCAGCAATCCAGTTTTTCCAGTAGCACTTTGCCCAATAAAACATATTTTGTCTAAAGGTTTTCCTCTTTTTTCCTCGATATGAAAATCTTCAGGGTAAGTAAAATCAAAATCAAGATTTTCCAAATGTCTAAACTGATTGATATGTAATTTTGAAATTTTCATTTATTGAATTTTTACAAATCTAATTAAAATATAGTTGCTATTTAAATTGAAAAACTGTGACTAATCACTAATTACTATGCACTAATCACTCTAATAGTATTCTTAACTTCCTGCGCAATTCGTCTCGCTTCGGCCATATTTTCATTTACGATTGTTACGTGACCCATTTTTCTGAACGGACGCGTTTGTTTTTTACCGTAGATATGTGGCGTAACACCATCCCATCCTAAAATGGTTTCGATGTTTTCATAAACGACATTTCCAGAAAATCCTTCAGCGCCTACTAAATTTACCATAATTCCGGCAACTTTACTGTCTGTGTTTCCTAACGGAAGATCTAAAATAGCGCGTAAATGATTTTCGAATTGTGATGTATAACTGGCTTCAATAGAATAATGCCCAGAATTGTGTGGGCGAGGAGCAACTTCATTTACTAAAATTTCGTCATCCTGAGTCTGGAACATTTCAACTGCTAAAAGTCCAACGTGATTGAAGTTTTCCGAAACATTCAAAGCAATTGCTCTTGCTTTTTCGGCAACTTTTTCATCGATTCTTGCAGGACAGATTACATATTCAACTTGGTTTGCTTCTTGGTGAAATTCCATTTCTACAACCGGATACGTTTTCATTTCTCCTGATGGATTTCTGACCACAATTACCGCCAATTCATTTTTGAACGGAACCATAGTTTCGGCAATGCATTCTACGTTTGGAAGCGTATCTAAATCTGAAACTTGACGCACTATTTTTACACCATTTCCATCATAACCAAATTCGGTACATTTCCACACGAAAGGCAACTGTAAATCGTTGATTTTAGATTTTAGTTGATCTAAATTTTCAAATCTTTCGAAAGGTGCAGTTGGGATATTGTTTTTAGCGTAAAAATCTTTTTGAACGCCTTTATTTTGAATTCCTTTTAAGGTTTTTGGAGATGGATATACTTTTAAACCTTCATTTTCTAATTGCGTTAAAGCTTCCAGATTTACCAATTCGATTTCGAAAGTCAAAACATCGACTTGTTTCCCGAAATTATAAACTGTTTCATAATCCATTAAATCGCCCTGAAAGAATTTGTTGCAGGCAATTTTGCTCGGTGCTTCGTCACTCGGATCTAAAACGTAAGTTTGTATGTCAAATTTTCTCGTGTCAAACAAAAGCATTTTGCCTAATTGTCCGCCACCTAATATTCCTAATTTAAAATCAGAAGAAAAATAATTCATTGTAATTATAGTGTGTTAAGAAATTCATCCGGTGTGAATACATTGATTTCAGAAAATTTAAAATCTTTTAGATCTCTGGTAATAATGCAATCCATTGAATTTATTGATTGAGCTGATGTAATTTGAATGGCATCTTCAAAATCTTTATGGTTTGATTTTAAGCTTTTTTTTAAAATTGATTCGGTTACGGCAATTATTGAAATAGTATCCAGTAAATCTTCAATAATAGATCGTAATTCTTTTTCATCAACTACCTTTTTTGCAATATAATGCATGGTTGCAATAGAGTGTGATGAAGAGTACATCGTAATTTTATGTCGTTGGCAATAGTCGAAAATAGATATGGCATTTTTTGAAAATGGAAATCTGTTAGCAACTATATCAACCAATATATTAGTATCAAGAAAAATATGCTTAAAATCCATACTTTTCTCTGTAGTGTTCTTCTTTTACTTTTTCTTCATCAAAATCAGCAGGCAATGTTATTCTTCCAATCAGCTTTTTAACTTTTGGATGAATGTCATCGTAGGTTTGTTCTTTCTCAGTGAGATTTTTAAAATAACTTTCTACCAGTTCAGATAAGCTTCTGCCCGTTTTTTTAGCATACGATTTTGCCTGCTCGATAACTTCTTTTTCTAAAGATAATGTGAGTTTAGTATTCATATACGTAAAGTTTTTACAAATATACGTAAAATAATTATTTTGTATTTTTATTAGCCACGAATTCACGAATTTTTATAAACATTGATTATTAAAAAATAATTCGTGAATTCGTGGCGGTAAAAAAAATCATTTTATTTTCTTCAAAACTTCTTTAGCAACGGCTTTGTATGCTGCGGAATGATCTCCAAAATCTTTATCAAGAATAACTTTTAGTTCAGGATGAATCCAGTCGTAATGCTTTCCTAAAAGATATAAAGTTCTTATCGAATAGGCTTTTGTGGCTACTTTTACATCATTAATCAGCCAGTCGAAACTTACTTCGATACAATCCTGCAGATTTTCTTCGGACAAACAGATTTTATTTTCGTCTTTTTTATAATGTGATTTTACTAAAAGCTGAACGACTTTTGCGATAGGGCGAAGTGAACTTTCATCTTTCAAAACCTTCAAATTCGAACAGAAAAAATCCAAATGTGGCTGCAACCAAAGCAATTCTTCGTAAGAGACAAATTCTAAAATCCAGGAGGCTTTATGATTGTTTTTATCAGATGGAGAAAAACAAATCGAAACTAATTCATCAAATAAAGACGGATTTTCTAAAATGTATTGTGCTGCAAGGAGCCGGTTTTCCCGGGAAGCATTTACATAATCCAGTTTTTTCTGTAGTTCCGAACGCATTTTCCTGAGTTTGATTTAGCCTCTAAAATAAATAATTTAATGAAACGGTTCCGTAGTAATTTACAGGAAGCCCGGGATAATAATATCTTGGGGATGAAGTCCCAACCGGAAGTGCATTTGGTAAAATTAAAGAAGCATATTTTTCATTACTCACATTATTGATCCCAAAAGCAAAATTGGTATTTAGATTACGAAGAATTTCAAAGCGATAGCCTGTTTTTAAGTTGATGATGTTATAAGAATCTGAAAAAGCAGAATTAGCATCATTCATCGGGATTTTATTCACAAATTGATAATCGGCATTCAGATAAATTCCCAAACGGGTATTCAAAATCAATCCTGCATTGACTTTATTTGTCGGAACTCCGGTTAATTTATTTCCCGAATAGTCATTTCCGCTGTCTACAAATTCCTGAAACTCATATTTCCCGACAGAACCGCCAATGTACGAGTTCAGATTAAAAAAGGAATTGATCTGCCAATTGTGTTTCATGGTAATTTCAATTCCTTCATGCAATGTTTTTCCGGCATTAACGCCTTCATATTGATCATCACCGATTCTTTTGGCAACTAATAAATCTTTAATTTCCATTCGGTAAACAGCAATTTCGGTGTAAAGTTTTTTGTTGAAAAAATAGAATTTCCCGCCCAATTCAAAATTATAACCGTTTTCAGGTTTAATATCCGGATTGATTGTCCCGTTGCTCGTTAAAGTTTCTTCGGTGGCAGGGAGTGAAAATCCACGGCTTGCGGAGAAATAGATGGTTTGTCGCTGATTTGGTTTGAACAATAAAGAAAGTTGCGGTGAAAAAATGCCGTCATAACTGTATTTTTCAGTTTCCGTTTTTTGTGGAAGAAAATTCGTGAGTTCAAAATGTGTTTCATTATAATTTAAACCCAATTGAAGCTCAAATTTTTCAGAAAGCAACGATCTGATTTGTGAAAAAATATTGTAAAAATGTCTTTTCTGATCAGTTTCTGTCAATTGATTTCCTTGTAAACTGCCTTGTCCATTATTTTGTTTGTATAAATTTTCGAAAGTGTTTCCATTGTAATTATCTGTGAAATATTCCATTCCAAAAATAAATTGATTTTCTATTTTTCCAATTTCGAAAGTTCCGGAAAACTGAGTTCGCGCCCCTGTTGCAAAAGTGTATTGACGCAAAACATCAAAAGGGCGCGGTTCGTTGCTGTCTTTGTAATTGATAAAAACAGAAGTCGAATTATTCAAATGCTCATTGATTTTGAAATCGTAAGCTAAACCTGCCAAAGTCGATTTGTATTCTTTAAATCCTTTTGAAGCAATCCAGGTTGGTGCTCCGGACTGCGGATTATTGTCATAAGTATCTTTATTAATAGAACTTGGAATAAAAGCTTTCAGATACGTATAATTGGAGAAATAAGTCAATTTACTGTTTTGTCTTCTGAATAATTCTCCGGCAAGTGTAATTCCTTCACGTTTATAAGCACTGTTTTCACGCCAGCCATCAGATTTCAGGTTGTGATAACTTAAATTCAAGCTTGAATTTTTATCATCTAAACTATAATTTAAACTGTTTTTTAATAATCCAAAAGAACCAAAAACAGTACTAATTCCGGCAATTTGTCCTTTATTTTTTGAAAGCTGAGGCGAGATCAAAATGGCTCCGCCCAATCCCGCACCATAAATACTCGAAAGCGGTCCTTTAATGATCTCAATCTGATTCAGGTTTTCTAAATCAATATCATCAATCACGGTTTCGCTGTTTCCCGAAGTCAGCGGAATACTGCCGTAAAAAGCCCTGATTTTATTTGTTCCATAAGGCGTTCTGGCCCCAATACCACGAATCGAAATTCGGGTTGTGGTAAAATTGGAAGACTGCATAAAAACTCCGGGAATCGTATTTACAACAGTTGTGATATCTGTAGCGTTATTTTGCGTCAGTTCTTTTTTGGATAAAATCCCAATCGAAGCCGGTGCATTTTGGAGGCTGTCATTAATATGAAAGGAACTGATAATAACTTCTTCCAGTTTTTCTGTTTTTACGGAATCAATAGATTTGCTTTTTTCTTCTTGTGCAAAACTGTTTTGAAAAACAATTAGAATAAGAAGAAAAAAACAATATTTTTTTAAAATCATAAAAGGTTTTGTTGAGCAGTTTATGCTTAATTATTATACACAATCTTGTCATTTCGACGAAGGAGAAATCACACTCGGGATTCGACAAAGATTGGCGATTTTGATTGTGGAGTTTTTAGTGTGATTTCTCCTTCGTCGAAATGACAAAAATGACTAAAACCTTGTGTTTTTTGCGGTAAAATTAATTGGAATTTGGAATTTAAATTTTGGAATTTATTTTACTTATTAGCCGTCACTTTCCAAATCGTATTTCCGCTGTCGTCATTCACCAAAAGTGATCCATCATTCATAACGGTTACTGCAACCGGACGTCCGTAAACTTCAGCTTTGTCCGTATCTGAAATAAATCCGGTTAGAAAATCTTCTGGCTTTCCGGATGGTTTTCCGTCTTTAAAAGGAACAAACAGCACTTTATAACCTGAAATTACAGAACGATTCCAGGAGCCGTGCTGTCCTACGAAAGCTCCGTTTTTATATTTCGCCGGAAATTTATCTTTCGTATAAAAAGCCAATCCCAAAGAAGCAGTGTGTGCACCAACCGGAACATCCGGAACAATTGCTTTTTCGACAAGATCTTTTCTTTCGCCTTTCATTCTGGGATCAGGAATACTTCCAAAATACGAATAAGGCCATCCATAAAAACCGTCTTTTTTTACACTTGTAATATAATCCGGAACCAAATCGTCCCCTAAATCATCCCGTTCGTTTACCGCAGTCCAAAGTTCTTTATTAGCCGGATTCCAGTCCATTCCAACAGGATTTCTAAGTCCGCTTGCATAAATTTTTTCGCCTGTTCCGTCAGGATTAATTTCCAGAATTGCAGCACGGCGAATTTCTTTATCCATTCCGTGTTCTCCATTATTGCTTCCGGAACCTACAGAAACGTAAATTTTGCTTCCGTCCAGGCTTGCCAGTAAATTTCTCGTCCAGTGATTGTTGTAACCACCTGCAGGAAGTTCAAGAATTTTTTCGCCTTTAGTTTCTAATTTCAGTGGATTATTTTTATAAGGATAACGGTATAATCCGTCTGTATTGGCGATGTAGAAAAAGTCTTTTAAAACCAGCATTCCAAAAGGTTTGTTGAGGTCTTTTATAAAAATCTCTCGTGTTTCAAATTTCCCGTCTTTGTCTTTATCCCGTAAAACTGTAATTTGGTTTTTACTGGATCGTGTTCCACTTTCAACCACGAAAATGTCCTGATTTGGTGCAATGTATGTCCAGCGTGGATTTTCGAATCCGTCAGCAAATTTGGTTACCGTAAAGCCTTTCGGAGCTTTTGGTGTCTTACCATCAGACCAGCCAATCACTTTGCTTTGGTTTCTCTCTGATTCGGTTGCGTAGGGCGGAGGAAGTGTAATATTGCCAATAGCGGTTTTTACAACATTCCCGGGCTGTTTTGCAAACGCTTCTTTTTCTTCTTTTTTAACCTGACCATTACAGGCGGTTATTATAATGAATAAGGATACGGATAATAATTGTATGGTGTTTTTCATGGTATTTTTGATTAAATATTTGTCAAACAACAATTTAATGATTTATAAAATAGTTGCCTGAAACCGTTTGTAAATATTAACTGATATTTAACATTAGTAAAAAAGAACCATTACTATAAAATTTAGATACTTACAGTTTGGTTGTAATTCTGTATCTTTGTCCATTATTTTAAAGAACAAAAATAATGATACAACTTCACGATAAACAATTTGTTCCGTTTATTTCGGCTAAAGAAATTGATTTTGCTTTAACCAAAATTGTGGCGCAGGTAGAAGATGATTTTGGAGATGATACTCCTATTTTTATTGGTGTTTTGAATGGCGCATTTATGGTTGTGGCTGATTTTCTGAAAAAATATAAAAGTCCCTGCGAAGTTTCATTCATCAAAATGGCATCGTATGAAGGAACAGAAAGCACCAATTCGGTTAAGGAATTAATCGGAATCAATCAGGATCTTTCAGGAAGAACTGTTATCATTATCGAAGATATTATCGACACGGGAAATACAATCGAAGAATTAAAACACAAGTTTAAGGAGCAAAATGTAAAGCATTTTAAAATTGCAACTTTGTTCTTTAAACCGGAAGCTTATAAAAAAGACATCAAAATTGATTATATCGGAATCAGGATTCCAAACAAATTCATTGTAGGCTATGGCCTCGATTATGATGGCTTAGGAAGAAATTTACCCGAAATCTATAAGCTGGCCGAATAGAATTAAGCATTTAAAGATTAAATAAATTAAAAAATAACATAACTACATTAACAACACGATTAGAGAATTTCAAATTATTTAAGATTACAAAAATCTTTCAATTTTAAATCTTTTAATCATTAAATTACTTTTATGATTAACATTGTTTTATTTGGAAAGCCGGGAGCAGGAAAAGGAACCCAGGCAGAATTTTTAAAAGAAAAATACAATTTAACACACCTTTCAACAGGAGATATTTTTCGTTTCAATTTAAAAAATGATACTGAACTAGGTAAAAAAGCAAGAGTTTTTATGGACAATGGAGAATTGGTTCCTTGCGAATTAACTACCGAAATGTTAATCGATGAGGTAAAAAAACATCCTGATACTGCCGGATTTTTATTTGATGGCTACCCAAGAACAATCAATCAGGCAGAGGCTTTAGATAAATTTTTACCAACAATTGGGTCTAGTGTAACAGCAACAATCGCTTTAGAAGCTGATGACGAAATTTTGGTAGCACGTTTGCTTGAAAGAGGAAAAACAAGCGGAAGAGCTGACGATCAGGACGAGGATAAAATTCGAGTGAGATACCAGGAATACAACGAAAAAACAGCGCCATTAATTGGGTATTATAAACAACAAAATAAGTTTCATGCCGTAAACGGTATCGGAACAATTGAAGAAATTACAGAAAGATTGACGTCAGTTATAGATAATTTGTAGAAGCTTTTTCCAGCTGTACGTTACAAGTCCTCGCTAAAAAAACTATTTTTCCAAGCCATAAAACGAGCTTCCTCCAGTCGCTGTTTTCTGGCAGGAAAAATTAGTTTTTTTAGCTCCGGGCTTTTCTCTTCCATCTGGGCTATAACACGATTAGGTTACAAATTACATTAACGACTATTATATAACGAATAAGCCACAAATTGGAAATACTAATAATATTTTTTCTAATACTACTAAACGGAGTTTTCTCGATGTCAGAAATTGCATTGATTTCGGCTAGAAAAAACAGACTTGAAACTGCTGCAAAAAAAGGAAACAAAAGCGCTAAAACAGCACTCGACTTAGCCAATTCACCAAACAAATTTTTATCAACCGTACAAATTGGAATTACCTTAATCGGAATTTTGACGGGTATTTATTCCGGGGATAAAATCACGATGGATGTCGAAACCTTTGTTAGCGGATTCGAAGTTTTAAAACCTTACGCGCATTCAGTTGCAGTTGGAATTGTGGTTGTCGTTTTAACTTTTTTCTCATTGGTTTTAGGTGAATTACTGCCAAAACGAATTGGTTTAAATTATCCGGAATCTATTGCCAAAATGGTAGCCATGCCAATGAAAGTGATTTCGATTATCACCGCACCATTTATTTGGCTGCTTACTTCGTCAACGGATTTTTTACTGAATGTTCTTCAGATAAAACCAACTGCCGACGGAAAAGTTACCGAGGAAGAAATCAAGGCAATCATCAAAGAAGGAACCGAAGTAGGCGAAGTTCAGGAAATTGAGCAGGACATTGTGGAGCGTGTTTTTCATATTGGAGACCGTAAAGTAAGCTCTCTTATGACACACCGTAAGTCAGTAGACATGCTTCCTTTAAAAGAAGATAAAGCTAAAGTTAAAGAGCTGGTTGTTCAGGATTTGCATGCAGTGTATCCGGTTTACAATGATAACTATGATGATATTGTTGGGGTTGTAACCTTAAAAAATATTTTTGCCAATATCGAAAAAGATAATTTTGATCTGGCTACTATAATGACAGAAGCACCTTATTTAATGGAACAGACCACTGCTTACAAAGCATTGGAAAATTTCAAAAAAACAGGCGTTCATTATGCATTAGTTTCAGATGAATATGGCGTTTTTCAGGGAATGATTACGCTGAACGATATTCTTGAAGCGCTGGTTGGTGACGCATCTGAATTTTACAAAGATGAATTCCAGCTTGTAGAAAGAGAAGACGGATCATGGCTGGTTGACGGACATTATTCATTGCATGATTTTCTAACCTATTTTGAGTTAGATGAATTAACAAACGATTACGAAGTAAACACCTTAAGCGGAATGATTATGACCGAGCTTTCACATATTCCAAAAGAAGGAGAAAAATTAATTTGGCAAAAATTCGTCTTAGAAGTTGTCGACATGGACGGTGTGAAGATTGATAAAGTATTGGTAAAAGCTTTAAAAGAGTAGAGAGAATTTTGTTTCAAGTTTAAAATGTTTCAAGTTTCAGGTTAGCGTACTGCATAACCTGAAACTTGGAACCTGAAACCTGAAACTACAGATAAAAAAGAAAAAATGACAGAAGGAAATTTTGTAGATTACGTTAAGATATATGTTTCTTCCGGAAAAGGAGGAAAGGGGTCTACGCATTTACATAGGGAGAAATTTATTGAAAAAGGAGGTCCTGACGGAGGTGACGGAGGACGCGGAGGACATGTGTATTTAGTGGGAAATAAAGGTCTGTGGACACTATTTCATTTAAAATTTGCCCGTCATATTAAAGCCGGTCACGGAGGAGACGGAGGAGGAGACCGCAGTACCGGAGCTGATGGAGAAGATAAATTTATCGAAGTACCTTTAGGAACTGTCGTAAAAGATAAAGAAACGGGTGAAACCTTATTCGAAATTACCGAAGACGGTGAAAAAAGAATTCTTTCAAAAGGAGGAAAAGGAGGTTTAGGAAACTGGCATTTCAGAAGTTCAACAAATCAAACACCGCGTTACGCACAGCCAGGTTTGCCGGGTGTAGAAATGGACGTAATTCTGGAACTTAAAGTTTTGGCAGATGTGGGATTGGTAGGTTTTCCAAATGCTGGAAAATCAACTTTATTGTCTGTATTAACTTCTGCAAAACCAAAAATTGCTGATTATCCTTTTACAACTTTAAAGCCAAATTTAGGAATCGTATCCTACAGAGATTATCAGTCTTTTGTAATTGCAGATATTCCTGGAATTATTGAAGGTGCTGCAGAAGGAAAAGGTCTTGGGCATTATTTCCTGCGCCATATTGAGCGTAACTCGACTTTACTGTTTTTAGTTCCTGTAGATACGCCGGATATTAAAGCAGAATATGATATCCTGGTGAACGAATTAACCAAATACAATCCTGAAATGCTGGACAAAGAACGTCTTTTGGTAATCTCAAAATGTGATATGCTGGACGATGAACTGAAAGCCGAATTAAAAGCTGAATTAGACGTGTCTTTCAAAGATGTTCCGTATATGTTTATTTCGTCTGTTGCACAGCAAGGTTTGACAGATTTGAAAGATAAACTTTGGAAAATGCTTAACGAGTAAAAAAATAATAAGTTTTTTGAAGGTGTTCTGTTTTCAGGACACCTTTTTTGTTTGTAATAATGTTAAATTCGCAAAATAACAATAAAATAGGATTGTTGAATTTCATTTTCAACGTAGATTGAGTGTTATGATTGTGAAAATGAATTATCTTCGCATGACTTAAACAAAATAACATGAAAAAAATAATTTTATTCTTGACTATGTGTCTTATGGCTTTTCCTGTAAGAGCCGATGAAGGAATGTGGTTCTTAATGTTTATCGAAAGGCTTAACCATAGAGATATGCAGAAAATGGGGTTGCAATTGACAGCCGAAGAAATCTATAGTATTAACCATCACAGTTTAAAAGATGCTATTGTGCAGTTTAACGGAGGATGTACTGCTGAAATTGTTTCGAAAAGCGGTTTGGTCTTAACCAATCACCACTGTGGTTACGATGCTATTGCAGAACTTTCAACTGCTGAGCAAAACTATTTAAGAGATGGTTTCTGGGCAAAAGAAAGAAGTGCAGAGATGAAACCAAAATCGTTGTACGTTCGTTTCTTTGTTCGTATGGATGATGTTTCGAAAAGAATTTTGTCAAAAGTAAATCCTACAATGACAGAAACTGAAAGAAACAAAATCATTCAGCAGGAAATTGCTTTGATCGAAAAAGAAAATAACGAAGGCGGAAAATATACGGTTTCTGTTCGTCCTTTTTTTCAGGGAAATGAATATTATTATTTCGTTTATCAGGATTATACCGATGTTCGTTTAGTAGGAACACCTCCTGAAAGTGTGGGTAAATTTGGAGGAGACACTGACAACTGGGAATGGCCTCGTCAGACAGGGGATTTCTCAATGTTCAGAGTATATGCTGACAAAGACGGAAATCCTGCAGAATATTCTAAAGACAATGTGCCTTTACAGCCAAAACATTATTTGCCTGTAAGTATCAAAGGTGTAAAAGAAAATGATTTCGCTATGATTTTAGGCTATCCGGGAAGAACAAACCGCTGGATGCCAGCTGGAGGAATCGAACAAAATATAAAATATGCTTATCCTGCATGGGTTGAAGGTGCTAAAACCGGAATGGACCAAATGAAAAAGTATATGGATAAGGATGCAACTGTTCGTTTACAGTACGCTTCAAAATATGCTTCGACTGCCAATTACTGGAAAAACCGTCAGGGTATGATTGACGCATTGACTAAAGCTGGAACTGTAGATATCAAAGCAGCTCAGGAAGATAAATTCTACGAATGGGCAAGTAAACCAGCTAACAAAGAAAAGTACGAAAATGTTATTCCGACTATCAACGATTATTACAGAGAAACGAATTTAAAAGCGACTCACGATAATTATTTAATACAGCTTTTACGTACTTCAGCTTATGCAACCGGACCGGCAACTTTAGGAAACGCATTAATTGCATACTCTAAAGAAAATGACGCTAAAAAAGCAGAAATGCTGCCTAAAATCAATGCAATGGTGGAAAGTATTTATGGTGAATTTTATCCTCCATTAGAAAAAGATGTACTGACAGCACAATTAAATTTATACGCTGCAAAAGCGGCTGAATATGGTTTAGCACCACAAATCGCTAAAATGAAAGCGGCTAATAATGGTGATTTTACTGCTGATGTAGCAAAAGCAACCGAAACAAGTTTTTTCACTTCAAAAGAAAAAGTTTTAGAATACTTAGCAAGCCCAAAACCGGCTGCACTTCCACTAGATCCTTTGTATATTATATCTTCTGATTTATTGGCAAAATACCGTGCTAAAACACCGGATCAGGCAAAAGCTGATGACGGATTTGCAACTGCTTACCGTGTGTTAGTAGAAGGTTTAAGAGAATCAAAACTGAATGCTGTTAAATATCCGGATGCAAACTCTACTTTGAGATTAACTTATGGTAAAGTTCGTGCTTTGCCAGCTGATCCTCGCAACGACGCTAAAATCAACAACTATACTACAATGGAAAGTATGGTGAAAAAATATAAAGCAGGAGATCAGGAATTTGACTTACCGGCTCGTTTATTAGAATTGAATAAAGCAAAAGATTACGGACAGTATGCTGATAAAGCAGGATATATGCCAGTAAATTTCTTGACAGATAATGATATTACAGGAGGAAACTCTGGTTCACCGGTTCTAAACGGAAAAGGAGAATTAATCGGAATTGCTTTTGACGGAAACATCGAAGCAATGGCAGGAGACGTAATTTTTGACTCTAAATTACAAAGAACTATCAATGTTGATATTCGTTACGTACTTTGGATTATTGACAAATACGCTGGAGCAAAAAACATTATTGACGAATTGACGATTGCAAAATAGTCTCAATTAAGTTTTAAAAATTAAAACCGACAGATTTCAAATTTGTCGGTTTTTTTTATTGTCTTTAATTAGTATGTCAGGCTGAGCGGAGTTGAAGGCTTGTAAGTTGAGAAAAGCTTCGACTCCGCTCAACCTGACAAAAAGAAAAATTACCCTCTTTGGAATTTGGAATTTTCTTTTTTGGAACTTTGATTATTTCACTTTCACCCGAATTCCTTTAGTATGACTTGCAAATTCAGGAGCATACATACTTTGAATAGTTGTAATTCCATTAGAAAATTCTCCGCTGTTATTTACTCTGATGTCATATTCTAAAACATAAGTTCCTTTGTTGATTTGATTAAAAAAGAAATGTGTCGCAGCATCTTTGGTACTCATATAATAACCCAATCTATCTTTGTACTGATATTGTGAAAGTACATTTACAGGTTCAAAACAAGAAGCACGCATGTCTTTCAAATGAATATATTCTACATCTTCTTTAGTAGTAATAACTAATCGGACAGTGACCAAATCACCTGTTTTTAAAGGATTTTTAGTTGTGATTCTTTCTAATTCATCACCTTTCAAAGTATTTTTCTTCAGATATAATTCTTTCGAAACCGATAAAACCGCGCCGGAGTTATTTTTTATTTTATCCAAATCTTCAAAATACTGCCAGTAAAGACCTCCAAATCCTGCAACTTTAGATTTATTCTCAATTTTTACCGAAGCCATTTCTTTTTTCATTTCTTCAGCTTTCCAGTTCATTTTGATATAGCCGGTTGCAGCTTCTTTTTCGTTTTCAGCTAATTTTTTGGTTAGGATTTTTTCATCCCCAATTTTAATAACTGTATTGTCCTTTACAGAAAGCCAGTCGGTTCCCTGCATCAATAGAGCATAAATCGCTTCAGTGGTAGATTTTGTCGTTGGCCAGTTTTTAGTTTGTTTGTTTTTTAATAACCAGACTTTCATTGCATCAACAGATTTGGTGTCGTGAGTCACTTCGGCAAAAGCCTCGATCAATAAAGCCTGAGTTTCAATTGGAGCCTGATACCAATACCAGCCAGCTTTATTGCTAATCCAGTACATGCCCCAGTCTTCGTTATTGGAGGCAGTTTCTTTCAGACTTTCGATAATTGTTTTGGCGGTTTCTTTTTCTCCAAAACGATTTAGAGTCAATGCCGTAAGACCTTTTTCATATATCGAATAATTAAGCCATTCTTCTTTTGCTCTTTCGAAATAGAGTTTAGTCGCTTTTTTTAAAGTATCTGAAAGTGGGTGTTTCTCTAAATAAAAACTTCTGGTATAAAGATAATGCAAGTCAGAATACGGATTAAGCCACAATAGTTTTTCTCCTTTTTTTAAGTTACCGGTTCTCGTTTTATGGTATTCTAAAAACTTTTGATCTAAATATGGAATTCCGGTTTTGGCAATTTCATCAGTTTTTGAAGTACTGTTTTCATCTTTACTCAGTTTTGATAAATGTCCTAAACCTGCCAAAATATGTCTGGTAATATATTCGCTTTCATCGCCACCTTCAAACCATGGAAAACCTCCGGAACTATTTTGTTTCTTTTTTAGTTTTTCAAAAGTGGCTTCCTGAGATGTTTTCATTTTTTCCAAGTCAAATAAAAGAGCCAGATTCTTTTTCTTTTCGTCTTCGGTTTGTGATGCGTCATTCAGCCATGGTGTTTCTGCCAGAATAATCGATTTTAATTCTTCGTTTTCTTCTAACTTGGAATTCAGTTTTCCATTTTTTCTCCAGTCTTCAAAAACAGTTGCGATTTTAGGATTGCTCGAAATAATTTCAGAAGCCAGCGCATTGGCATAAAATCGGGCAAAAGTCTGTTCGGCACATTCATGTTCATATTCCATTAAATAAGGAAGTGACTGAATGGCAATCCACGTTGGGTTTGACGTATATTCTAAAGTAAATTGGTGATTTCTTAAAGTGCTTGAATTGTTGTTTTTTAAATTTTCAAACGTATATTCTTTAGTCGAATTTTCACGGACCCAAACCGGAATACTTTCAGTTACGAGCATGTTGTTAGTCAAAACCGGAAGTATGTTTTCTTCCCCATCAGAGAAATTACCCGATTTGGCTACGATTTTATACTGAACACCTTGTAGACCTTCAGGAATTGTAATCGTCCAGTTTGCTGTTGTATTGCCAAAAGCCGGAATTGTAAAGTTGTTAATGTTTTTAGCGTTCAGCATTTTCGCATCAATTGGCTGCATGGTTGCGGCATCAAAAAACTGTAAGCTTGCGATTCCGGTTTTGGCTTCGGCGGTAACATTCGAAATTTTGGCGCTAATAACAATCGTATCTTTTTCTCTAAAGAAGCGTGGGAAATTCGGTAAAACCATCAATTCTTTTTGTGTAATCACACTTTTTTCCAAATAGCCTGAAACAGCATCTTTATTATGTGCTATCAAACGAAGTTTCCACGCAGTCAATGCCTCAGGCGAAGTAAAATTGAAACTCACTTTCCCTTTAGAATCTGTTTTTAAATTTGGAAGAAAGAATGCGGTTTCCGAAAGGTTTTTTCTAGCTTTTACTTGCGTTAATGCTTCTAATGCTTTTTTTGTTGTGACAATTACAACACCGTTTGCCGCTCTGCTTCCGTAAAGTGTTGTTGCTTCATTTCCATTCAAAAAATCTATATCTATAACATCATCTGGATTAATTTTGTTGAAATTACTTTCAGATGAAATTTCGCCATCAATAATATACAATGTTGACGAGTCAATAGCAACGGATGATAATCCTTTAATAATCTTTTTGCCCGGAATAAATTTTACTTTATTCGTTTGAAAATAGTATTCGGGACTTGAAGATGCGGCTAATAAAGCAGGTTTCACAAATCGAACCATATCTACTTTTGCTGCAGCAGAATCGACTACAACGTTACTTGCTCCGGCTCCAACAGGCTCATCAACTGTTAGTACAGCATCTGGATCTCCTTTGATCGTTTCACTGCCTACTTTTTTATCTTTAATATCAACAATCGTAATGGCCAGTGATTCTCCATATCTACTGTTATGAAAATTAAAACCAAACCATTTTAGCCTAATTTCTTCATCTTTTAAATTGGACCATGGATATGCTTTGTTTAAATAATTAACATTAGAATAGATTTGTTCAAAACCTATTGAAGTTTTAAAATTAGCACGATTGTAATTGTAACTATTAAATTTTAATAATTCCCATTCTGTAACAGTGAACTGATCTAAAGAGCTGTCGTACATCGAAGCCAACACTTCGGCTTCCGTTTTAGTATGAAGTCCGTTTAACTTGAATGACCAGTTTTCAGGACTTCCTGGTTGTATTTTAGTTCTAAAACTTTCTACAGTCCATTCTAATTTTGGTTCTTGCGTTTTTAAAGAAACTGCAATTTCATCTGTAAAAATTTCGTTCTCAAATACACAATCAAATCCTATTTTTATTTGTTTTTCAAATTCAATTTTCAAAGGAATTTTAATCGTTGTTTCGTGATTTTTCAAATGAACAACGTTTTCAAAATAAATCTTATTTTCATAGTTGGCATTGGTTATAAGGTAAAGTTCTGGAATAACCGATGCTACTTTTATTAAAGCATAACCATCTTTTTTAGGATCAGCGTTAACTTGTTCTACGGTAAATAATTTACTTGGATCGTATTTATCTTTACTTTGTTTAATGCTAAAGTTTGAAGTCGTTTCGATAGGATTATTAAAAGTATCTTTTGCTGAAAATACTATTTTGTAGTTTCCGGATTTATAATTCGAAATAAAGTCTAAAACTATTTTTTTGTCTTTTTCTGTATCAACTTTTTTGGAGAATAATAAGGTTTCAGAATGTTCTTTATTAATTGAGTTTTCTGATATTTCATAAGGGAATAATTTTTCAAAATCTTCTTTAGAAATTATTTCCAGTTCTGGTTTGTTAAAAATTGCAGGTTTAAATTTGTTAGAAAACGGACTTACAAAATACAATTTTACTTCACCTTTAACAGCCAAAAATTCACCATTTAAATTGGTGCTGCTTAGCGTAATTTCGTTTTTTTCTTTGGTGTCAATGCGATTCGGAATTTGCGCATTCAATATTAAATCATGATATCCAATTTTTATAGATGTGTGAGCCGTATGCGTTTCGCCGTTTATATCAGTTACTGTAGCTTCGATTTCATAATTAAAAACCGGTAAATTTTCTTTTAAACTGTTTTCTGAAGGTAATGGTGTAAAATCAATAGTAAATTTTCCCGAAGCATCTGTTTTAGTTTCTCCAACAGCCAAAGTTTCATTTTCTTCACGACCGTAATAATTTCTAAAATAAGTAGTATATCTTGATACCGTATATTTTACAACAGCATCTGAAATAGAACTTCCCGCAAAAGCTTTTGCATTTCCTTTTATTTTGACTGGCACATTAAGTTGAAAGCTCTCTTTTTTAGAATCAAAAGTGACTTCAAATCTTGGACGTTTGTATTCTTCAACGTCAAAATATCTTGTAGAATTTTCCAGATTTGTATTGTTCCAAAATGTTTCGTCGGCTTTTTCAATATTTTCAGGACGATAAACCCCGATATGATAACCACCTGTTATTCCATTTTTAGGAATTACAAATTCTCCAAAAAAGGATCCATATTCGTTTGTCTTTACGTCAAATTCTGTTATCTTTTGATAATTGCCATTCGTAACGATAATCTTATAGTTTATATTGGCTATAACGCTTGTTTTAGTTTTGTTCTTTTGAATAGCAATACCTTTAAAATAAACAGTTTGACCAGGTCTGTATATAGCGCGATCTAAATAGAATTCGACTTTTGCATCTGTTCTTTTATTTTCAGGTATTTTATATTCTTCAGCATATTGAATGTAATTTTTAGGAATTACGATACTGTCATTTTCAAGAATAAATTTGATTCTTCTGGGATCATATGCATATTGATTGGAGCTTGTTTTAAATGATGCCATTCCGTCAATATTTGTCTTTTTTACTTCATTCTGAAGTTGAATGGTAACATTTTCAAGCGGCTTTCCTGTTTTTCGATCCAGAACCTGATAGGTTTCGGTTTGATCTTTTCTGGAAACAAGTGCTGAAATATTTGAAACAGCAATAGTTTCATAACCAAATGCTTTTTGTTCTTTTGCATCAGAATCACTTTCAAAATAAACCAAATAGTTTCCTTTGGGTAATTTTGGTAATAATACTTCAGTCGAATAGTGGAAGTAATCTTTTTTATCAATCAAATTATAAGTTTCAGAACTAATTTTCTTTTGTTTCTGAAGAATCAATTTGACCAAACTGTCTTTTCTAATTTCAGATCCTTCTTCAAATTTAAAAGCTTGAGATAAATCAATCTTATAAAAAGAAATGGTTAGTTTATTTACATTATTATAACTTATGTGAGCTCTTGTATTTTCATTTTCATAGCTGTTTTTTACAAGTTCAACAGAGAGAAATTTTGATAGTATATTTTGTTTTTGAACAGAAGCTAGTTTTGATGTATTTGATTTGTCATCACTTTTTATAATTTCATCAAGTAATGCCAAGGCTTCAACTTTATTGTTAGGGTATGTTTCCTTAGAAGCCAATTCCAGTAAAACTTTAGCTTTTGCTAGTTTTATATTCTGAATAAGATCATTTTTAGTCGCTTTTTTTGCCAGTCGATCTAAATAAGAACTAAAACTTTCAGCCGAATCAAGTAAAATTTCAGAACAAAATTGTGCGCGTTCAAACTGATTTTCTAATGAAGGATTATCTGTTTCCAGTTTTTGATATAAAGACACAATTTTCCTGGCATTCTCATCTTTTACTAAATCAATATTGAATTTTAAAAATGAATCTGAATCTCCTAAAAGTTCTTCTTTATGATTGTTTAAAGTAGTATGGTCAATTTTCCAACGCTCTATCCTCTCTTTATAAAAAGTAATATTTTCTTTTACTAAATAAGTATATAAATTTTCCTCTTTAAATTTTTCAAGCGAAGGAAAATCAAAAATATCTTTATAACGTGTTAATGGCGTTTTTTTTAAAATTTCTTCATTTTCTAATGTTTTTTCGAAAGTAAGAACTACATCATTTTCAGAAACAAGATCCGAAGTAATATAATCAGATTCCGGAACCGCTACAGAATCAACTTCCTGAATTTTAATTCCGGTAACAGATGCACTGTCAATCGTTGCAGCCGCTTCATCGATAAGAGCAGCTGCGCTATCAACAACTGAGGCTGCACTGTCTACATATGCCACTGCACTATCGACAACTGCGTATACGTCATCATAATAATTGTAGTTGTTTTTTAGATGTTTGGCATAAATGAGATTCAAAATCGCTTTTGAAGGTATTGAAACTCTATTGATATCTTTTTTTAAGTTTTCTGCAATTTTGGTTTTTGCATTTTCATCAAGTATCTGAAGATATTTTGATTGATAAAAAAAACATTTTATCATTTGTGGCTCATCTTTTTTAGCAACGGCTTTTTTATAAATTTTAGTAACAACCTCATTTGCAGATTTAATTTTGCCTTCGTTCTCATAAGCAATTGCTTTCTTCCATTTTTTATCATTTTGCTGTGCAAATAAAGTTGTCGAAAAAAGCAGGAAAACAAAAAGTATATTTTTCATAAAGTGATTTTACTATTTAGAGATTAGTTTCTTAAAAAGGTTGCAAAAAAAGTTTTAAATAATTTTCGTACAAATTACTAATTTATATCTAAAAGCAAATATGCATTTCATAATTCCTTATTTTTGAGTTATGAAAAAACTTCTGCAGCTTCTTTTTTTGCTTGCGCCAATTTTGATTTGGCCACAATCGAATTTTGAAAAAGCCGAAAAGCTATTTCATGCCAAAAAGTATGAAGAAGCTCAAAATCTTTTTGAAGGAATTTTAAAAACAAAACCTTCAGATATAAAAACTCTGGAATATTTGGGAGAAATTGCAGCGCATCAAAAAAAATGGATGGAAGGAGCAGAATATTTCAGGAAACTGAAAGAGCTAAAGCCTGCTGAGGCTGATTATTTTTATAAATTTGGAGGCTGTCTGGCGATGAGAGCCAATGAAGTTAATAAAATAAAGGCTTTCGGAATGGTAGACGATATGCGGGAAGCTTTCGAAAAAGCGATTAGTCTCAATCAGAAGCATATTCCTGCACGATGGGCTTTGATTGAAATTTATCTGCAATTACCGGGAATTCTAGGAGGCAGCGAAACAAAAGCAATTTCTTATTCAAATGAATTGGCGAAAATTTCGCTTGTCGATGGATATTTGTCAAAAGGAAGAATCGAAGAATATTTTAAAAGATATGATTCGGCGGAAAAAAATTATAAAAAAGCACATGAAATTGGCAATTCAAAAATTACATTTCAAAAATTATATAATTTATATTTGAACAAATTAAAAGAGCCTAAAAAAGCACAGGAATTAAAACGAAAATTTGACTCAAAATAATCAAATCTCAAATACTGAATTCTGAAATCAATTAGAATTTGGAACTTAAAAATTGAAATTTTAAATGAAAACACATTTCATCGCCATAGGCGGAAGTGCGATGCACAATTTAGCGTTAGCATTACATAATAAAGGATATCAGGTAACAGGAAGCGACGATGCTATTTTTGAACCTTCAAAATCAAGATTAGAGAAAAAAGGAATTCTTCCTGCTGAAATGGGATGGTTTCCTGAAAAAATTACTTCAGATATTGATGCCATTATTCTTGGAATGCATGCCAAAGCAGATAATCCGGAATTATTGAAAGCTCAGGAATTAGGATTGAAAATCTATTCGTATCCCGAGTTTTTATACGAACAGTCTAAAAATAAAACCCGTGTTGTAATTGGAGGTTCTCACGGAAAAACGACCATTACATCGATGATTTTGCACGTCATGCATTACCACAATATTGTAGTAGATTATATGGTAGGAGCACAGCTGGAAGGTTTTGATACGATGGTTCATTTAACAGAAGAAAATGATTTTATGGTTTTAGAAGGAGATGAATATTTATCATCTCCAATTGACCGTCGTCCGAAGTTTCATTTGTACCAACCCAATATTGCTCTGATTTCGGGAATTGCCTGGGATCATATCAATGTGTTTCCAACGTATGAAAATTATGTAGAACAGTTTGAAATTTTTATTTCTAAAATTACAAATGGCGGAATCTTAGTTTATAACGAAAATGATCCAGAAGTAAAACGTGTTTCAGAGGCCGCAACAAATCCAATTCGTAAACTTCCTTATCATACGCCGGAATATTCGGTAAGTGATGGTGTAACGTTGTTAAAAACGCCCGAAGGCGATATGCCGATCGAGGTTTTCGGGGCTCACAACTTGAATAATTTAGCTGGAGCCAAATGGATCTGCCAAAATATGGGGGTTGATGAAGCCGATTTTTATGAAGCAATAGCAAGTTTTAAAGGTGCATCAAAACGTTTAGAAAAAATTGCTGAGGGAAAAGGTAAAGTAGCCTATAAAGATTTTGCACATTCTCCAAGTAAAGTGGCGGCCACTACAAAAGCGGTAAAAGAACAATATCCAGACAGAACTTTAGTGGCTTGTTTAGAATTGCATACCTATAGTAGTTTAAATGCCGAATTCTTAAAAGAATATGAAGGAGCACTTGAATATGCAGATATTGCCGTTGTGTTTTATTCTCCGGATGCGGTAAAAATTAAGCAATTAGAAGAAGTGACTTACGAACAAATCGCCACTTCTTTCAATAGAAAAGATTTGATTATTTATACCAATCCAGCTGAATTCAAAGAATATCTATTCAATTTAAATCTGGACAATTCAGCTTTATTGTTGATGAGTTCAGGAAATTACGGAGGCTTGAACTTTGATGAAGTTAAGACTTTGATTGAGTAAATTAATAAGTTAATCGATAATTTGATAATGTGCCAATTGTTTCAGTTGGCACTTTTTTTTGTTTTAGAATTAAGGGGAAATTAGATAATGGTACACTTGTTTTTCAGTCGTCATTTTTTTTAAATTATCTAATTGACAAATTTCTAATTATCTAATTTGAATCCCTTCGTATTTAAAGTGTCCCACAATTTTATAAGCAAATAAACAATCTTCTAATACCTGACCACCACCAACATTATGAACAATAAGGTTACGTTCTCCATCATCTGATTTTTTGTTTGTGACAATTCCAATGTGAGGTAATTTGTCTTTTATCACCCAGGTAACGATTTCTCCTGTTTTATAGTCTTTCGCATTTTCAGAAACAGGTAGTTTTGTTCCTTTTCTTTCAAAGAAAACTTCTAAATTAGGAACTCTGCGATGATCGATATTTGTATCGGTTTTTGTCATTCCCCATTTTTTTAAATTAGGATATACTGCAAAATTTGCATTCATGTCTTCGTGAACTTCTTTTTGTAAATCGATTCCCAGTTTCCGGTACGCCCTGATTATTACATCGGTGCAGACTCCTTTTCCTTCCGGTATGTCGCCATTGGGGTATTTTATGGCAAAATAAGCAGGGTCATATTGTATCGATGGATCAATTATGGAAATTGCTGCTTCGGATAATTTTTCTTCAAAAGTTTTTACAACAGTTTTAGAGGCGGCACTAAAGGTTAATTTGTTGCTTTCTTTTTGATTACAGGAAAAAAAGGAGAGTACAATAAAAATGAGACAGATAGCTTTCATTGTTTTTTGTTTTAAAATTAATGATTATCAAAATAACAAATGAGTTTTTAATGAATGATTTTTCTTATTTTTGAAAATATTGATGAAACTATATGCCTGAAAAAATTAAAGTTGTTTATACAACAAGCGAAAATCCTGATTTCATATTTTTATACAACACTTTTGATGCTTTTTTGTGGGAACGCTACCCGGAATTAAAAACGGATTATTGGCAAAATAATTTGATAGAATTCAACCCCAATGTGGTTATGTTATATCTAAACGACAAACCAGTAGGTTGTGGTTGCTTTAAAAAGTATAATAATACTACGGCTGAACTGAAAAGAATGTTTGTTTTACCTGAAGCAAGAGGACTTGGATTGGCACAGCTAATTATTAAGGAAGTTGAAAATAAGGCAATCGAACAAGGCTTCGGGGTTTTGATTTTAGAAACACTGTATAAACAAATTGAAGCAATTACTTTATATCAAAAAGTTGGATTTAAAATAATTGACAACTATGAACCTTATGTGGGCAATACAAATAGTGTTTGTATGAGCAAAAACATTAATTTTTAACCAAATGCAAGTAACACATTTTCCAATTACAAACTGGTCTGAAGACGACCGTCCCCGAGAAAAATTAATGCTGAAAGGTAAAAATGCTTTAAGTGATGCTGAACTGATTGCCATTTTGATTGGTTCAGGAAGCCGTAATGAATCGGCAGTTGATTTAAGCAAAAGGATTCTCGCAAGTGTAGATACGTTAAATTCTTTAGGTAAAATGTCTTTGCCGCAGCTGACAAATTTTAAAGGAATAGGGGAGGCAAAAGCCATTGCGATTATCGCGGCACTTGAATTAGGAAGACGCAGAAGGGCAGAAGATACTGTCGAGTTAGCAAAAATCACATCCAGTAAAATTGTTTTTGAAATCATGCAGCCTATTATTGGTGAACTTCCGCATGAAGAATTTTGGGTGCTTTTTCTGAATAATTCTAATAAGGTGATTTTGAAATCTCAATTAAGTAAAGGGGGTATTTCAGGCACTATTGTGGATGTTCGAATTGTTTTTAAACTTGCGTTAGAAAATGGTGCAACTGGTCTGATATTATGTCATAATCATCCTTCAGGCGGATTGATTCCGAGTGAAGCGGATAAGCATATTACAAAGAAAATAAAGCTGGCCGGAGATCAGTTAGATGTTAAAGTTTTGGATCATTTGATTATTACTGAAACAAAATATTATAGTTTTGCGGATGAAGGAATTTTATAAATTATGAATGCAAATATTACAGACGTCTTTTTTGATTTGGACCACACATTGTGGGATTTTGACAGAAACTCAGAATTAGCTTTTAACCGAATCTTTGAAGGTAAATTTCCTGAAATCAATTGTCAGGATTTTATAGAAAAATATATTCCCGTAAATCAGGCCTGTTGGAAATTATATCAAAATGATCAAATTACACATCAGGAATTGCGTTATAACAGATTGAAATTCTCTTTTGATGCTTTGGGAATGATTGTTTCTGATGGAGATATTAATGAGATAGCAAATGATTATATTGAATTCTTGACAGACAATAATCACCTTTTTGAAGGAGCTATTGAAGTTTTGGATTATTTAAAACCAAAATATAATTTGCATATCATTACCAATGGTTTTGCCAGTGTTCAGGATAAAAAAATAAACAATGCAGCTCTTTCAGGTTATTTCCAAACAATTACAAATTCTGAATTGGCTGGTGTAAAAAAGCCAAATAGTATTATCTTTGATTATGCCGTTAATCTTGCGCAGGCTGCAAAAGAAAATTGTGTTATGATAGGCGATTGTCTGGATGCAGATGTGAATGGCGCCTTGAATGCGGGTTTGGATGCTATTTTTTTCAATGATAAAAAGGTGAATGCACCTGCGAATATTAAACAAATAAACAATCTTTTAGAACTTAAAAAATATTTATAATTATGAAAATTAAATTTTTATTGCTTTTTCTTTTTGCTTCCTTTTTAGGGTTTTCGCAATCTGTAAACGACTTTAAAGCAGTTATTGTACCTATAAAATTTGAATTTGCTAAAGGTATAAATCCATACAGATTGTCAACTCAGACAAAAGCAAATTTAGTTAAGGCAGGATTTGAAGCTTATTACGAAAATGACCAGCTTCCTGCAGAATTAATTAACCGTTGTGATTTGTTATATGCAGATGTAAAAAGAGATAATGCTTTTTTGGTGACAAAACTTTTTGTAGAACTTAAGGATTGCTATGGAAAAGTAGTATATACCTCGGAAACAGGTAAAAGTAAAGAGAAAGATTTTGAAACAGCATACCGCGAATGCCTTGATTTGGCTTTTGTTTCGATAAATAATTTGCATTACAAATATAATGGAAAAACAGGAGTAGTATCTTCAGCAATAACACCTGCTGTTAGTGTTGCAGCTGTTTCTGCAGCTCCTGCTGTTTCAGCTGTTTCAGCACCAGTTACGAATCTTTCGGATCCTAACTTGTTATATGCACAACCAACAGAAACGGGTTACCAGTTAATTGATAAGACACCAAAAGTAGTAATGAAATTAATGAAAACTTCTCGTCCCGATTCGTTTATTGCTATAAAAGACGGAGTACAGGGAACTCTAAATGCTAAAGATAATCAGTGGTTTTTTGAATATTATAAAGATGATAAATTAGTTTCTGAAAAAGTTTCAGTTAAATTCTAAAATATAAAATAGGGTTTAATAACCATATTTGTCTTTCCAGCGGTTCTTTAAAAATTCGCGGTTGCTATTCTCTCTGGAATTGCTTCCGGGATTATAAAGAACCGTTTCTTTTATAGCATCAGGCAAAAATTCCTGTTCAGCAAAATTATTAGCATAATCATGAGAATATTTATAGTCCTCACCGTATCCTAATTCTTTCATTAGTTTTGTTGGCGCATTGCGTAAATGAATAGGAACTGGTAAATCACCTGTTTGTTTAACCAGTTGTTGGGCATTTCCAATGGCCATATATGATGCATTACTTTTGGGAGAAGTAGCTAAATAAATAGCGCATTGACTTAATATAATTCGGCTCTCAGGATAGCCTATGGTTGAAACAGCCTGAAAAGTGTTGTTTGCCATGATGAAAGCTGTAGGATTCGCATTTCCAATATCTTCACTGGATAAAATCAACATTCTTCGGGCAATAAATTTTACATCTTCGCCACCTTCGATCATTCTCGCTAACCAATATACAGCACCGTTCGGATCGCTTCCTCTTATTGATTTTATAAAAGCGGAAACAATGTCATAATGCTGTTCTCCGGTTTTGTCATATAGAACAGTATTTTGTTGAACAAGTTTAAGAACTCTGTCATTTGTAATAATGATTTCATCATCTGCAGAAGCATTTACAACCAATTCAAAAATGTTGAGTAGTTTTCGGCCATCACCACCAGAGAGGCGTAACAGTGCTTCGGTTTCTTTTAAAACGATTTTTTTAGAAACCAAAAATGTGTCGGTTTTCATTGCTCTGTGTAATAAGGCTTCTAAATCGTCTTTTGTAAAGGCGTTTAAAATGTAAACCTGACAACGGGATAACAAAGCGGGTATAACCTCAAAACTTGGGTTTTCGGTTGTTGCTCCAATAAGGGTAATCCAGCCTTTTTCGACAGCTGCCAAAAGTGAGTCCTGCTGTGATTTACTGAACCGGTGAATCTCATCGATAAATAGAATCGGATTTTTGGCTGTAAAAAGACCGCCGCTTTGTTTGGCTTTTTCAATTACATCGCGAATGTCTTTTACCCCCGAATTTATTGCACTTAATACATAAAAAGGTCTTTTTGATTCCTGTGCTATAATTTGTGCCAAAGTTGTTTTTCCGGTCCCGGGAGGTCCCCAAAAAATCAATGACGGAATAATTCCTTTTGAAATTTGCTGCGTTAATGATCCGTTTGGTCCGACCAAATGACTTTGACTAATATAATCTTCTAATTTCTGTGGGCGAATGCGCTCGGCTAAAGGTGCTTCCATTTTGTAAAATTACTATTTTCAATTACTAATTTAAATTTTTTAAGAAGCTATTTGTTTTAGTTTTCTGTTGTTTGTCTTTTGCTGACAAATTATCAGTAAATATTTTTTGGAAGGTTTTTTGATGTTTTTTGTTTAATAGATTCTTTTAGGACATGACTGATAATCACTTTAAATTTTCAAATACTATAATTGGACTTCCGGTTTTTTTTGTTCTTATTTTGTGGATTATCTATTGGATTCAGATTCGGTTTGATTTCGATTTCTATCAAAACGGAATTTATCCACGTGATTTTTCCGGACTACAGGGGGTTTTATTTAGTCCGTTTATTCATGAGAATTTAAATCATCTTTATAACAACTCTATTCCGCTTGTTGTATTATTACCGGCATTACAGTTTTTTTATTCTAAACAATCTGTAGGGGTTATTGGCTACGGAATTTTATTTTCGGGTTTAATCACATGGCTTATAGGTCGTGAAAATTATCATATTGGAGCAAGTGGATTAATTTATGTTTTAGTAAGTTTTATTTTTTTTAAAGGAATCCAGACTCGTTATTATCGTTTAGTAGCGTTGTCTTTTGCTGTAATTTTATTGTACGGTGGAATGATCTGGTATGTTTTTCCTGATGTAGATCAAAATATTTCCTGGGAAGGACATTTAGGAGGTTTTATTACTGGATTTGGGCTGTCTTTGTGTTATAAAGCGCCAGAATATGCTAAGCCAATTGTTTATGACTGGCAAAGACATGATTTTGACCCAGCTCAGGATCCTTTTATGAAGCATTTTGACGAAAATGGTAACTTTATTAATACAGAAAATCCTGATGAAGAGACTGAAATAATTTCTACTTATTTTAATTCTGATGTTTCGGTTAATTATGTTATAACTAAAACAGAGTCAGAAGATAAATGATTAAGAGAATGTCAGTTTGATTAGAATTGGTTATTTTTGTTTGTGCTGGATAATCTTATATGTTTCGTATGAAAAAGATATACTTAATAACCGTTTTTCTGACTGTATTGATTAGTTCAGAAATTTTTGCTCAGTGTGATATAAAAAACAGAGTATTGGCTGACGGCACAATGGAGTTTTATTTTGAACCTGCTGTTTTTTATACAACAAAATCAAAATCTCTAAAGATAAGTATAGTAACCGACAAAGAACATTTTTTTGTTGCCTTACAGCCGACACCATTTCCTTCTAAAAAAGACGGCAAAAAAATCAAAGATGATTTGTTTATTGAACTTGCCGATAAAAAAATATATAAATTGACTCATTACGACACTCAATATAAAAATAATGATTCGATAATGCAGGTTTTATATTTAATTGACAACAAAGATATTAAGGCATTCTCAAATTTTGAAGCTATCTCAGCGGAAATTAATATGCAGGGGACAGAGTTTGTTAGAAGTTATAACTTTAAGTTACATAAACAGGCCATCATGAAACAATTGGCTTGTGTTTTTAAAGAAGAAGATAAATAAAGTTATTCGTCATGAGTTATAATCTCATTTTTCTGATGCAGTTTTTTATTAATATTTTTTAAAAGATTATTGAAAATGAGTGTTAAAGAAGCAGCATTTGTGATTTGATTTCCGTTATCACGAGGAAGATATTCATTTACATACGTCAATTCTAATTGTATATTGTCGGTAAACAAATAGCCTACCCCTATGTTTAATCTGTTACGGTCAAAAAAGCTGATTCCTGTTACTTTGGTATTTGATTTAAAAAACAATTCATCAGACGCTAGAGCATAAACAACACCTTCTCTAAGAACCTTGCTGTTGATAGGTTTAATGTACTTAATTTGCTGTCGGTAGCGTATCACATTTTCATAGTCATAATCTTCGTTTCTTATATGTCTGAGTTCGACTCTCGTTCTTGTACTAAGTGTATATCCGGTTTTATGAAAATAGTATATTCCCTGTAGGGCAAATCTCCATTCAGGAGATTTAAATTGCCCGATTTCAGGAACATCCTTGTTGTTATAATATGCCACAAATGAAGAAAGTTTCCAGCGTGGGGTTAAGTAATAATGCCCCCAGCCTCTGAATGATCTTTGAATATTATTTTCAAAAATGTTAGAAGATGATTCTGTGCTGCTATAGCTACTGTTAATATTTAATTCAGCAGACCATTTATTATTTATGGTTCTGTTAAATTGTAATTCGTTCCAAAATTGCCCATAAGTTTCAGTTTGAGCAGCACTTAAATTCATAATAAATAATGCAGCAAGCAAACTGATTTTTTTTATAGATATAAATTGTGCAGTTTGGAAGTACATCTGAATAGTTTGATTTTTATATTAGCATCTCAATTTCTACATTTTTTCTAATATCGTTGACGAACAGCTTCATATAAAAAAGCTCCACAGGCTACAGAAACATTTAGAGATCCGATAGATCCAAACATAGGTAATTTTGCTTTTTCATCAACAATTTTAAGAACAGATGGATTAATTCCCCTGTCTTCAGACCCCATAATAATGGCTACAGGCTCGTCTAAGGTAATGTCATAAATATTTTGATCTGTTTTTTCAGTTGCTGCAACAGTTTTAATTCCCGAACCCTGTAGATAAAATATAGCATCTTTAATATGCTCAACTTTGCAAATTGGAACATTAAAAACAGCTCCGGCAGAAGTTTTTACAGTGTCACCGTTTACAGGTGCCGATCCAGCCTTTTGAATAATGATTCCGTTTACACCTGTACACTCTGCAGTTCTTATGATGGCACCAAAATTTCTTGCATCAGAAATCTGGTCTAATATTAAAAATAAAGGTTTAGAGCCGGATTCAATAGTTGATTCAACAAGGTGTTCCAAATCGATAAAACCAATAGGGGAGATGGTTGCTACGGCACCCTGATGGTTATTTGGTGTTAAGCGATTTAGTTTTTCAACAGGTACGTAGGAAAAGTTAATATTGGCACGTTTCATTACCTTCATTAAATCCTTCATTAATTCACCCGAAATTTCTTTTTGGATAAATACTTTGTCTACTTCTTTTCCTGCCTGAATGGCTTCTATAATGGCTCTGATTCCAAATATTTGATGTTCTTTTTCCATAGGACAAATGTAGGTATAATGTTTTATATAAAAAAAACCACCCCAAATGAATGGGATGGTTTGTGTTATCAAATTAATTTTTAATTAGTTTGCTTTAACTAAATTGAAAGTATATTCAGCTGAGCCACTAAATCTAATCTTTAAATTTATGTCTCCAGTACATGATCCAACATTTCCAGTACCAGTAACCGTATAAACTTGTCCAGGACCATAATTCCATTGTTCATTACTAGTGACTGTAACAGAATTATTAACTGGATTTATTGTACCGATTATGTAAGATGTGCTGGCGTTTATTAAATATGGATTCGCCGTATTTAAAATTCTAAAAACATATTGACCATTTGAAGGGTTGTAAACTACAGGAACAATATCTCCAACGCTATAATCTTGCCATGTATCCGCAGTAACTTTGTAATTTCCATTAAAAAGAGAAGCGTCTTCTAAAGGACAAGAAACAATATAGTTTTGAAAAACTGAAAATAAGGTAGTATTAGCAATGTCAGAACCAAAAAGCGCTACGCCTTTTTCATCATACATTTTTAATATTGTTCCGTCTTTTTGTTTAAGATCAGCACTAATCTTTAAAACGTCTGAAGTAGTAATGTCATTTGCCGAATTTATTGAATTAAAGGCATTGTATAAATCATTTTGATTGAAATGTATTGTTGCAGGAAAACCTGAAACATTTGCCTTCAAAACGGCCCTTTCCGTTACCCCGTTTTTAGTGTAAAAACCAACGACATCCAAAGAAGAAAATTTTCCAAATCCAGTGTCGAAAGTTAATCCCAAATCAATGTCCTCACCATTTTTTAGTGCCAATAAATTTAATCCTTGATCTGTTCCGGCAATCTTTTGTATATTAGGTACAGCTCCCTCAATTGTATCAATTTTTGAGGTGCCTCCATCGTTATCACATGATACAGCTATAAAGACTAACAATATAGATGTAAATATTAATTTTAATTTTTTCATTTTTTCAATTTTTATGGTTAGTTATCCCAAAATATTTTGTAAGTGCTAGGAACTTTTTGCGCTGGCGCATTCGCATTTGTATTTAATTCATTTTGTGGCCAGTATATAGATAATTGAAAAGGATTGTTCTGTATTGTTTGTGAATCATTCAACGGAAATGCATCACCATTGTTTAATTGATACTCTTTCGTTGTGCTTAATGGGTTAGCCAATATAGGATAACCAGTCCTTCTGTAATCAGTATATTGATCCATTGGATCTCCAAAAGTACCTACCCATTTTTGAGTCATGATGATTTCTAACTGTTTGTCTGTTGAAGCAGAAGTAAATTCAGTAATGATTTTATTTATAAAGTTAGTTACAGCTGTAGATCCTGTTAGTACCGGTACAGTTTGTGTTGATTTGTTGTTGAGAACCACTTGGTCAACTTTTTCAAAACTTTTAGTAATTGCTTCTCTAAGTTTTGTAGACGCACTTCCTGGTAATTTTCCAACTTGAATTAATTCAGCCTGAATATATAAAAACTCATCGTAAGTTAATATTCTATGCGGAGCTATTCCAGTACCAGATTTTGTAGCTAAAGTAGCAACAGAACCACCTTGTCCATCATCATATCTACCCCCTGAAGTAAATATACCTGGGTATGTATAAGAGTTTTCTGCACTTTTATCTCTGTCAGGACCTGTACTTCCAAATCGGATACTAAAGAAACCTGTAGATTTATCCCAATAATCTGCATTTGGATTTCCTGTTGTTGTATTTCCTTGATCAGGAGGGAATTGATTTGGCTTTAATTGGTTATAAAAATAGTAACGAATTCTAGGGTCTGGATTTCCCGTGTGAATATTTGGATTCACCCCCCTTAAAATTTCATAAAACCAAGGGCTTTGGTATGAGCCAAACTGAGTACTTTCATAAGATTCTATAAACAATTTATTTCTTTCATTAGTTGGCGAAATCGAATTGAAACGTGCAAATTGAAAATCATCAGCATTAGATGTAAAGAAATTGTTTTCAGCAATAAGTGCATTGAAACCATTTTGATCAAAATCACTTGTTAATCTTGTTTGATTATATAATTTCAACTTGAAAGTATTTGCAAATCTTATCCATTTCCCAGTATTTCCACCATAAAAAATATCATCAGTTGTAGGCTTTTTTGTTCCTGCATTACTTGCCAAATTTGCTTTTGCAGTTTCTATCAATGCAAATACACTCGCATAAATTTCTTTTTGGTTATCAAATTTTGGAGCTAATACACCACTAGTTAATTTTGAAGCTTCAGAGTAAGGAACATCTCCCCATAAATCAACTGCGTAACTCATGATATAAGCCTTTTGCATTTGGGCTATTCCAACATAAACTAAATCTCCAGAAGCTGTACCCTGTTTGATTAAAGTTTCAATATCATTTAGGGCTAAATAAATAGCATCCCAATCATTAGTCATATTGATATTGCCAACCTGAAGTCCATACTGATCTTCTTCTTCTCTAGAAGTCATTTGATGTGTATATGTTGAAATAAGTCCACCACTATTATTATTAAAATCTCCAACTGTTGCAACAGTAGTTTCAATATTCGTTAATAAATAATTTAATGGTGCGATTGTAGGATCATCGGTGTCTTTATCAACATCTAAGTAATCACTGCAGCTACTAAAAAGTGCAGTAATAGTTAATAAAACTAAAATAGCTTTATTGTTTTTTATATCGTTAATTAATTTCATGTTTTTTTTTTTAAAATGTTAAATTAACTTTAAGACCAAATCTTTTTCCACTTGGGGCAGCAGAAGTTTCGATACCCTGTAAAGTAGAATTCCCGTAACTAGTAGTTTCTGGGTCAAAATTGGTGTATTTTGGAACATTCGGAGCATAATACCATAAGTTACTACCCAAAATACTAAAGCTAAGTCTGCCAAATGGTGTTTTGTCTAAGACTTTAGAAGGCACATCATAAGTTAAGTTTACTTCTCTTAGTCTAAAAACTGTACCGTCATATATATCAGCTTCGTCAACACTGTTTATTGCAAATGTGTTACCTCCTGCAGGAGAGAAATATAACTCTTGAGTAGATAATTGAATTGTATTTGGTATTTGATTACCATTAGCATCTAAAATTGGCTGACCAGTAGCACTGTCTCCATAGTAACCAGGGATGATATGAGTTTTTTCTCTGTCTTCAGTATCTTTAGTAACACCTCTACCAAGTAATTGTTGAATAGTTGAAGAAGATATATCTCCACCTTGTTTCCAGTCAAATTGAGTTCTTAAGCTCCAAGCTTTGTAAACAAAAGTATTAGCAAAACTCACCTTAAAATCAGCATTTGGATCTCCGATGATTCCTAAGTTAGGATCTTGAATGATTGCTCCTCCAGATCTGTTAATCAAGAAATTTCCTTTTGCATCACGTGCAAATTTTGTACCGTAAAATACTCCAAATGCTTCACCAGGAATAGCGTATGCTATTTGATTAGGGTCTAATTGTATTCTTTCTAATCCTTCTTTTAAAGATAATACTTCATTTTCATTTTTCGTAAAATTAGTGCTTAATGTCCATTTGAAGTTATTTGTTTTTACTGGAACTAAGACTAATCCAATTTCAATACCTTTGTTTCTTATTGAGCCTGCATTTGTTCTTAATACTTCGAAACCAGTTGAACTTGGAACTGTAACATCAGTAATCAAATCGGTGGTTGTTTTGGTATATAAAGTTAAATCTAAAGTTATACGTTTAGAAAAGAATTCTAAATCTGTACCAACTTCAAACTCTTCCGAGAATTCAGGTTTTACTTGCTGATCACCTAATGTTGTATTGTTTCCAAGTTGTGGTTGAGTATTGTAAGCTTGTCCTTGATCATATGAGATTTTTAAAAACTCAGCATCATTATCTCTACCTACTTTAGCGAATGAAGCTCTTAATTTAGCGAAGGTTAATACTTTGCTGTCAATATTAAATGCATCAGTCAAAATTACAGAACTACTTACAGATGGGTAGAAGTAAGAATTGTTATCTTTTGGTAGTGAAGAACTCCAGTCGTTCCTTGCAGTAGCATTAAGGAATAAATAGTCTTTGTATGACAATGTTACATCGGTAAAAACACCTACGTTTCTTTTTTGAGCTCTGTCATCCCCTAAGTTGATAATACTTTTAACATTGTGAAATGTAAATATATCAGGATTAATAAATTCTCTACCTTCGTTTGTAATTCTTGAATAATTATTTTGTAATACGTTATTACCTATTATGGCAGCTAATTTGAACTTTTCACTTAAGTCATAATTGAAGTTAACTAAAAGTGTAGATTCTATGTCTTCATTCATGTATTTATCACTTAACAAGTTTCCTAAACCGTTATTAGCTCTTGATGCTAAATCGCGAATTTGGATTCTGTCTAATGAATATTTGTTTAAACCTACTCTATAGGAAGCAGAAATATTATCGTTGAATGCATAATTTAAATTGATTCCAGCAACAATTCTGTCTGTATTTGTAGTAATTTGATCATGTTCCCAAGACCATAGTGGATGGTCAAATTGAGTTCCGTTTGGTGTTACAGATCCACCCGTAACAGGATCGGTATATGGTAAGTTTAAATCCCAGTTTCTAGCTAAGAATAATGTTCTAGCAAATGATGACGATGCACCTGCGAACTGATTTTCTCCAAAGAAACCTCCAACTTGTTTAGTTTTAGCATAACTCATGTTACCGCCAACAGTAAGCTTTTTGCTTAATTTGAAATTTCCTCCTACAGACATAGAAGTTCTGTCATATGTATTGAATGGAATATATCCATCTTGATCTAAATTAGAAATAGTAGCATTAAAAGTTCCATCAGGTCCAGAGTAGTTAAATCCAATGGTTCTGTCTAGTACGGAGCCTGTTCTAAATAAATCTTTAACGTTGTTAGGTTTAGCAACATAAGGAACTGTAGGTCCAAATTGATCAGGAAATGCAGTTAACAAAGTAGGCCATGTTGGAATTGTTTCTAAAGAATCAAAACGTGGTCCCCAAGATCCATTTGCATTTGAGTATTGATAAAGAGTTCCTGCTCCATATTTGTTTTGGTATTCAGGTAAGTTGGCAATATTTTCCAAATAGGATCCCAAACCAACATTTACGCTTAGTTTTTCTGTTTTAGTTGGTTTTGAAGCTCCTGATTTGGTTGTTACAACGATAACTCCATTCATAGCTCTTGAACCATAGAGTGCTGCCGCTGCGGTACTTTTTAGGACGTTAACACTTGCAATGTCATTTGGATCTAAAGATGATAATGCTGATTCGTAGCCACCACCACCGGTAATTTGACTTGTACTTGTTACTGATACATTACTGTACGCAATACCATCCACGATGATTAGAGGGTCTGTATTTCCAATCAATGAGTTAACACCTCTGATGGTGATTTGGTTAGCAGCCCCTGCTACACCTGTAGATACATTAACATTTACACCTGCAACTTTTCCTTGTAAAGCTTTTGATAAATCAGGCTCTGAAATCTGTGTAAGTTCTTCAGGTTTTACTGAACTAACAGCATATCCTAATTTTTTTGGATTTCTTTTAATCCCAAAAGCAGTTACTACAACCGATTCAAGTTGTGTAGTGTTATCAGCTAACTTTACATTTAAAGATGTTGAGGAAGCAACAATCTCTTGAGCTTTCATCCCAATGTAGCTGAATACCAATACCTGGTTTGGTGAAGCTTTAATAGAGAATTTACCATCAAAGTCTGTTTGTGTTCCAGTTTTTGTTCCTTTAACTAACACACTAACACCTGGTAAAGGCATTCCTGCATTATCGGAAACTGTTCCGGAAACAGCTCTTTCTTGCGCAAATGTGATTTGTGCAAATAGTGCCAATAAAAGCACTAAAAATCCATTGAACTTTAGTTTCATTTTTAAATATTTTGAATTAGTATCGCAAAACTCTTAATAATTTGTTAACTATCCTAATAAATAAAAATGTTTTTTCGGTAAACATCAAAATTTAACATTATAACATATGTTTACGATAGTGTTATATAATTTTAAATTTTGTTCGTCTGTTATGCTATTTGTGATGTTAATTTTTAAAATGCCGCTTGTGGTTTGTATTGTTGTTCCGAGTCCAATTCCTGTTAATTTGTTGAGTTTGGTTTTGTTCTCGCTTCTTGTTAGGTCTTGATATACTCCATAATCAAGAATTGAATTGATATATAGTTTTTTTGAAACAAGGTATCTGTATTCTGTAAGAATTGATAAAAAAAGATTTGCTTGTAAACTGTTTTCCAGAAAACCTCTAATTGAATTTATTCCTCCAAAACGGAATAATTCGTTTGCTATATAGTTTTTACTTGAGAGATAAAAATTTTGTGAATTTATGTTAATAAAATTCTTTTGATTGAGTTCAAAGTTGTATGAGTAGTTTAAGTTAGTGTAAAATTGATTGCTAGAAGTCACTGTTTCGGGTTGGTTGTTTGTGTTTCTCTTTCCAAAAGCTAATAATAAGTTAAGACTGGCCTTTTTTGGTAACAAATAATTAACAGGATCTGTTTTTATATAATCGAATGTGGAAGTGGTAAATGAACTTTTGAAATCGCTTATTGTTGTGCTGTTTGTGTTTTGGATATCACTGGACTCTGTTGTTTGGTATCCTATGTATATTTTGGTGTTGTAATTTAGGTAGTATCCTAGATCGATTGCTGTTTTTGTGTTTTGGAATGTACTGTCCTGTTTAAAAATATTTAGTTGTGCTTTGATTCCTAAGGGAGATTTGAATATATAGGGGATTTCCAGCTTTGTGTTGAATGTTTTTTGTTGGTTTCCATCGCTTTTCCAGTATAGTGAAAATTGTTCTCCAGCTAAAAGAGTGTTTAGTAAGGTTATGTCAAGGTAACCGTTTAGATTGATTTTTTTATTTTCATCATTTGAAAAACCAATGTAACCATCGAAATTGTTTGCTTTTCTTTTTTCGATGTAGATGTAGATTTTTGTAGAGTCATTCGTGAATAATATTTCCGGATATTTAGATTGGTTCACAATGCCAAAATTGTTGATGTCGTCATAAAGTTCTTTGACTGTTTTTTGATTGAATGTTTTATTGATGTATTTTTTGTTTAATTGTTTTAGGTGTCCTTTTGGAAAATAATCTTTACGATTATCGTTTGTGTAATTTACTATAATGGAATTTAGAAGACGTTTTTTTTCTGGATTTAAAAATAAATCGGCATAAATTATCAAATCCTTTCTTCTGATGTTTTCCAGTTTTATTTTGCTCAAAGAGAAACCTAGTTTTTCTGCATCAATAATTTTTTGATTGAGATAGTTTTCGGTCTCATTATATGGTATAATTACAGTGTCTTTTTGTATTTCTGTGTCTTTGAAAAAAGAATGATTTCTACCTATATATATATAGGTGTGTTTTATTTGTTTTCCAATGGATAATTTACAGGTGTATGTTGAGTCGTTTGTTTTGTTGTTTTCAAGTGTTTTGACGTCTAAATATCCTTTTTTGTGGAGTTTTTCTATTGAGGTGATTATTTCGGTTGTTAAGGATTTGGTGTTAGGGTGTTTTTGAATGTAATTTAAAGAGTCTATAATTGTATTTTCAGTTTTATTTGTCCCCTGTATTTTTAAATTAAAACTTTGGGTATAAGCAGGTAAACTTATAAGGTAAAAAAGAAATATTTGGATTAACTGTTTCAAAAGTAATTGTCTTGTTTGTTTAGTTAGAGTCTTGCAAATATCTGCAGATTGTTTCGAAAATCATAAGGATAAATAATGTTGTTGAAAATTAATGATTTAACGTTTGTATACTGGGATTTATTTTATACATTTGCAACCCCGTAAAAAGCGGGAATTTAATAAACATAATAATTTTTAGTATTAATTATGCCAACAATTCAACAATTAGTAAGAACAGGAAGAACTCAGATCACTAAGAAGAGTAAATCGGTTGCTTTAGATTCTTGTCCTCAAAGAAGAGGGGTTTGTACGCGTGTTTACACTACTACACCAAAAAAACCAAACTCTGCAATGCGTAAAGTTGCGCGTGTACGTTTGACAAATGGTAATGAGGTGAATGCTTACATCCCTGGAGAAGGACATAATCTACAAGAGCACTCGATAGTATTAGTGCGAGGTGGAAGGGTAAAAGATTTACCAGGTGTTAGATATCATATCGTTCGTGGAGCGCTTGATACGTCAGGTGTTGCAGGTAGAACGCAAAGAAGATCTAAGTACGGTGCTAAACGCCCAAAAGAAGCAAAAAAGTAATTTAAAAACTTTTAAGAAAAAGACATGAGAAAAAGAGCGGCAAAGAAAAGACCACTTTTACCGGATCCAAGGTTTAATGACCAATTAGTAACACGTTTCGTGAATAACTTAATGTGGGATGGTAAGAAATCTACAGCTTTTAAAGTATTTTATGATGCAATTGATATCATCGAAACTAAAAAGCAAAATGATGAGAAAACTTCATTAGAGATCTGGAAAGATGCTTTAACAAACGTTATGCCTCACGTAGAAGTACGTAGCCGTAGAGTTGGTGGAGCTACATTCCAAATTCCAATGCAGATTCGTCCAGACAGAAAAATTTCTATGGCAATGAAGTGGTTAATACTTTATTCAAGAAGAAGAAATGAAAAATCTATGGCACAACGTTTAGCTTCTGAGTGTTTAGCTGCTGCTAAAGAAGAAGGTGCTGCGGTTAAGAAAAGAATGGATACTCACAAAATGGCAGAAGCTAATAAAGCATTCTCTCACTTTAGATTTTAATTCGTAAGAAATGGCTAGAGATTTAAAATATACAAGAAATATCGGGATTGCTGCTCACATTGATGCTGGTAAAACAACAACAACTGAGCGTATTCTTTTTTACACTGGAAAGTCACATAAAATTGGTGAGGTACACGATGGTGCTGCAACAATGGACTGGATGGCGCAAGAGCAAGAAAGAGGTATTACAATTACTTCTGCTGCTACAACTTGTACTTGGAATTTCCCAACAGAGCAAGGTAAAGTTCTTCCAGAATCATTGCCTTATCACTTTAATATTATTGATACTCCTGGACACGTTGACTTTACTGTAGAGGTAAACCGTTCTTTACGTGTACTTGATGGTTTAGTTTTCTTATTTAGTGCTGTTGATGGTGTTGAGCCTCAATCAGAAACTAACTGGAGGCTTGCTGATCAATATAGAGTTCCTCGTATGGGATTCGTAAACAAAATGGACCGTCAAGGTGCTAACTTCTTAGCTGTATGCGGACAGGTTAAAGATATGTTGAAATCGAATGCGGTTGCAATTACTTTACCTATTGGTGATGAAGCAGATTTTAAAGGTATTGTTGACTTGGTAAAAAATCAAGCTATTGTTTGGCATGATGAAACTCAAGGAGCTACTTTTGATATTGTGGATATCCCAGCTGATATGGTTGATGATGTAAAACACTACCGTTCTATCCTTATCGAAGAGATCGCTACTTATGATGAGAATCTTTTAGATAAATACATGGAAGATGAAAACTCTATTACAGAGGAAGAAATCAACAATGCATTAAGAGCAGCTACTATTGATATGGCAATCATTCCTATGCTTGCTGGTTCTTCTTTCAAAAACAAAGGAGTTCAATTCATGTTAGATGCTGTTTGTAAATATTTACCATCTCCATTAGATAAAGAAGGTATCGAAGGAATTCACCCTGATGATGCTGAATTATTAGAAGAAGATCAAACTAAAATCTTACGTCGCCCAGATGTAAAAGAGCCGTTTGCTGCTTTAGCATTTAAAATTGCTACTGACCCATTCGTAGGTCGTTTAGCTTTCTTCCGTGCTTACTCTGGACGTTTAGATGCTGGTTCTTATGTTTTAAATACTCGTTCTGGTAACAAAGAGAGAATCTCTCGTATTTACCAAATGCACGCTAACAAACAAAATCCAATCGAATTTATTGAGGCTGGAGATATTGGGGCTGCTGTAGGATTTAAAGATATCAAAACTGGAGATACACTTTGTGATGAAAAGAATCCAATCATTTTGGAGTCTATGAAATTCCCAGAGCCTGTAATCGGTATTGCTATTGAGCCTAAAACTAAAGCTGACGTTGATAAGATGGGTATGGCTTTGGCTAAATTAGCTGAAGAGGATCCAACTTTTACTGTAAGAACTGATGAGGCTTCAGGTCAAACTATTATTTCTGGTATGGGTGAGCTTCACTTAGATATCTTAGTTGATCGTATGAAACGTGAGTTTAAAGTAGAGGTTAACCAAGGTGAGCCGCAAGTAGAGTATAAAGAGGCGTTTACTAAATCTGCTCAACATAGAGAAACTTACAAGAAACAATCTGGAGGTCGTGGTAAATTCGGTGATATCGTATTTAGAATTGAGCCTGCTGATGAAGTTGATGGTAAAGTTCCTGTAGGATTACAGTTTGTTAATGAGGTAAAAGGTGGTAACGTTCCTAAAGAATATATCCCTGCAGTTGAAAAAGGTTTCCGTGAAGCTATGAAAACAGGTCCATTAGCTGGATACGCTGTTGATAGTTTGAAAGTAACTTTATTAGACGGATCTTTCCACCCTGTGGATTCTGATGCTCTTTCTTTTGAATTAGCTGCAAGAATGGGTTATAAAGAATCTGGACGTGCTGCTGGAGCTGTTATTCTTGAGCCAATCATGAAAATCGAAGTTATTACTCCTGAAGAAAACATGGGTGATATCGTAGGTGACTTGAACCGTCGTAGAGGTCAAGTTAATGACATGGGTGATAGAAATGGTGCTAAAACTATCAAGGCTGATGTGCCTTTATCAGAAATGTTTGGTTATGTAACTACATTAAGAACATTATCTTCTGGTAGAGCTACTTCAACAATGGAGTTCTCTCACTATGCAGAAACACCTTCTAATATTTCAGAAGAGGTAATCAAAAAAGCAAAAGGTAACGCTTAATTTTAAGAAAATGAGTCAAAAAATCAGAATAAAACTAAAATCTTACGATCACATGTTGGTGGATAAATCTGCTGAAAAGATCGTAAAAACAGTAAAAACTACTGGAGCAGTTGTAACAGGTCCAATTCCGTTGCCAACTCACAAAAAACTTTTCACTGTATTGCGTTCTCCGCACGTTAACAAAAAAGCGAGAGAGCAATTTGAAGTAATGTCATACAAGAGATTGATTGATATTTATTCATCTTCATCTAAAACTATTGATGCTTTAATGAAACTTGAATTGCCAAGTGGTGTTGAAGTAGAGATAAAAGTATAATTTTTTTATATTTTTTCATATAAAAAGCGAGTCAGAAATGTCTCGCTTTTTTTTGTTTTTTAAAATAGCTTTCATTGTGTCTTCTTGCGGGATTTTAAGATTGGATTTTTCTGGAAAATTTATATAAATCCCTTTGTTTTAAAGCGATGCAGAGTTTTTTTGTTGTGATTTTATTAATTAATTGTTATGTGTCATTTGTTTGTTGAAGGAAAAAATAAGATTGAATTTCGGAATAAAGAAGATCGTTTTTAGTCTTTGTTTTGAGCTTGGATTTTGATTATGAGCGATTTAATTTTTGTAACTGTTTGGTATATTCAATTTTAATAACTACTTTTGCACTCCCTGTTTGGAAATTTCTGTTATTTTCAAATTGAAGGGAATTTTAGTAATTAATAATTAATATTTATGTCTGGGTTAATTGGTAAGAAAATCGGCATGACTAGTATTTTCGACGAAAACGGGAAAAACATTCCTTGTACAGTAATCGAAGCTGGTCCATGTGTTGTTACCCAAGTCAGAACCAACGAGGTTGACGGGTATGAAGCGTTGCAACTTGGTTTCGATGACAAAAACGAGAAACATTCTACTAAAGCGGCTTTAGGTCACTTTAAGAAAGCTGGAACTGTTGCTAAGAAAAAAGTCGTTGAATTCCAAGATTTTGCAACTGAACAAAAATTAGGAGATCTTATTGATGTTTCTATTTTTGAAGAAGGAGAATTTGTAGATGTACAAGGTGTATCTAAAGGTAAAGGTTTCCAAGGTGTTGTTAAGCGTCACGGTTTTGGTGGTGTTGGACAAGCTACTCATGGTCAGCACAACCGTTTAAGAGCGCCAGGTTCTGTAGGAGCTTCTTCTTATCCATCTAGAGTGTTCAAAGGAATGCGTATGGCTGGAAGAATGGGAGGAGAAAATGTAAAAGTTCAAAACCTTAGAGTTTTAAAAGTAGTTGCTGAAAAGAACCTACTTGTTGTTAAAGGGTGTATTCCTGGACACAAAAACTCTTATGTAATCATTCAGAAGTAATGGAAGTAAAAGTATTAGATTTCAACGGAAAAGATACTGGAAGAAAAGTTCAACTTTCTGATTCAGTATTCGCAATTGAACCAAACAATCACGCAGTGTATCTTGATGTTAAGCAATATCTTGCTAATCAAAGACAAGGTACTCATAAGGCTAAGGAAAGAGCTGAAGTAGCTGGAAGTACTCGTAAGATTAAAAAGCAAAAAGGAACTGGTACTGCTCGTGCAGGAAGTGTTAAGAATCCTTTGTTTAAAGGTGGAGGAACAGTTTTTGGGCCAAGGCCAAGAAGTTATTCATTCAAATTGAATAAAGGTTTAAAGAGATTAGCTAGAAAATCAGCTTTCTCTATCAAAGCAAAAGAGTCAAATATCGTAGTTGTAGAAGACTTTAATTTTGAAGCGCCAAACACTAAAAATTTCATTAACGTTTTGAAAGCTTTAGGGTTAGAGAATAAAAAATCTTTATTTGTGTTGGGTGAGTCAAATAAAAACGTATATTTGTCGTCACGTAATTTAAAGGCTTCAAATGTCGTAACTAGCTCAGAATTAAGCACTTACGCAATATTAAACGCTAACAATTTAGTGCTTTTGGAAGGTTCTTTAGAGTTAATTGAAGAAAATTTAAGTAAATAATAGGAATATGAGCATCATAATTAGACCTATAGTAACGGAAAAAGTAACCAAAGAAAGTGAAGTTCTAAACCGCTTCGGATTCGTAGTTAACAAAAAAGCAAACAAAGTTGAAATTAAGAAAGCTGTTGAGGCTGCTTATGGAGTAACTATTGTTTCTGTTAACACAATGAATGTGAGACCAGATAGATCTACTAAATACACTAAAAGTGGTTTAATCAGTGGAAAGACAAATGCATACAAAAAAGCAATTGTTCAAGTACAAGAAGGAGAAACAATTGATTTTTACAACAATATCTAAGATAGAAAAATGTCAGTAAGAAAATTAAAACCTATTACCCCGGGTCAGCGATTTAGAGTTGTGAATGGTTATGACGCTATTACAACTGATAAGCCGGAACGCTCTTTGATAGCGCCGATAAAAAACTCTGGAGGTAGAAATAGTCAAGGAAAGATGACCATGCGTTATACGGGTGGTGGTCACAAGCAGAGATATCGTATTATTGATTTCAAAAGAACTAAAGATGGAATTCCAGCTACAGTGAAATCAATCGAATACGATCCAAATCGTACTGCATTTATTGCTTTATTAGCTTATGCTGATGGAGAGAAAACTTATATTATCGCTCAAAACGGATTGAAAGTTGGTCAGAAATTAGTTTCTGGTCCAGAATCTCAACCAGAGATTGGTAATACTTTACCTTTAAGCAGAATTCCTCTTGGAACTGTTATATCTTGTATTGAGTTACGTCCAGGACAAGGAGCTGTAATTGCTCGTTCAGCAGGAACTTTTGCTCAGTTAATGGCAAGAGACGGGAAATATGCAACAATTAAAATGCCATCTGGAGAGACAAGATTAATCTTGTTGACATGTTCGGCTACAATTGGAGCTGTTTCTAATTCTGACCACCAATTAGTTGTATCTGGAAAAGCAGGTAGAACAAGATGGTTAGGAAGAAGACCTAGAACTAGACCAGTAGCGATGAACCCAGTTGATCACCCTATGGGAGGTGGTGAAGGACGTTCTTCTGGAGGGCATCCACGTTCAAGAAAAGGATTGCCAGCTAAAGGTTACAGAACTCGTTCTAAGAAAAACCCGAGTAACAAGTATATCGTAGAACGTAGAAAGAAATAATAAGATATGGCACGTTCATTAAAAAAAGGACCTTTCGTTCATTATAAATTAGACAAGAAAGTTCAAGAAAACGTAGAAAGTGGTAAAAATGCAGTTGTAAAGACTTGGTCTAGAGCTTCAATGATTACTCCAGATTTCGTTGGGCAAACTATCGCAGTTCATAACGGTCGTCAATTTGTACCAGTTTACGTAACAGAAAACATGGTAGGTCACAAATTAGGAGAGTTTTCACCAACTAGATCTTTTAGAGGTCATGCTGGAGCAAAAAATAAAGGTAAAAAATAAGAAGCAATGGGAGTTCGTAAAAGAGAAACAGCAGATGCGAGAAAAGAGGCTAATAAGTCTATTGCTTTCGCAAAATTGAATAACTGCCCTACTTCACCTAGAAAAATGCGCTTAGTAGCGGACTTGGTAAGAGGTCAGAAGGTAGAAAGAGCACTTAACATTTTAAGATTCAGTTCTAAAGAAGCTTCAAGAAAATTAGAGAAACTATTATTATCTGCAATCAATAACTGGGAGCAAAAAAATAGTGAAGGTAATTTAGAAGAAGCTGGATTATTTGTTAAAGAGATCAGAGTAGATGGTGGAATGATGTTAAAAAGACTTCGTCCAGCTCCACAAGGTCGTGCACACAGAATAAGAAAACGTTCTAACCACGTAACAATCGTGCTTGGAGCTATCAATAACACACAAAGCAATTCTTAAGCAGCATGGGACAAAAGACAAATCCAATTGGAAATAGACTTGGTATCATCAGAGGATGGGACTCAAACTGGTATGGTGGAAATGATTACGGTGATAAATTAGCCGAAGATCACAAAATCAGAAAGTATATCCATGCTCGTTTATCAAAAGCTAGTGTATCTAAAGTAATCATCGAGAGAACTTTGAAACTTGTAACCGTTACTATCACTACTGCCAGACCTGGTATCATTATCGGAAAAGGTGGGCAAGAGGTAGACAAGTTAAAAGAAGAACTTAAGAAAGTTACTGACAAAGAGGTTCAAATTAACATCTTTGAAATCAAAAGACCTGAGTTAGATGCTTATCTTGTGGCGACAAGTATCGCTCGTCAAATCGAAAGCCGTATTTCTTACAGACGTGCAATCAAAATGGCTATTGCTGCTTCTATGCGTATGAACGCTGAAGGTATCAAAGTTTTGATTTCTGGTCGTTTGAATGGTGCTGAGATGGCGCGTTCGGAAGGTTTCAAAGAAGGTAGAATTCCTCTATCAACTTTCAGAGCTGATATTGATTATGCTTTGGCTGAAGCTCACACTACTTACGGTAGAATGGGTATCAAAGTGTGGATCATGAAAGGTGAAGTTTACGGTAAGAGAGAACTTTCTCCACTTGCTGGAATGGACAAAAAACAATCTGGTACAGGTGGTGGAAAAGGCGGAGATGCTCCTAGAGGCAAATCTAACTTTAACAAAGGTGGAAAACCAGACGCTCGTAAAAGAAAGTAAATTTTTAAACTAAAGAAAAATGTTACAGCCTAAAAGAACAAAATACCGTAAGGTACAAAAAGGTAAAATGAAAGGTAACTCTCAAAGAGGGCATGAACTTTCTAATGGAATGTTTGGTATTAAATCTGTGCATGAAGATGGAATGTTCTTAACTTCTCGTCAAATCGAAGCTGCGCGTATCGCTGCAACTCGTTACATGAAGAGAGAAGGACAATTATGGATTAAAATATTTCCAGACAAACCTATCACTAAGAAGCCTCTTGAAGTACGTATGGGTAAAGGTAAAGGAGCAGTTGAGTATTGGGCTGCTGTTGTTAAACCAGGAAGAATTATGTTTGAAGTTGGAGGAGTTCCGTTATCAGTTGCAAAAGAGGCTTTACGTCTTGCGGCTCAGAAGCTTCCAGTAAAAACTAAATTCGTCGTTGCTAGAGATTTCGAAGCATAATTTATATTTATTATGAAACAATCAGAAATAAAAGATCTTTCTGCAGCGGAGTTGCAAGAAAAGCTTAGTCAAACTAAGAAAGTATATGCTGACCTAAAAATGGCTCATGCTCTTTCTCCAATTGCTAACCCACTTCAGATTAGAAGTGTTAGAAGAACAGTTGCAAGATTAGCTACAGAGTTAACTAAAAGAGAGTTACAATAATTGTATTCTGCTGAAAGATGGAAGAAAAAAGAAATTTAAGAAAAGAAAGAATAGGTGTTGTTACTTCAAATAAGATGGATAAATCTATCGTTATTTCAGAAGTAAGAAAAGTAAAACACCCGTTATACGGTAAGTTCGTGTTGAAAACAAAGAAATATGTTGCACACGACGAAAAAAACGACTGTAACATTGGAGATACTGTAAGAATTAGCGAAACGCGTCCTTTAAGTAAAACAAAATGTTGGAGATTAGTTGAAATCTTAGAAAGAGCTAAATAATTATGGTACAACAAGAATCAAGACTAAAAGTAGCAGATAACACGGGAGCTAAAGAAGTTTTAACTATTCGTGTTTTAGGAGGTACTAAAAGAAGATATGCCTCTGTTGGTGACAAAATTGTAGTTTCTATCAAAGATGCAACTCCAAACGGAAACGTGAAAAAAGGAGCTGTTTCAACTGCAGTTGTTGTGCGTACTAAAAAAGAAGTGAGAAGAGCTGATGGTTCTTATATCCGTTTCGATGACAATGCATGTGTTCTTTTGAATGCTGCAGGGGAAATGAGAGGAACTCGTGTTTTTGGTCCGGTAGCAAGAGAACTTCGTGAAAAACAATTCATGAAAATTGTATCATTAGCACCAGAAGTGCTTTAATTCGTTTTAAGATGATAAAGCTAAAAATAAAATCAGGAGATATCGTAAGGGTTATTGCTGGAGACCATAAAGGTGCTGAAGGTAAAGTTTTACGTGTTTACCGTGAAAAAAACAAAGCGATCGTTGAAGGAGTAAACATGGTTTCTAAACATACTAAACCAAGTGCTAAAAACCCTCAAGGTGGTATCGTTAAGAAAGAAGCTTCTATTCAAATTTCTAACATTGCTTTAATTGATCCTAAAACTAAGGAAACAACTAGAGTAGGTGTTAGAGTAGAAGGAGATAAGAAAGTAAGATTTTCAAAAAAATCTAATCAAGTACTATAGTAATGGCATATACACCTAGACTAAAAGAAGAATATAAGAGTAGAGTAATCTCTGCTCTTAAAGAAGAGTTCGGATATACAAACGTGATGCAAGTTCCTAAACTTGAAAAAATCGTTTTGAGCCGTGGAGTTGGTGCAGCTGTATCTGATAAAAAACTTATTGACTATGCAGTTGATGAGTTAACAAAGATCACTGGACAAAAAGCAGTTTCTACAATCTCTAAGAAAGACGTTGCGTCTTTCAAATTGAGAAAAGGAATGCCTATTGGAGTAAAAGTTACTTTACGTGGAGAAAGAATGTATGAGTTTTTAGATAGACTTATCACTTCTGCTTTGCCACGTGTTAGAGATTTTGGTGGTATTAAAGCTACTGGATTCGACGGAAGAGGTAACTACAATCTTGGAGTTTTAGAGCAAATCATTTTCCCAGAAATTGATATTGACAAAGTAAACAAAATTTCAGGAATGGATATTACTTTTGTTACTACTGCAAAAACAGACAAGGAAGCAAAGTCATTATTGGCTGAATTAGGATTACCTTTTAAAAAGAATTAAGACATGGCTAAAGAATCAATGAAAGCCCGTGAGGTGAAAAGAGAGAAAACGGTAGCTAAGTATGCTGAAAAAAGAAAAGCTTTATTAGAAGCTGGTGATTATGAAGGCTTACAAAAATTACCTAAAAACGCTTCACCAGTTCGTTTGCACAATCGTTGTAAATTAACAGGTAGACCTAGAGGTTATATTCGTCAATTTGGTATTTCACGTGTAACTTTCCGTGAGATGGCTAATAATGGATTAATTCCTGGAGTTAAAAAAGCGTCTTGGTAATCTCGTAATAAGTTATTACTTTTGCAGACCAAAAAATAATTTTTAATTGATTAAAGGTTCGGGAAACGAGTGTTTCCCGAAAACCATAATCGCAATCAAATACATATGTATACAGATCCTATTGCAGATTATTTGACTAGAGTTCGTAACGCTGTGGCTGCAAACCACAAAGTTGTTGAAATTCCAGCATCTAATCTTAAAAAAGAGATAACTAAGATCTTATTTGATCAAGGTTATATCTTAAGTTACAAATTTGAGCAGAACACAGTTCAAGGTTCTATCAAAATTGCTTTGAAGTATGATAAAGATACTAAAGAGCCTGTAATCAAAGATATCCAAAGAATTAGTAAACCTGGTTTACGTAAGTACGCAGGTGCTGCCAAATTACCTAGAATCCTTAACGGATTAGGAATTGCTATTGTTTCTACATCAAAAGGTTTGATGACAGGAAAACAAGCTAAGCAATTAAATGTAGGTGGTGAAGTAATTTGTTACGTATACTAATTTTAAACACTAGATAAAGATGTCAAGAATAGGTAAAAGCCCAATTGTAATCCCTGCTGGTGTAACTGTTGAAGTTAAAGACGGTATAATTACAGTAAAAGGAAAAAGAGGTCAACTAGTACAAGAGTTTTCGGACGTAAATGTAACTGTTGAAGGCGATCAAGTTTTAGTTGAAAGATCGTCTGATCATAAAGACCATAGAGCAAAACACGGATTATTTAGATCTTTGATCAATAATATGATTGTTGGTGTATCTGAAGGTTTCACAAAAGAACTAGAATTAGTTGGAGTTGGTTATAGAGCTTCAAACCAAGGTCAAAAATTAGATTTAGCTCTTGGATATTCTCACAATATTGTTTTAGAAATTGCTCCAGAAGTATCTTTAGAAACAGTATCTGAAAAAGGTAAGAACCCTATCGTAAAATTAACATCGTTTGATAAACAACTTTTAGGTCAGGTTGCTGCGAAAATCAGAGGTTTCCGTAAGCCTGAGCCATACAAAGGAAAAGGTGTTAAATTTGTGGGTGAAGTATTAAGAAGAAAAGCAGGTAAATCAGCTTAAAATATAAGATTATGTCATTAACAAAATCTGAAAGAAGACAGAGAATTAAATTCAGAATTAGAAAATCGGTTAGTGGTTCTGCTGCAAGACCTAGACTTTCTGTTTTTAGAAGTAATAAAGAAATTTACGCTCAAATTATTGATGATGTAAATGGAGTTACTATCTTAGCTGCATCTTCTAGAGAAAAAGAAATAGGAAAAGGTACTAACGTTGAAGTAGCTGCTGCTGTTGGAAAACTAGTTGCAGAGAAAGCGTTAAAAGCTGGGATTGATACCATCACTTTTGATAGAGGTGGATATTTATATCACGGGCGTATTAAATCATTAGCAGAAGGCGCAAGAGCCGCTGGACTTAAATTCTAATATATTATGTCTAAATACAAAAATGTAGAATTGGTAAAACCTAGTGGTCTTGAATTAAAAGATCGTCTAGTTAGTGTTAATCGTGTTACTAAAGTTACAAAAGGAGGTAGAGCTTTCGGTTTTTCTGCTATTGTAGTTGTAGGTGATGAAAATGGAGTAGTTGGTCATGGATTAGGAAAATCTAAAGATGTTTCTGAAGCAATTGCGAAAGCAGTAGAGGATGCTAAGAAAAATTTGGTTAGAATTCCTTTGAATGGACAATCTGTTCCTCACGAACAAAAAGGTAAATTTGGTGGTGCACGTGTGTTCTTAATTCCAGCATCTCATGGTACTGGAGTTATTGCTGGTGGAGCTGTTCGTTCAGTTCTTGAGTCAGTAGGTATTCACGATGTATTGTCTAAATCTCAAGGATCATCAAATCCACATAACGTAGTAAAAGCAACTTTTGATGCTTTATTGCAAATGAGAAGCGCTCATACTGTTGCAAAACAAAGAGGTGTTTCTTTAGAGAAAGTTTTTAAAGGTTAATTCAGGAAATTATGGCTAAATTATTAGTAAAACAAGTAAGAAGCAAAATCAACTGTCCTCTTTCTCAAAAGAGAGGGTTGGAAGCTTTAGGTCTACGTAAAATTGGACAAGTTGTGGAGCATGAGTCAAATCCTGCTATCCTTGGGATGATAAACAAAGTTAAACACTTAGTTTCTGTTGAAGAAGCTAAATAACAAATACTGTTATGAATTTAAGTAACTTACAACCTGCTGAGGGATCTACACACAATCAAAATAAAAGATTAGGTAGAGGAGAAGGTTCTGGAAAAGGTGGTACCGCTGCACGTGGACACAAAGGAGCAAAATCTCGTTCTGGTTATTCTAAAAAGATTGGTTTTGAAGGAGGGCAGATGCCACTTCAAAGACGTGTACCTAAGTTTGGTTTCAAAAACATCAATCGTAAAGAATACGAAGGTGTTAATTTAGATACGCTTCAATTATTAGTTGATAACGGTGTAATTACTGATTCTGTTTCTATGGCAGATTTCGTAGCAAACCGTCTTGCTTCAAAAAATGAAATCGTTAAGATTTTAGGTAGAGGAGAATTGAAAGCAAAATTAAAAGTAACTGCTCACAAATTTACTGCTACCGCAAAAGCTGCTATTGAAGCTGCTGGAGGTGAGGCCGTAACAATATAATTTTTCTATTGTATGAAGAAATTTATTGAATCAATAAGCAATGTTTGGAAAATCGAAGAGCTGAAAAACAGAATCCTGATTACATTAGGTTTGCTTTTAGTATATCGTTTCGGTGCACACGTAACGCTTCCTGGAATTGATGCAACTCAATTAATGGGATTGGCAGGACAAACTAAAAATGGTTTGGGATCTATTCTGGACATGTTCACAGGTGGTGCTTTCTCTAAAGCTTCAGTTTTTGCTTTAGGGATTATGCCTTATATTTCTGCTTCTATTGTTGTTCAGTTAATGGGAATTGCTATTCCATATTTGCAAAAACTTCAAAATGACGGAGAAAGTGGTAGAAAAAAGATTAATCAAATCACACGTTGGTTAACTATTGCAATTACATTGGTTCAAGGTCCAACTTATATCTATAATTTATACAGAACTTTGCCTAGCAATGCTTTTTTGTTAGGGTTTGACTCTCCTGAGTTTTTATTTTCTTCTGTTATTATCTTAGTTACAGGTACTATTTTTGCTATGTGGCTAGGAGAAAAAATTACTGATAAAGGTATTGGAAATGGGATTTCATTATTGATTATGGTTGGTATTTTAGCTCGTTTACCTCAAGCTTTTATGCAGGAATTTAAATCAGTTGTTACTAATAATACAGGAGGTTTAATGTTAATGGCTATTGAGATTATTGTATGGCTTTTAGTGATTATCTCTTGTGTATTGCTTACTATGGCTGTTCGTAGAATTCCGGTTCAGTATGCACGTCGTACAACAACTGGTGATTATGAGCAGGATTTAGCAGGTGGTAACAGACAGTGGATTCCTCTTAAGCTTAATGCTTCAGGGGTTATGCCAATCATTTTTGCACAGGCAATTATGTTTATACCAGCGGCTGTAGCTGGATTGTCTAAATCAGATACATCACAATCTATCGTTGGGACATTTAGTGATATGTTCGGTTTTTGGTATAATTTTGTATTTGCAACTTTGATTATTGTATTTACATTTTTCTATACTGCAATCACTGTTCCTACTAACAAAATGGCTGATGATTTAAAGAGAAGTGGTGGTTTTATCCCAGGAGTACGTCCTGGTGCTGAAACGTCTGACTTCTTAGACAAAGTGATGTCTTTAATAACTTTCCCAGGATCTTTATTCCTTGCTTTGATTGCTGTGTTCCCAGCTATTGTTGTAAGTATTATGGATGTACAACAATCTTGGGCGATGTTTTTTGGAGGTACCTCGTTAATAATAATGGTGGGAGTTGCAATAGATACGATTCAACAAATCAATTCATACTTGTTAAACAAACATTATGATGGTTTAATGAAGACTGGTAAAAATAGAAAAGCAGTAGCTTAATATATTTATGGCAAAACAATCAGCAATAGAACAAGACGGATCAATCATTGAAGCATTATCTAATGCGATGTTCCGTGTAGAGTTAGAAAATGGACACATTGTAATTGCTCATATTTCTGGGAAAATGCGAATGCATTATATCAAATTATTACCTGGTGATAAAGTGAAACTGGAAATGAGTCCTTACGATTTGTCAAAAGCAAGAATTACTTATCGATATTAAAGGATAATTACTATGAAAGTTAGAGCATCAGTAAAAAAGAGAAGTGCCGAGTGCATTATCGTGCGTAGAAAAGGGAGACTGTACGTAATAAACAAAAAGAATCCTAGATTTAAACAAAGACAAGGATAATTATGGCAAGAATAGCAGGGGTAGATATCCCAAAAAACAAAAGAGGTGTTATCGCACTTACCTACATCTTTGGATTAGGAAAAAGTAGAGCTATTGAGATTTTAGAAAAAGCTCAAGTAAGCCAAGATAAAAAAGTTCAAGATTGGAATGATGACGAGATCGGAGCAATTCGTGATGCAGTTTCGTTTTACAAGATTGAAGGAGAATTACGTTCTGAAGTTTCTTTGAACATCAAACGTTTAATGGATATTGGTTGTTACAGAGGTATCCGTCATAGAACTGGTCTTCCGTTGCGAGGACAAAGAACTAAAAACAACTCTAGAACAAGAAAAGGTAAAAGAAAAACTGTTGCTAACAAGAAAAAAGCAACTAAATAATAAGTAATATGGCTAAAGCAACTGCAAAAAAACGTAAAGTTATCGTTGAATCAACGGGTGAAGCTCATATTTCTGCCACTTTCAACAATATTATTATTTCTTTGACGAATAAGAAAGGTGAAGTTATTTCTTGGTCTTCAGCTGGTAAAATGGGTTTCAGAGGTTCTAAAAAGAACACTCCTTATGCAGCTCAAATGGCAGCAGAAGACTGTGCTAAAGTAGCACTTGAGGCAGGACTTAAAAAAGTGAAAGTTTATGTAAAAGGACCAGGTAACGGACGTGAGTCAGCTATCCGTTCTATTCATAACGGTGGGATTGAAGTTACAGAGATTATCGATGTTACTCCAATGCCTCACAATGGTTGTCGTCCTCCAAAAAGACGTAGAGTTTAATAATATTTTTTAAGTATAACAAGGTAGAATAAACGATTATCGAAGGATATGACCTGAATTCATAATCTCTACCTTAAATTTAATTTTTAGAAATGGCAAGATATACTGGTCCTAAAACTAGAATTGCTCGTAAATTTGGCGAGGCAATCTTCGGAGACGATAGAGCTTTCGAAAAAAGAAATTACCCTCCTGGACAACACGGGATGGCTAAAAAAAGAGGAAAAAAATCTGAATACGCTGTTCAGTTAATGGAAAAGCAAAAAGCTAAATATTCTTACGGAATTTTAGAAAAACAATTCAGAGGTTTGTTTAAAAAAGCATCAGCTACTAAAGGTGTTACTGGTGAGGTTCTTTTACAATTATGTGAAGCAAGGTTAGATAATGTTGTTTTTAGAATGGGTATTGCTCCATCTCGTAGAGGTGCAAGACAATTAGTTTCTCACAGACACATTACTGTAAATGGTGAAGTTGTAAATATTCCTTCTTACCACCTTAAGCCTGGTGATAAAGTAGCTGTTCGTGAAAAATCTAAATCTTTAGAGGCTATCGAACGTTCTTTATCAAATTCAAGTCATGTTTATGAATGGATTACTTGGAACAACGATCTTAAAGAAGGAACTTTCGTTTCTGTACCTGCGAGACTTCAAATTCCAGAAAACATTAAAGAACAATTAATCGTAGAGTTGTACAACAAATAATAATTGACTTAGTCGAAATTTATGGCAATATTTAATTTTCAAAAGCCCGATAAAGTTATCATGATCGATTCAACCGATTTTGAAGGTAAATTCGAATTTAGACCTTTAGAACCTGGTTATGGATTGACTGTTGGTAATGCACTTAGAAGAGTTTTGCTTTCAGCATTAGAAGGTTATGCAATTACATCTGTTCGTATCGAGGGTGTAGATCATGAGTTTTCTACTATTTCAGGTGTTGTTGAAGATGTTACCGAAATTATCCTTAATCTAAAACAAGTACGTTTCAAACGTCAAATTGAAGATATCGATAATGAATCAGTTACTATTTCTGTTTCTGGTAAAGATCAATTAACAGCAGGTGATTTTCAAAAATTTATTTCAGGTTTCCAAGTTCTGAATCCAGACCTAGTTATCTGTAATTTAGATTCTAAAATCAAATTGAACTTCGATTTAACAATCGAAAAAGGTAGAGGATACGTGCCTGCTGAAGAGAACAAAAAACAGAATGCTGCAATTGGAACGATTTTTACAGATTCTATTTTTACTCCGGTAAAAAATGTAAAATATGCAATCGAAAACTTCCGTGTAGAGCAAAAAACAGATTACGAAAAATTAGTTTTTGAAATCAAAACTGATGGATCTATTAATCCTAAAGATGCTCTTACTGAAGCTGCTAAAGTTTTAATTCACCATTTCATGTTGTTTTCTGACGAAAGAATTACACTTGAGGCTGACGAAATTGCACAAACAGAATCGTATGATGAAGAGTCATTGCATATGAGACAATTGCTTAAAACTAAGCTTGTTGATATGGATTTATCTGTGAGAGCATTAAATTGCTTGAAAGCGGCTGAAGTTGATACACTTGGTGATTTAGTATCGTTCAATAAAAATGACTTAATGAAGTTCCGTAACTTCGGTAAAAAATCTTTAACTGAGCTTGATGAGCTTGTTGCAGTTAAGAATTTAACTTTCGGAATGGATTTAGCTAAATACAAATTAGATAAAGAATAATTTACTTCATATTTTGCTCTCCATAGTGGATTGTAGCAAGATGAAGATAAAAAAAACACGTCATGAGACACGGAAAAAAATTCAACCACTTAAGCAGACAGACTGGACATAGAAAAGCTATGTTGGCTAATATGGCTTGTTCTCTTATTGAGCACAAACGTATTAACACTACTGTTGCTAAAGCTAAAGCGCTTAAACAATTCGTTGAGCCTTTAATCACAAAATCGAAAGAGGATACGACTCACAACCGTCGTATTGTTTTTGCTTACTTACGTAGCAAATATGCTGTAACAGATTTGTTCAGAGATGTGGCTGCTAAAGTTGGAGACCGTCCAGGAGGATACACTCGTATCATTAAAGTTGGAAATCGTTTGGGAGATAATGCTGATATGGCAATGATTGAACTTGTTGACTTCAATGAACTTTACAACGGAGGTAAAAAAGAAGTTAAAAAAGCGAAAAGCCGTCGTGGTGGTAAAGCTAAAAAAGCTGAAACTGCTGCTCCAGAAGCTCCTGCTGCTGAATCAGAAACGACTACTGAAGCTTCTGAATAATTATGAGAGTAATCATTCTATAATATTAAAGGATAAACTAATTTTTAGTTTATCCTTTTTTTTTGATTTTTTTAAAATCTTAAAAATCTAACTTATTTAAAATGATAGGTTTTATTTTTAAGAGTGAAAGTTTTAAAAAATCTTGGAAGAGCTTCTTTAAAGAAGTAAATTTGCAAAATATCTAATTATAAATGAGACGGAATAAGTTTCATAAACAATTAAAAAACAATACAAATTAAATAATGAAATACACAACACGACAAAGCGCCATTTTATTACTAAGTGATGGAACTGTTTTTCATGGAAAGTCTATCGGTATTAGCGGTAAAACTTTTGGTGAAGTTTGTTTTAATACTGGGATGACCGGATATCAGGAGATTTTTACAGATCCTTCATATTTTGGTCAAATTATGGTTACTACTAATCCGCATATAGGGAATTATGGTATAAATGATTTAGAAGTTGAATCAGATAGCGTGAAAATTGCTGGTTTAGTTTGTAAAAATTTTAGTTTTAATTATTCGAGAGAAGGTGCTTCAGGTAGTTTAGAGGATTATTTCGCTAAACAAAACCTAATTTGTATTTCTGATGTTGATACAAGAGCTCTTGTTAGTTACATTCGAGATAACGGTGCTATGAATGCTGTTATTTGTACTGATGGAACTTCAGTTGAGGATTTGAAAAAAGAGTTGGCTAACGTGCCTAACATGGAAGGTTTAGAATTGGCTTCAAAAGTTTCTACAACTGAACCTTACTTTGTGGGAGACGAAAATGCAACATATAAAATTTCGGCACTTGATCTTGGAATCAAAAAGAATATTCTAAGAAATTTTGCAAAAAGGGATTGTTATATTAAAGTGTTTCCATACGATGCTTCGTACGAAGATTTAAATTCGTTTAATCCAGATGGGTTTTTCTTGTCAAATGGGCCTGGAGATCCAGATCCTTTGCATGGAGTAATTGAAGTGGCTAAAAAAATTATTGCTGAAGACAGGCCATTATTCGGAATCTGTTTAGGACATCAAATTATTGCTTTGGCAAATGGAGTTCAGACTTATAAAATGTTTGGCGGACATAGAGGAATTAATCATCCTGTAAAAAACCTTTTAACGGGTAAAGGAGAAATTACATCTCAAAATCATGGTTTTGCGGTTAAGAGAGAGGCTTTGGAAGGTCATCCGGAATTAGAGCTTACACATATTCATCTAAATGATGATACTGTTGCCGGAATGAGAATGAAAAACAAGAATTGTTTCTCAGTACAATACCATCCAGAAGCAAGTCCAGGACCACACGATTCGTCGTATTTGTTTGATCAGTTTGTGGAGAATATCAAAACTGCTAAAGCCTAAAACGATGTAGTTAATAAATAAAGGTGTTTAATATTGAGAATGCGTTTATAGTATTAAATATTTTTATAATTTCGAAAAAAAAATATAATTTATTAATAAAAAACAAAAATAATGAGTATTATAATTAAAGTTCACGCAAGACAAATTCTTGATTCTAGAGGTAATCCTACTATTGAAGTTGATGTAGTAACTGAAAATGGAGTTTTAGGTAGAGCTGCTGTTCCATCTGGAGCATCAACTGGAGAGCACGAAGCTGTTGAATTACGTGATGGAGGTAAAGCTTATCTAGGTAAAGGTGTTTTGAATGCAGTGAATAATGTAAATACTGTTATTGCTGAAGAATTAGTTGGAACTTCTGTTTTCGAACAAAACACAATTGACCAATTAATGATTGATTTAGATGGAACTCCAAACAAATCTAAATTAGGAGCTAATGCTATTTTAGGTGTTTCTTTAGCTGCTGCAAAAGCTGCTGCTAACGAACTTGGTTTGCCATTATACAGATATGTAGGTGGAGTTTCTGCTAACACATTACCTGTTCCAATGATGAACATCATCAATGGTGGTTCTCACTCTGATGCGCCTATCGCATTTCAAGAGTTTATGATTTTTCCAGTAAAAGCAACTTCTTTTACACATGCAATGCAAATGGGAACTGAAATTTTCCACAACTTGAAAAAAGTATTACATGATAGAGGTTTAAGTACTGCTGTAGGTGATGAAGGAGGTTTTGCTCCAAACTTGGCTGGCGGAACTGAAGACGCTTTAGATACTATTAAATTAGCAGTTGAAAAAGCAGGATATTCTTTCGGTGACGAAATTATGATTGCTCTTGACTGTGCGGCTTCTGAGTTTTATGTAAACGGAAAATACGATTACACTAAATTTGAAGGTGAAACTGGAAAAATTAGAACTTCTGAAGAACAAGCTGATTATTTAGCTGAACTTGCTGCTAAATATCCAATTATCTCTATAGAAGATGGTATGTACGAAGATGACTGGGACGGATGGAAAGCTTTAACTGAAAAAATTGGAGATAAAGTTCAATTAGTTGGAGACGATTTATTTGTTACTAACGTTGCTCGTTTATCAACTGGTATTGAGAAAGGAATTGCTAACTCAATCTTAGTAAAAGTAAACCAAATTGGTACTTTAACTGAAACTATAGCAGCTGTAAACATGGCTAAAAATGCAGGGTATACTTCAGTAATGTCTCACCGTTCAGGTGAAACAGAAGATAATACTATAGCTGATTTGGCTGTAGCTTTAAACTGTGGTCAAATTAAAACAGGTTCAGCTTCTCGTTCAGATCGTATGGCAAAATACAACCAATTATTAAGAATTGAAGAAGAATTGGGGAATACCGCTTATTTTCCTGGGTTAAACGCTTTTAAGATCAAATAATTGTAAGGATTATATTGTATAGTAAAACCATTCGTGAAAACGGGTGGTTTTTTTTTGGGGTTTTAACAAATTCATAGCATTATTCCTTTTTTAATTAGTCTTAAATTCCTTAGATTTGATAAATTATTATTTTTAAGAATTATTTCCCATATATTATGTCAAAAATAGCTACATTAGAAGTAGATGGTAAGAAAATTGAGCTTCCGGTAATAACAGGAAGCGAAAATGAATCAGCTATCGATATTAACAAATTACGTGATTTAACTGGTATTATTACTATTGATCCTGGTTATAAAAACTCTGGTTCCTGCAAAAGTGAAATTACTTTTCTCGATGGTGAATTAGGAATTTTACGTTACAGAGGATATTCAATCGAAGATCTTGCAGAGAAAGCAAGTTTCTTAGAAGTTTCTTATCTTTTGATTTTTGGTGAATTACCTACTGCTGCACAATTAGAAGAATTTGAAAATGGTATTAAAAAGCATTCTCTGGTAAACGAAGAAATGAAAAATATCATCGATGGTTTTCCTAAAACAGCTCACCCGATGGGAGTTTTATCTGCCTTAACAAGTGCCTTAACAGCATTTAATCCTAAAGCAGTTAATGTTGATAACGAAAAAGAAATGTACGAAGCTATTTGTAAAACAATGGCTAAATTTCTTGTAATTGCTACATGGACTTACAGAAAGTCAATGGGGTATCCTTTGAATTACTACGACAATACAAAAGGATATGTTGAAAGTTTTATGCAATTAATGTTTAAATTACCTACAGGTCCTTACTCTGCAAATCCGGTAATTGTTAATGCTTTAGATAAGTTATTTATTCTTCACGCAGATCATGAACAAAACTGTTCTACGTCTACAGTAAGAATGGTAGGGTCTTCTCATGCAGGCTTGTTTGCTTCAGTATCTGCAGGAGTATCTGCTCTTTGGGGGCCTCTTCATGGTGGTGCAAATCAGGCTGTACTTGAAATGTTGGAAGAAATTAACAAAGATGGTGGGGATACTGATAAATTCTTGGCGAAAGCAAAAGACAAAAATGATCCATTCCGTTTGATGGGATTCGGGCACAGAGTTTACAAAAATTTTGATCCAAGAGCAAAAATCATCAAAAAAGCGGCTAAAGAAGTTTTGGAAACTTTAGGTGTTGAAGATCCGATTTTAGATATTGCAAGAAAGTTAGAAACTGCAGCTCTTGAAGATGATTACTTCAAATCCAGAAATTTGTATCCAAACGTTGATTTTTACTCTGGTATTATTTACAGAGCATTAGGAATTCCAACTGACATGTTTACTGTTATGTTTGCAATTGGAAGATTGCCGGGTTGGATTGCACAATGGAAAGAAATGCGAGAAAATAAAGAGCCAATTGGACGACCAAGACAAATTTATACTGGCCATCCGTTGAGAGAATTCAAATCTAATAAATAATCATACTGAAAGCTTCACTTAACTGTGAAGCTTTTTTTTATATTTGCAACAAAATCTAACATTTATGTTGCAATTAAATATTAAGAACGAAACGTCAAGATTACGCGCCGTTGTTTTGGGGTCTGCCGTTCATAATGGGCCAACTCCATCAATTCAGGAAGCCTATGATCCTAAATCGTTGGAACATATAAAAGCAGGTACATACCCTCTTGAAAAAGATATGGTTCTCGAAATGGATGCCTTTAATGCTGTTTTTCAAAAGTACAATGTAAAAGTTTATCGCCCAAAAATGATTGAAAACTACAATCAGATATTTGCCAGAGATATTGGTTTTGTAATTGATGATGTGTTTGTGAAATCGAATATTTTACCAGATAGGGAGCGTGAATTAGATGCAATTCAGTATGTAATCGATGAGATTGATCCTTTGAAAGTTATACGTCCGCCTGAAGAAGTTCATATTGAAGGTGGTGATGTTATGCTTTGGAATGATCATATCTTTATAGGAACCTATAAAGGAAGTGATTATAAAGATTATATAACTGCCAGAACTAATATGCAGGGGGTTAATTTTATTAAAGAATTATTTCCAAACAAAATTGTCAAAGAATTTGATTTGGTAAAATCTAAAATAGAAGCGAGGGATAATGCACTACATTTGGATTGCTGTTTTCAGCCTGTTGGAAAGAATAAGGGTATTGTCTATAAAAGAGGTTTTCGTGAAGAAGCCGATTATATGTACTTAGTGAATCTCTTTGGAAAAGAAAATTTGTTTCATATAGAAAGAAATGAAATGTATAATATGTTTTCCAATGTGTTTTCTATCGATGAAAATGTTATTGTTTCAGAAAAGAATTTCACAAGATTAAACAATTGGTTAAGGGCTAATGGTTTTATAGTTGAAGAAATACCTTATGCTGAAATTGCTAAGCAGGAAGGTTTATTAAGATGTTCGACATTGCCATTAATTAGAGATTAAAATGGTTTCAGGCTTATCTGTTATGAGTTTAAGACCTGAACAAAAAAAATATAAATCATGAAACAAACAACTAATGCAATAGTAATGATTCGTCCGGTTGCATTCAGAATGAATGAGCAGACAGCTGTAAATAATTATTATCAAAAAGTTTTAGACGGACTTTTGCCAAGTACTGTAAATGCCAAAGCACAGCAAGAATTTGATGCTTTTGTTGAAAAGCTAAGAGCAGCAGGTGTTGATGTCACTGTAGTCGAAGATACGCTCGAAACAGATACACCGGATAGTATTTTTCCAAACAACTGGATTTCTTTTCATGAAAGCGGTGATGTCGCTTTGTATCCTATGTTTGCTGAAAATCGTCGTCAGGAACGACGAGAAGATATTTTGGATATTTTGGAAGAAAAAGGTTTTGAAATTAATGACATCATGGATTATACTTCTGCAGAAGAAGACGGTATTTTTCTTGAAGGAACAGGAAGTTTGCTTTTGGACAGGGCTAACGGAAAAGCATATTGTGCCTTATCTCCTCGTGCAGACGAAGAATTGTTTATTGAATTCTGTGAAGATTTTGACTATGCTCCAGTAATTTTTGAAGCTTTCCAGACAGTGGACGGAGAACGTAAATTGATTTACCATACCAATGTTATGATGTGTATTGGTGAAACTTTTGCAGTTATTTGTGCAGATAGTATTGATGACAAAAAAGAGCGTAAAATGGTTTTGGAAAGCCTGAAGGCTGATAAAAAAGAAATTATTTTAATTACTGAAGATCAGGTGAATAATTTTGCAGGGAACATGCTGGAAGTAAGAGGAAGAAATGATGAAAAATATATCGTTATGAGTGCATCAGCGCACCAGAGTCTAACCGAAAAGCAAATTAAGCAATTGGAAAATCATGCTAAAATTTTAAGTTCAAGTTTAGATACTATTGAAGCTTGTGGTGGAGGAAGTGCCAGATGTATGATGGCTGAAGTTTTTCTGCCGAGAAGCTAATTTTAAAATTTTGAATAATGAAAAATCCAAATTCCACCTTAAATTAATATAGATGGAATTTGGATTTTTTTTTGATGTCTTAAGATTTACATTAAATTTCCTCTTACAATATTAATTATGGAACTGATTATATATTGAATTCCTATTGCAATTACAATAAAACCAATTATTCTGGAAATTGCAACAATACCTGAAGCGCCTAAAATACGCGCTAAGTAATGCGCACTTTTTAAAATGATAAAAATAGTAACTGCTATTGCTAAAATAGCTAAGCTTGAAATTATTATTTCTGTCATTTCATGATGCTCCTGATAAAAAGCTATTAATAAAGAAATAGATCCCGGACCGGCCAGCATCGGAATTGCTAATGGAGTTAATGCGATATCGTTTCTCTTTTGAGCATCATTTTCAATCTTTTTATTGATTCCCCTCTTCTTGCTTATTTTTCCGGACAATAAGGAAAAACCAGAATTCAAAATTACCAAGCCTCCTGCAATGCGCAGTGCATCTATACTGATTCCGAAAAAAGTCAGTACATATTGTCCAATAAAGAATGAAACCATCAAAATAATAAAAACATTAATGGCAGTCCACAATGAAATGCGTGAGCGTTCAGCAGCAGAATCATCATGGGTGAGCCCAACAAAAATAGGAACAGTACCAATTGGATTCAGAACAGAAAAAAGAGCAGCAAATAAATAAATGAATAAATCCATGATGTTTGGGTTGATGAAGTAAAAGTAATTAAATTTTAAGATTTTACTCTAAAATGATGTGAGGATATTGTTTTTTCTCCTTTATGTCTCTAAATCAATAGCGAGCAGGAAATTCAGCCTTTTTTTGATTACTTTTGCGCTATATTCATAAATGATGAAAAACAAAAAAACTTTGCTTATTGGTGCGACAACCAAACCGGAGCGATATGCTTTTAGGGCCATAAATATGCTGACTCAAAAAGGGCATACCGTATTGGCAATTGGACAAAATGCAGGAGAAGTTGCAGGTGTAAAAATTCACACAAAGACTATTCCTGTCAAAAATGTAGATACTGTAACTTTGTATTTAAATCCAGTCCGTCAGCGGGATTACTATAATTACATCATAGAAGCGCAGCCTAAACGGGTAATTTTTAATCCGGGGACAGAGAATCCTGAGTTTTACCAATTATTAGAACTTAACAATATCAAAGCAGAAGTAGCTTGTACGTTGGTTCTTTTAGCAACAAATCAGTATTAATTTTTTGAAGCTGTTCCTGCTGTACACTTTATCTTTTGTGCCAAACCCTGGCACAAAAGGATGCCGTTACCATCAGGGCTAGATATCGGTTAATTAGAACTTTTGCGGGTTTAATAATATTCAGTTTTTTCAAATCGACCAAATTATTTAAAGCGTTATTTTTGTTTTCATGGAATTTTCATCAAAGTTAATAGAAAAAGCAGTCAATGAAATGTCACAATTGCCGGGTATAGGCAAACGTACGGCATTGCGATTGGTACTTCATTTGCTAAAACAGCCTAAAGAGCAGACAACATTTTTATCTCAGGCATTACTCAACATGCGTGAGGATATTAAGTTTTGTGAAAATTGTTATAATATATCTGATGAAAAGATTTGTGAAATATGTATTAATTCATCAAGAAACCAGCGGACAATTTGTGTTGTTGAAGATATCAGAGATGTAATGGCTATAGAAAACACCGGGCAATATAAAGGAATTTATCATGTTTTAGGAGGTAAGATTTCTCCAATAGAAGGAGTTGGACCGGGTCAGTTGAATATAACAGCTTTGACAGAGAAAGTAAAGTTGGGTAAAGTTGATGAAATTATTTTTGCTTTAAGTTCAACTATGGAGGGTGATACCACAAATTTTTATATTTATAAACAAATTTCGGATTCTAAAATTATAATTTCTACCATAGCACGTGGAATTTCTGTTGGAGACGAATTGGAATACGCCGATGAAGTTACGCTTGGCCGGAGTATTTTACATCGTGTGCCTTTCGAAAAAACATTCAAGAATAATTAAAAAATGCAATCGGGTTAGATTTCCTGAAGACTAAATGAATAGCTATATTTGCGTATAAAATTTTTAAAATGACAAAAAACGGTTTTTATCTATTATTAATTAGCACACTTTTTACATCATGTATACCTGTAAAAGATTTGGTGTATTTACAGGACAAAGGATCGGCTGGTAGTGAAACTACAGTTTCCGCAGTAGAATCGAAGCCTTACAGATTACAAGTAAATGATGTTTTGAGTGTAGATATCAAAGCAATAGATTCTAAGTTGACCACTATTTTTAAACCTTCAGAAGATCTTAATAATGGTAAATCAGAATCAGATTTGTATTTTAATGGATTTACTGTTGATGATCATGGTAATATAAGAATGCCGATTTTAGGAGAACTGAATGTAATTGGCTATACACTTGAAGAAGTGCGAGTTAAAATTGAAAAAAAGCTTCTCGAAGAATATTTTAAGGCAGAAGCAAATATTTTTGTTACTGTAAAATTAGCAGGTTTTCGATATACAATAAATGGCGAAGTTGGAAGTACTGGTACTAAAACATTATTTAAGGAGCATGTAAATATTATGGAAGCCGTTGCGAATGCTGGAGATATTACTACTGTAGGTAATAGAAAGGCTGTAACAGTAATACGCCAGACACCTACCGGAGTACAGATGAACGATATTGATCTTACTGATGTAAATGTGATGAAATCTCCATACTACTATCTGCAGCCAAATGATTATATTTATGTAAAACCACTAAAGCAAAAAACATGGGGTACTGGACAGACAGGGCTTCAGTCTTTAGGTACAGTTATAACATTATTATCTCTTGGGACAACACTTTTTGTGTTGTTGAAGAATTAAAAACTAAATAGAAGAAATGTTAGATATAAAAGATTTTTCAATTTTTGAGAATCATTCGAGTTTTGATTTTAAAGGGTTTTTGCTAAAAATAGCCGGATACTGGAAATTGTTTTTGTTAAGCTTAATTATTTCATTCACAATAGCTTATCAGGTTAATATTCGCAAAGAAAAGATTTATGCGATGAAAACTTTGATCTCAATTAAAGAAGAAAGCAATCCTTTTTTTACATCAAATACAAGTCTGGTTTTTAATTGGGGAGGTATTTCAGATCAGGTAAGCGGTATTTCAACCATTTTGCAATCAAGGTCACATAATGAATTGGTTGTCGATAAATTGCAATTTTATATAGATTACCTTGAAAAAGGCGAATACAAAATGATTGATGTGTATGGAGCAGTTCCTTTTTATGTAAATATTGATAAAACCAAACCTCAGTTATCAGGAACATTAATAAGTATTAAGTTTTTAAGTCCAAATGAATATGAAATAAGAATACCTTTTCAGAACAGTTCAGTTTCTTTATTTACCTATTCTAATAATGTTTATAGTAGTACATCTGTTCAGCCTGTTGAATTTGTTAAGCGATATAAAGTTGGAGAAAATGTAGCTCTGCCCTTCTTAAACTGGAAGCTTGAAATTAATGATAATCCTGGCTTTTATAAAGGGAAAGAATATTTTGTGAGATTTAATGATTTTGATGCTACTGTTGCCGGTTACCGGGGAATTGGAGTTGGTGCAGATGAAAAAGCAGGCTCAATTCTGGAGCTTTCTCTTCAGGGAACAAACAAAGCAAGAATGGTTGAATATTTGAATTCTACAGTCAAAATGCTGATTAAGATTCAGTTGGACAGTAAGAATCAGTTTGCTACAAACACCATAAATTTTATTGACAGCACACTTGTAGCAATGGAGTCTCAACTAAAAGAAACCGGTAATGAACTTAAATCTTTCAGAAAAGACAAAAATATTTATGCAATTGAACAAGGTGGAGAGAAATTTTCGGATAAAATTTTAGATTTTGATGTCGAAAAAGACGCTATAGCCCGTAAAATTGCTTATTATAATTCTTTAAAAGCTTATCTAAATAATAGTGTTGATTATTCTAAATTGCCAGCACCTTCTGTTGCCGGAATTGAAGATCCTAATGTTGTTACAAACATTTCAAAACTCATTGCCTTGTCAACCCAAAGATCCGAAATGGCTTATGCGGTAAAAAGTGATAAAATCTTTAAGGATTTTGATAACCAGATGGTTGCCATAAAAAATGTGTTGTTAGAAAATATTGCTTCAGCAAAGTCGTCTTTACAATATGATTTGGCTTTGGTTAATAATAAAATAGGTGAAGCAGAAAGTACTATTAAACGACTTCCGGAAGAGCAACAAGAGTTGTTAAAAATTAAAAGAAAATATGATTTAAGTGACAATATATATAGTTCGTTTCTTCAAAAAAGAAATGAAGCTGAAATCGTAAAAGCTTCTAATTTATCAGATATCCATTTTATAGATACAGCAAAAGACATAGGTGGAGGTTTAATTGGTCCAAAAACTTCTGTAAACTATATTTTGGCTTTGTTTTTAGGAATTTTAATTCCTTTGATTATTGTTTTTATTATTTTCTTTATTAACAATACAATTCAAAATGCTGAAGACATTAGTAAGCAATCACAAATTCCTTTAATTGGAGTTGTAGGTATAAATAAGGAAAGTACAAGTTTAGCAGTTTTTCAAAAGCCAAAATCAGCATTATCGGAAGCTTTTAGGGGTATTCGTTCGTCATTACAGTTTTTATATAAAAAAAAGCAGCTTGATGGAGCAAAAACCTTAATGATAACTTCGTCAATTAGTGGTGAAGGAAAAACATTCTGTTCAATAAACATTGCCACTGTTTTTGCTCTAAGTGAAAAAAAGACCGTTATAATAGGAATGGATTTAAGAAAACCAAGACTTGCAGACGAATTTAGCCTGACGAACCAATATGGTGTTGTTAATTATTTGATAAGGCAAAAAACATTATCTGAAATAGTAAATAAAACTCAAATTCCGTATCTTGATGTTATTCTTTCAGGACCGATTCCGCCTAATCCGTCAGAGTTGATTATTAGTGAGGTAATGGGGGAATTTATAGAAGAACTCAAAAAAACTTACGATTATATCATACTTGATACACCTCCGGTTGGACTTGTGGCCGACGCTTTGGAATTGGTTCATTTTAGTGATGTTACTTTGTATATTGTAAGACAGAACTATTCTAAAAAAGAAATGATTACTATGTTGAATAATCGTGTCAAGCGAGGTGAACTTAATAATGTAAGTATTGTTCTTAATGGTTTTGAAAATAAAGCAAAATACGGTTCTACATATGGTTACGGCTATGGTTATGGAGCATATGCAAATGGTTATCATGAAGAAGATGAGCAACAAGGTTTTGTAAAAAAAGTTTTTAAAAAATTTAAAAAATAATAATTTAAATAGATGAAATCATCCATTCAAAATACTATTTTAATAACAGGAGGGGCTGGTTTTATAGGGTCTAATTTATGTGAGTATTTTTTAAATTCTGGACAAAAAGTAGTTTGTCTGGACAATTTTTCTACAGGACATCGTTATAATCTGAAAGATTTTTTAAGCAATCCTGATTTTAAATTAATTGAAGGAGATATTCGAAACATAAATGATTGTGCGTTGGCTGTTCAAGGCGCAGATTATGTACTGCATCAGGCAGCATTGGGATCTGTTCCAAGATCAATAAATGACCCCATAACCACTAATGATGTAAATGTTTCCGGTTTTTTAAATATGCTGGTTGCGGCAAGAGACGCTAAAGTAAAAAGATTTATTTATGCCGCAAGCTCGTCCACTTATGGAGATTCAGAAGGACTGCCAAAAATTGAAGATGTTATAGGTAAACCATTATCACCTTATGCGATTACCAAATATGTAAATGAATTATATGCAGAGATTTTTAGTAAAACATACGGCCTGGAAACTATAGGATTGCGTTATTTTAATGTTTTTGGAAGAAAACAGGATCCCAATGGTGCCTATGCAGCTGTTATTCCTAAATTTGTAATGCAGTTAATGAATTATGAGAGCCCTGTTATTAATGGAGATGGCAATTACTCAAGAGATTTCACTTATATTGATAATGTAATTCAGATGAATGCATTGGCAATTTCAGTCAAAAATTCTGAAGCGGTTAATACGGTTTATAATACTGCTTTTGGAGATAGAAATACGTTAAATGATTTAGTTGGGTATTTAAAAAAATATTTAAGTGAGTTTGATCCTAAAATAGCTGATGTTCCGGTTGTGTATGGTGAAAAGAGAGTGGGGGATATTCCGCATTCATTAGCTAGTATAAATAAGGCGAAAAAGAGGTTAGGTTATAATCCGGAATATTCGTTGGAGACAGGACTAAAAGAAGCAATACGATGGTATTGGAATAATTTAAAATAATGAAAGTGTAATATAGAAAATATGAAAATCACAAAAATTTGCTGCATCGGTGCAGGTTACGTAGGAGGTCCGACTATGGCGGTAATTGCTCAGAAATGTCCGCATATTCAGGTAACTGTAGTCGATTTGAATGAACAGAGAATTAAAGACTGGAATGACCCAAATACAGATAATATTCCAATTTATGAACCAGGACTTTCGGAAATCGTAGCTGAGGCAAGAGGTAGAAATCTTTTCTTTTCGACAGATGTAGAAAAAGCTATTGATGAAGCAGAAGTTGTTTTTATCTCTGTAAATACGCCAACAAAAACGTATGGTAAAGGTAAAGGAATGGCTGCTGATTTAAAGTATATAGAATTGTGTGCCAGACAAATAGCGAAGGTTTCTAAAGCTAATAAAATAGTTGTAGAGAAATCTACTTTACCTGTTAGAACTGCTGAAGCAATAAAAAGCATTTTGGATAATACCGGAAACGGAGTTCAGTTTCAGATTCTTTCAAATCCAGAATTCTTAGCAGAGGGTACTGCTATTGATGACTTATTAAATCCTGACCGAATTCTGATTGGAGGGGACTCAACACCAGAAGGGCAAGCTGCAATTGATGCTTTGGTAGATGTCTATGCTAATTGGGTGAGCAAGGATAAAATTTTGACAACAAACGTGTGGTCTTCAGAATTGTCTAAGCTCACCGCAAATGCTTTTTTAGCACAGCGTATTTCATCAATCAATGCTATGTCTGAATTGTGTGAAAAAACAGGTGCAGATGTGAATGAAGTCGCACGTGCTATTGGAATGGATAGTCGTATTGGGCCTAAATTTTTAAAGGCTTCAGTTGGATTTGGAGGGTCTTGTTTTCAAAAAGATATTCTGAATTTAGTTTATATAGCAAAATCTTATGGGTTGAATGAAGTCGCTGATTACTGGGAACAGGTAATTATTATGAATGATCATCAAAAAAGAAGATTTTCGAATAAAATTGTTCAGACTCTTTACAATACAGTAGCCGATAAGAAAATAGCTTTTTTAGGCTGGGCATTTAAAAAAGACACAAACGATACCCGCGAATCTGCCGCTATATATGTTGCAGATGATTTAATTAATGAGCTGGCAAAAATTTCTGTTTATGATCCAAAAGTGTCCCGTAATAAAATCTTGAGTGATTTAGATTATTTAGACACTAGAAATTCTTCAGAAAATAGTAATGCAGTTTCTACATTTGAAGATCCATATGAGGCTTGCAAAAATGCTCATGCAATTGCTGTACTTACAGAATGGGACGAGTTTGTAAAATATGATTGGCATAAAATATACGATGCAATGCAAAAACCAGCTTTTGTTTTTGATGGAAGGAATATATTAAATGCAAAAGAATTAAAATCAATTGGATTTATTTACAACGGAATAGGGTCTTAAAATAAATTGCATGAATTGGTATGTCGTTTATACAAAACCTAAGTGGGAGAAAAAAGTAGCAGAAAAATTAAATGAAGCAGGGATAGAATCCTACTGTCCTTTAATCACTCAGATTAAACAATGGTCAGACAGAAAGAAAAAAGTAGAAGTGCCTCTTTTTAATTCTTATGTTTTTGTCAGGTTGTCTGATATGGAAAGGAATTCAGTTTTTCAGGTTCCAGGTGTAGTCCGGTATTTGTTTTGGTTAGGGAAACCTGCCATAGTTCGTGAGGAGGAAATTGTCGAAATAAAAAAAAGCCTTTCTGATACAAATATTTCAGATGTTTTAGTAATGCCTTATAAAAAAGGTGATAAGATAAAATTAGATACGGGCGCTTTTAGTAATCATCAGGCAATTGTTAAGGAAGTAACAAATACACATTATATCCTTGTTTTAGAAACTTTAGGATGTGTTTTGAAAATAAAATATAAAAAAGAATCTTTCTAATTTTTTTTTGTAAGATATTTAGCGCTTAAAATAATAAATTAAAAAAGAATAAAGCATCACTGAATTTAGTGATTTTTTATTCTTTTTTTTTTGACGTTTATTTTTTGTTAACTGACTTATAGCTTTTTAATTTATATTTTTTTTTAGGAGAATTATAAGATGTTTTTAAAGTTGATAAAATTGACTTTATTGTGCTATATTTGCCGAAATTCAATCTTTCTGTCCATTTCACAACTGTGACTTGGAACAGCGAAGCTGTGCAAATAATAAACGAAAATTAAGGAAATGGATATGAAAAATGATGTAAAGGTAGCCGTTATAGGATTAGGTTATGTAGGTTTACCTTTGGCTCGTTTATTTGCTACAAAATATCCCGTTATAGGTTTTGATATCAATCAATCAAGAGTAAAAAGTTTAAAGCAAGGCGTAGATACAACATTAGAAGTTGAAAACAGCACCCTACAAAGTGTCCTGGTTGATACTCCAAATAAAACACAAGGTCTGTATTGTACTTCAGATATAAAAGATATTGCAGATTGTAATTATTTTATCATAACAGTTCCTACACCAGTGGATAAAAATAATCGTCCGGATTTGACTCCACTTTACAAAGCTAGTGAGGCGGTAGGAAAAATGCTGAAGCAAGGCGATATAGTAATTTATGAGTCAACAGTATATCCTGGTGTAACAGAAGAACAATGCGTGCCAGTTTTAGAAAAAATATCAGGATTAAAGTTTAATGATGACTTTTTTGCAGGATATTCACCTGAAAGAATTAATCCCGGAGATAAAGAACATACAGTAGAGAAAATCCTGAAAATTACCTCAGGATCTACTCCTGAAGTTGGTTTAAAAGTAGATGCACTTTATAAATCTGTTATTACTGCCGGTACTTACCTTGCGCCAACAATAAAAGTTGCCGAAGCTGCTAAAGTGATTGAGAATTCACAAAGAGATATTAATATTGCTTTTGTAAATGAACTCGCAAAAATTTTCAACTTAATGAATATCGACACTCAGGAAGTATTAGCAGCAGCAGCTACCAAATGGAACTTTCTGCCTTTTAAACCAGGTTTGGTTGGAGGTCATTGTATAGGTGTAGATCCCTACTATTTAGCTCAAAGAGCACAAGAATTTGGATATCACCCTGAAATAATTTTAGCCGGGCGTCGTTTAAATGACAGTATGGGCGAATACATTGCCTCTCAGATAGTGAAATTAATGATTAAAAAAGGTATTTCAGTAAATCATGCAGAGCTCTTAATGTTGGGGATTACCTTTAAGGAGAACTGTCCTGACGTTCGTAATACTAAAATTGTAGATGTTATAAGAGCATTAAAAGAGTATGGAATTTCCGTAACAATATATGATCCATTGGCAAATACAGAAGAAGTTAAAAAAGAATACGGATTTACAACAACAAGTATTCTTCCAAAAGAAAAATTTGATGCTATAGTTTTAGGTGTCGCACATTCAGAGTTTTTGAAATTGGATTTTCTGGAAATTAAAAAAGACAATAGTTTAATATATGATGTAAAAGGAGTTTTAGGGGCTATAGCAGATAATAGATTATAGTTTTTGACCTTCTTTTTTTATTTAGAAAAATATGGATACAAATAATTCAGTTACACATGTTATTTTAACCGGAGGTGTTGGTAGCAGATTATGGCCTCTTTCCCGTAAAAGTCAGCCTAAACAATATTTAGAAATATTTGAAGGAAAATCATTATTTGAAATGACGGTTGATCGTAACAGTCATTTAGCAAATAAAGTAATGGTAGTAGGAAATGTTGACAACCACCATTTAAGCGGAAATGTTATGGGGAAATCCCAAACAGTATATATAAATATTGTTGAGGCAACACCTAGAAATACTGCAGCGGCTATCGCATTTGCAGCTTTTGCGTCAAACCCTGATGATATATTGATAATAACGCCATCAGATCATATTATTGATAAAATAGAGGATTATGATAATGCTATAGATCAGGCTATTCAAAAAGCACAGGAAGGTTTTATTGTAACTTTCGGAATTATTCCAACTAAACCAGAAACTGGTTATGGTTATATAGAATCAAAAGGAGACAGAGTAATTTCATTCAGGGAAAAACCAAATGAAACTACTGCTAAAGAGTTTATTGCAAAAGGAAATTTTTTGTGGAATAGCGGAATGTTTTGCTTTAAAGCCAGCGTCCTTTTAGAAGAATTGAAACAATTTCAGCCTGAAGTTTACGAAAAATCTAAAATTGTATGGGAGTCAAGTGAAAATGGTTTCTTAGATTTAGAAACTTCTTTAGAAATCCCATCAATTAGTATAGATTATGCTGTAATGGAGCGTAGTAAAAAAATAAAAGTTGTTCCGGCTTCATTTGTCTGGTCAGATTTAGGCTCTTTTGAATCTGTTTATGATTATTTGGTTTCTAAAGGGCATCCAATTGATAAAAACGGGAATATGGTAATAGGGTGTGATAAGCACACTACTTTTCTGGGATTGAAAAATACAATTTTTGTTTATACAGCTACGGCTAATTTAATTTTGCAAAAAGAAAATTCCCAAGATGTAAAGGATATATATAGTGCTTTAGAAAAACAAAACTCTGAATTATTAAATTAAAATGAAAAAAATTCTTATAACTGGGGGTGCAGGTTTTATTGGTTCACATGTAGTAAGGCGTTTTGTGACTAAGTATCCTGAATATCAAATTTATAATTTAGATGCTCTAACTTACGCTGGGAATTTGGAGAATATTAAAGATATAGAGAATCATCCCAATTATAATTTTGTAAAAGGAGATATCGTTGATGAGGCTTTTATTAATGAACTTTTTTCAACTCATAATTTTGAAGGTGTATTACATTTAGCTGCAGAATCTCACGTAGATAGATCAATTGAGGATCCATTGGCATTTGTGAAAACAAATGTAATCGGGACGATGAATTTACTTAATGCAGCAAAAAAGCAATGGAAAGATAATTTTGATGGAAAAAGATTTTATCACATTAGTACAGACGAAGTTTATGGTTCCTTAGGAGCTGAAGGGCTTTTTACAGAAACGACACCGTATGATCCAAACTCTCCATATTCTGCTTCAAAAGCAAGCTCAGACCATTTTGTTAGGGCGTATGGGGAAACCTATGGATTGCCATATGTATTAACAAATTGTTCGAATAATTATGGATCGTATCATTTTCCCGAAAAACTGATTCCGCTTTTTATCAATAACATTATCAATAATAAACCACTGCCTGTTTATGGAGATGGTAATTATACCCGCGACTGGCTTTTTGTAGAAGATCATGCTATTGCAATTGATTTAGTATTTCATGAAGGAAAAAATCACGAGACATATAATATTGGAGGCTTTAATGAATGGAAAAATATTGATTTGGTTAAATTATTATGCCAGATTATGGATCAGAAGTTAGGAAGGGATTCAGGTACTTCCGAAAAGTTAATTACTTATGTTAAAGACAGACCAGGACATGATTTGCGATATGCAATTGATGCAACTAAAATTAACAAGGAACTTGGCTGGAAACCATCAGTAACTTTTGAAGAAGGTCTGGAAAAAACCATTAATTGGTATTTAAATAATGAGGAATGGCTAAAAAATGTTACTTCAGGGGCGTATAAAGATTATTACAAAAAACAATACTCTTAAAATAAATTTATTCTTAATCAGAATCCTTCACCAAAAATCAAACACTATTAGAATGAAATATATAAAGATTATTCTTTTATTTACTTTAATGTTTTCTTTCCAGGTAAAAGCGCAGGATTTAATGAAATCAAGTGATTTAAGCACTGTAAAAGTAGATTATTTATCTGATGCAGATATTGCTAAAATAAGGACACAATTGCAAAATAATAACATGACAATTGATGAGGCGGAAGCTATGATTTTGTCAAAGGGAATGAGTGCAGCAGAATTCTCCAAGTTAAAAGCAAGAGTAAATGAAAAAACAGTCGCAAAAAAAAATACCGAAAATCCTGTTGTAAAGAAAAAAGATTCTGGGCGGGCTCATGACAAAATTTTGAACAATAAGGTAAAAGACTCTGCGAATGCTTTAATATTTGGATCTGAATTATTTGATAACCCAACATTGAATTTTGAACCTGATTCAAATTTGGCCACTCCTATGAATTATATTTTAGGCCCCGGAGATGAACTTCAGGTAAGTGTTTACGGAGTACAGGAGTATAACGCAAGTATACCGGTAAGTGTAGAAGGAAAAATATCCATTCAGTATGTAGGACAAATTTCAGTAGCAGGAATATCAATTGAGGCTGCGACACAAAAAATCAAAGCCGCAATTGCAAAAGTTTATAGTACTGTCAGATCTGGACAATCTCAGGTTAGTGTTAGTCTTAGTCGTATCAGAACCATCAAAATTACTATTGTAGGTGGTAAGCAGCCCGGGAATTATTCTATTTCATCTTTGGCCACTGTTTACAATGCATTACATTTAGCAGGTGGACCAGGCAAAAACGGTAGTTATAGAAATATTGAATTAATTAGAAACAATAAGGTTTATAAAAACATTGATATTTACCGTTTTTTGGTTAAAGGAGATCAATCAGATAATGTGGCTTTAAAGGAAAATGATGTAATTAGGATTCCGGTTTATGCACAAAGAGTTACTGTAGAAGGTGAAGTTAAGAGACCCGGAATTTTTGAGATGAAAAAAGGTGAAAAATTCTCGGATTTATTAAATTTTGCTTCCGGATTTAATGAATTTGCATATACAGCATCAGTAAATGTTCTACAAAAGACAGGTAAGGAATTTAAAGTTTTGGATATTAATGAAAGTGAATTTTCGTCTTATTTGCCAAAATCAGGAGATGTTTTCAGAATCACTAAAATTTTAAACCGATTTGAAAACCGAATTAAAATAGATGGTGCTGTTTTTAGGCCGGATTATTATTCTTATACAGAAGGAATGAGAATTTCAGATCTAATTACACGGGCAGAAGGTCTTAAAGAAGATGCATATACCAAAAGAGCAAGAATCATCCGTTTAAAGTCTGATTTAACTACTGAAATAGTAAATGTTGATTTAGCCAGCGCTTTGTCTGGAGATTTGAGTGCAGATATTGAATTAAAAAGAGAAGATGAAGTAACCGTATACTCAATTTTAGATTTTAGAGAAGAATATAAAATTACGATTGATGGTGAAGTAAAAAATCCAGGCGTCTACGATTATTACGACAATCTCACATTGAATGATTTAGTTGTACAGGTAGGTGGCTTAACAGGTTCAGCTTCTAAAAGAGTTGAAATAGCCAGAATGATTAAATCTGATGAAATTGATGACACTAATCCTAAGCGAATAGAATTGGTTGAATTGGAAATTACAGCTGATAATAATGAACAGGTGAAGAATTTTGTTTTGAAACCTTTTGATGTTATAAACATTAGAAGAATGGCTGTATATGAAAAACCACAAATGGTTACAATTACCGGAGCAGTAGCTTATCCAGGGAAATATGTATTGGCAAATAAAAAAGAGTCTGTATATAATGTAGTGATGAGAGCTGGTGGTCTAACATCTGTTGCTAACCTAGAGGGGATGAAGATTAAGAGGCCTATTAAGGAGGAACAAATTAACGAAATAAAAAGAGTTGATTTAAATTTATCTAAAAATGATACGTTAAAAGAAAACCTTACCAAAAAATTAAAAGAGGAATTAAAATATGTGACAATTCCCGTAGATTGGAAAAAAATTGTTAAAGACAAAGAGCATTATTCAAATGTCACTTTGTTTCCTGAGGATGAAATCGAAATCACAACATTGAATGAAGGAGTTAAAGTTACAGGAAATGTGCTGCTTAATTCTGAAATTCCGTATAGAAGTGGTAAAGGTTTTAAATATTATATAAATGCAGTAGGAGGAGTTGACAGTAAAGGCTGGAAGAAAAAAGCTTATATTATTTATCCAAACGGAAAAGCAGCTGTAACTGGTTCTTTTTTATTCTTTAGGTCTTATCCTAAAGTTACTCCGGATTCTCAAATCGTGGTCCCTGAAAAGCCGGAAACAAAGAAAATGACAACTGGAGAATGGGTTAGTATAGGAAGTGTAATTACTAGTTTGGCATTGCTTATAGTAACTGCATTTAAATAATTTTCTCGACTCAATACTGTTTGCGTTCAGTTAGAAAAACTTAAAAATATATTAACTGATAATAGCGATTCAGAAATGAAACATATATAAAGAATGAGCGATAAAAATCTTAACGACGAAATAACTTTAAAAGAATTATTAGAAAAAATAAAACAATGGTATTTCTATTTGCTATCGAAATGGAAAATTATTCTTTTGGCTGGAGCGATTGGAGGAATTTTAGGATTGAGTTATTCTTTTATAAAAAAGCCAATCTATACAGCAACTTTAACATTTGCTTTAGAAGATGAAAAATCAGGAGGAATGAGTGGAGCCTTAGGGTTGGCTAGTTCTTTTGGTTTTGATTTAGGCGGAGGCGGAGGAAGTATATTCACAGGTTCTAATTTGACTGAGCTGTTTAAGTCTCGTACCATGGTTGAGAACACTTTGTTGACTCCTGTTACAATAAATGGGAAAGTTATTTCGTTGGCCGAAATGTACATTCAAAATAATGATTGGAGGGATGATTGGAATGATAGTCCTAAATTTAAAAATATTCAATTTTTGCCTAATGGTAAACGAGATTATTTTACCAGAGTACATGACAGTATATTGGGAGTAATTTATCAAAATTTGTCTAAAACTTCATTGGCAGTAGCACAAAAAGACAAAAAAACAGCTATTATATCTATGGATGTAGCGTCTACTAATGAATTATTTTCATTGTATTTCAGTGAAGCGCTAGCTAAACAAGTGGGTAAGTTTTATATAGACACCAAAAGCAAAAAAGCACGTATTAACATGGATATTTTGGAACATCAAGTTGATTCGGTTAGAGCTGAGCTAAACAGTGCTATTACAGGTGTAGCTGTGGCTAATGATAATACTTTTAACTTAAATCCGGCGCTTAATGTACGTCGTGCACCTTCAGCTAGAAGGCAGGTAGATGTACAGGCCAATACAGCTATACTTTCTGAATTGGTTAAGCAATGTGAATTGGCTAAAGTGAACCTGCGTAAGGAAACGCCTCTCATTCAGGTAATTGACCGGCCTATCTTGCCACTGCCAAAAGAGCGTTTTGGGAAAGCTAAGGGGCTTATATTGGGGGCTATTTTTACAGCATTTTGGATGATATTATTTCTGATAATTAGAAAAATTACAAGGAATTTAGCTCAATATTAGCAGTTTTTCAATATACAAATTAGATATATTTGGATGAATATAAGGCAGATATTAAATACCATTGGGATTGACGGTGCTATATTTTATACGGTATTGGCCAGAGTGTTACAAGGTGGTGGTGGAGTTATTTCAATTCTTTTTATTGCAAGTTTTTTAACAAAAGTTGAACAGGGTTATTATTATACTTTTGGAAGTATCTTAGCTATTCAGATTTTTTTTGAATTAGGTTTGTCAGGTATTATAACGCAGTTTACGGCACATGAATTTGCCAATTTAAAATGGATAAATAATTATGAATTAGAAGGTTCGCCTGAAGCAATGTCTAGATTGTCTTCTTTGCTTCATTTTTGTATAAAATGGTTTACGGTAATTGCTTTTTTATTATTTTTTATTTTAATTATAACAGGATATATATTTTTTCAAAAATATGGAAAAGGTGATAGCAGTGTTAGTTGGGTATTACCTTGGATAATTATTGCAGCTGCCACCGCAAGCTCATTAGTAGTTACGCCTATTTTGTCTTTCTTGGAAGGTTTAGGCAAAGTTAAAGATGTTGCTGTAATTAGATTAATTCAGCAATGTAGTCAAATTTTTATTCTTTTTATTTGCTTGATATCTGGATTAAAACTTTATTCGAGTCCAATTGCAAATGTGATTTCATTAATTATAGCTCCAATTTTTATAATATATTCAAGTAATTTAAATAGGTTGAAATTTATCTGGACGCAGTTACAGCATTGGAAAGTTAGCTATAAGCTTGAAATTTTTCCTTTTCAATGGAGAATAGCATTGAGTTGGATAAGCGGCTATTTTATGTATCAACTTTTTAATCCAGTCATTTTTGCTACTGAAGGACCTGTTGTAGCTGGACAAATGGGAATTACATTAGCTGTTTTAAATGGTGTCTTAACAGTATCATTAAGTTGGATTAATACTAAAATTCCTTTACTCTCCAGCCTTGTAGCGCAAAAGAATTATGAAATGCTGGACAACGTTTTTTATAGAACCATGAAACAGTCTAACTTTATAAGTTTTATTTGTTTGGCTATTTTAATTAGTGGAGTTGCATTTTTAAAATATAAAGAACTCACTATTGGGAATAGATTTCTGCCTTTATTGCCATTGATTTTATTGTCGGTTACAACTTTTGTTAATCAATTTGTTGCTGGGCTTGCTATTTATTTAAGATGCCATAAGAAAGAACCATTTTTAATTTTTTCAATAGTAATGGGAGTCTTAACCGCAATTTCTACACTTCTGTTGGGTAAAATATATGGACTAATAGGAATAGTGGCTGGTTACTCTGCATTAACTGTTTTTGTAAGTTTGATTTGGGCGCTTTGTATTTTTAAAGTTAAAAAGAATGCTTGGCATACAACATAAGTTCTTATATATTTTAAAAATAATTCCAATACTAACAATAACAAAGAAATGTTTAATATTTTACTTCTGGGGGGGACTGGTTTTATTGGTAAAAATATAATCGAATCATTTCAAAATGAGGTTGATTATAATTTAATTATTGTTTCTCGAAATACGGAATTAATTGATAAATCTTTTTTCCTTGGTAAAAATGCTGAAATTATTTTAGGTTCAATAAAAGATTCTAATTTTATTGAAAAGATTATTCTGGATTATAAAGTGAATGTTGTTTTTCATTTGGTTTCTAGTTTAATACCAGCAAGTTCTCAAACCGATTTTTATAATAGTTTAGATGATGTTATTGTTCCAACATTTAAATTAATTGATTTTATTGCGACGAGAGATATAAAATTAATATTTTTTTCTTCGGGTGGCACAATTTACGGAAATTCAATTGGGTTAATAGAAGAAGATACTAACTTAAGCCCAATTAATAATTATGGGTATTCGAAACTGATAATTGAAAATTATATTAGATATAAAAGCAACATAAGCTTACTTGACTACATTATACTTAGACCATCTAATGTGTACGGAAAATATCAATCTTTTGACGGAAATCAAGGGTTTATTTCCGTAGCAATCAATAAAATTCAAAATGATCAGATAATTACTATATGGGGTACAGGCAAAGTGATTAGAGATTATATCCATGTAGATGATTTGACTGCTGTTTTAAAAAAGATTTTATCAAATTCAATCTGTAATAACTCATTTAATTTAAGTACAGGTATTGGGTTTTCGTTGTTAGATATCATAAAGATTATAGAAAATAATTTAAATAAAAAAGCTGTCTTAAGTTTTGATTGTGAAAGAATTGTAGATGCTAATTCAGTAATTTTAGATAATTCAAAAATTTTAAAAATTATTGATCATGATTTTATAAACATAGAGGAAGGAATAAAATCACAAATTAATCATTTTAATACAACTTTTTATAATGCAATCTAATTTAGCCATTGCGATTCCAACCTATAACCGATCAGAAATACTTAAGTTTAATTTAGAAAGTATACTGGAAGAATTAATAAAATTTAATATTCCAGTATATATTTCAGATGATAGTACAGAAAATAATACCGAATTACTTATTAAGGAATTTAAAAGTAAGCACGGCTTGTTTTATTACAGAAAGAATGAGGTAAGATTTGGACATGATTTAAACTGTGTCAATACAATTACATTTGCTAAAGAAAAATATGTCTGGTATCTTGGAGATTCTATGATTATTGAACCTGGTTCAATCGAACATGTTTTGAAATGCATCGAGAATGAAGATTTTGATTTTATTTGTTGTAATGCGGAGGGGAGAGATTTAAATGTTGAATCAAGTATTTTTACTGATAAAATAGAAATTTTTAAAAATTTATGTTGGCACCTTACACTAACTGGGGCAACAATCTATAATAAAGAAAAGTTAGTGGGACTTCTAAATTTTGACATTTCTAAATTTAAAAATTTTCCTCAAACAGCTATTATATTTGAACAATTAGTAAATAAAAAATCAAATTTGTATTGGATAAATAAAAATCTTGTTCGTAATAATCCAAATAAAACAAGTTATTGGGCTAGTAATGTCTTTAATGTTTTTTTGGAAGATTTAAGTTCTTTTGTATTCAATCTACCTGAAGAATATCCTCTACTTTCAAAAATTAAAGTAGTTAGGGATCATTCTCTGAAAACTGGAATTTTTAGCTATTTTAGTTTTGTAAATTATAGAATTGAAGGTCATTATGATTATAAAACCTTTTTGAAATATAGAAAAAAAATTAAAAGATTTACTCAGAGCAAAATTTATATTTTAGCGATAATAGCCCTGTTTCCTAAGGGGATATTGAAATATATAAGGAATTTATATACAGTAGAACCTTAGTAATTTATAGTCTGATCCATTTATTATATGATTTTGTAAGGCGAAAATATATTTTATCAAAAAAATAAATAAACCATTAGTAGTGAAATTAGCCGCAATTGTTATTGTATATTATCCAAATATCGAAGATTTAAAAATAAATATATTTAGTTTTATTGAAGATATAGACAAGTTGATTATTTGGGATAATACACCAGCAAAAGATCAATCTCATTTTAATTTAGATTTTCCAGAAATTAGAAATAAAACCCTTGTATTTACGACAGGCAAAAATGAATTTATTGCTTATCCATTAAATGAAGCAATAAATTGGTGTTTAGAGAATGGCTATAACTATTTATTGTCAATGGATCAAGATAGTTTATTTGAAAATGGAAGCTTTAGAAGGTATGTCAATAAAATTAAGTTAAACCAAGATTTTAAAATCGCAATATTTGGAGTAAATCCTAATGGTCAATTTTTGACTCGAGAAAGCTTTCTTGAGACAAATTGGTTTATTACTTCTGGTTCTATATATGATGTTAGTATTATAAAAAAAATTGGAGGATTTAGAGAAGATTACCAAATCGATTGTGTCGATAATGAAATTTGCTATAAAGTAATAACAAATGGTTATAAGGTTGTAGTTGATACACATTGTAAAATGAATCAAATTTATGGATCTCCCTTAAAGTCGAAATACGGATTTACAACTTCTGGCTATTCACCATTTAGGACATATTCAATTCTTTGTAATCATATTTTACTATGGAGAGAATACCCTAATATGCTTGATCGTAATCTTAAGAGAACTATCCTTAAAGATTATTTGATATATAGATTTGTAAAGATAATATTGGCGGAAGATAAAAAAAAGAAAAAGCTACTGGCTTTATTTAATGGACTTATAGACGGTTTAAAAGGAAAAAGACAGCAAAAATTTGTTGGCTAAATTATAAGTATGACTAACAATGTAATGATTTCCATAATTATAGTGAATTATAATACAAAAGAACTATTAATTAATTGTATAAATTCAATATATAAGGAAACAAAAGAAGTAGATTTCGAAATAATTGTTGTTGATAATAATTCTAATGATGGTTCAGAGTATGCCATTAGAGAAAAGTTTAAAAATGTAATTTTCATTCAAACTGGTGAGAACTTAGGATTTGGGCGAGCAAATAATATAGGAATAAATAAATCCGGTGGAAAATATCTTTTTCTTTTAAATTCAGATACTATTTTATGTAATAATTCGATTAAGGTTTTTTTTGATTTTTATGAAAAGTATGATAATAAGATTGGTAACATTGGTGCTGTAGGGGGAGAGTTGTTACAAGATGACGGTAAATCAAGAAATCATTCTTCTCACTATTTTCCCAAGATGCAAGATGAATTTAAAATTATTTGGAACGCATTTATTTCTAAGATTTCAAAAAGCATGATTTTGAATACCAAAAAGGAAGCTATTTTAGAAAAAAATGAGAAATTTAAAAAAGTTGACTATGTGACAGGAGCTGATTTATTTATATGCAAATCCAAAATGATTGAAGTGGGGTGTTTTGATAAAAAATTTTTCATGTATTTTGAAGAAACAGACTTGCAGAAACGTTTGATAAAAATGGGTTTTGATAATTATTTAATTTCAGGAACTGAAATTATTCATTATGAAGGCGGAAGTTTTAATAAAAAAAAATCAAGCATTCGTACTTTTATGTTAGATCAAAGTAGATTTTATTACTATAAAAAACACAATAATATAATTTTTTATTTCTTTTTTAGAGTATTATATTTTATAATTACAATTCCGCTTTTTTTTGATTTCAGTTTAAATTATTCCATGCGAAAAAAACTTCTTCTGCTTAGATTGGGATATGGTAGCAATATAGTTGAATGATAAACTCGGTTCCATATCTAATTTTTGTTTTTTTTTATGTTTTATTATTCACATATTCAATATTCATACAAACAGACAAATATGATCTTTTTAAAATAAGAGTTTTTTGTATTGTATTATGTGTTTTATTTTTAGGATGCAGAGGGTTTATTGGCTGGGATTGGTATAATTACTTTGTAACATTTGATGAAGTCCCAAGAATAACTTCAAAAGAGTTATGGGGTTATTTCGGTAATACTTTAATGGAGCCGGGCTTTATTTTATATTGTTCCGTTATTAAGTTTTTTACAAATAATTATCACGTACTAACCCTTGTTAATACATTAATTGATTTAGTTTTTTTAAATTGGTTTTTAAAAAAATATTTGCCACCAAAGTATTATGCTTTCGGATTTACTGCATACTTTTTTTTCGGAGGATTCTATTTTGAGACAGATTTATTAAGAAATGCCAGAAGTTTTTTCATTTTTTTATTTTCAATAAAGTATATTGAGGAAAAAAAAACAGGTTCTTATTATCTATTAAATCTTCTGGGCTTATTTTTTCATTTAAGCTCAATTATTTATCTTTTTGTTTATAAAGTTCTAAATTTCAATATAAAAAGATCTGTTTTTATTGTAATAGTCATTCTAGGAAATATACTTTTTTTGTTTAGAATTGAGTTTGTAAAGCCAATTATACTTTTTGTAGCTAATTTAATCGGAGGTAGATTAACTTATTTGGCAAATGTTTATTTTACAGAAGATGTTCAATCTTATGGTTTTTCCATCGGTTTTGTAGAAAGAAATCTTGTTGCTTTAATGGTTTTAATTTATTTTAATGAAATAAAAAGTTACAATAAAGCTTATAACATTTTTATAAACTCCTATTTTATATATTTTATACTCTTTTTTTTCTTTTCAGAAGTTAGTGTATTAAGTATTCGTTTTGGTCTTTTATTTTACTTTTCTTATTGGATTTTGATTCCTATAATTTTTGATTTGATCAAATCGCGTTTATTCAAATCTGTCTATTTAACTTTCGTGATATCTTTTTTCTTTTTAAAAATGTTTGGTATGACAAGGGAGATAAATTATTCATATGAAAATATTTTAATCGATAACTCTGACTATTATAGAAAAAAAGTTGATTTTGAAGAATTTTTGAATAAGAATAATGATAAAAAAAATTAGATTTTACGAACTGGCAATGTCAGGGGAATATCATGTTGAAATAAACTTAGGCTTATTATTAATAATGTCTAAAATTTATACTGATTATGATTATAAGTTTCATGGTGAAAAAAATCATGTTGCACGTTTGTTGAAGAGAAATGTATCTAAAAAAATTAAGTATAAAGCATTTCCCTTTTTTCCTAAAGCGATATTAAAAACTATTTTACTGAGGGACTTTTTTGGATGTATTTACAGTACAATTGGTTTTTTTACTTCTAAAAAAAATGATATTCTTTTTTTTACCAACGTATTACCGTTTACCCATTGGAGTATTTTTATCTTAAATTGGTTTTTTAGGCGAGATTGTTTTATCTGTTTGCACGGACAATTAGAAGCCTACATGCCTGGAAATAATTTGAGATTCACAAAGTATTATTTTAGTTTGCAGTTGCCTATTTATAAAAATGATAAAAGAAGCAAATATGTTGTTTTTGGGGATATGATTTATAAACAAATTAAAAATATTTTTAACAATGATGCAAAATGTATTGTTATTGATCACCCATATATTTATGATTACAAATTAGATTCGAAAATAAAATTAGATTTACCTATCAAAATTGGTCAAATAGGTGTTGGAGATTATGGAAAAGGAACCCAGTTTATCTTCAAACTTGCAGACTTACTAAAACCCTATATTTTGGAATCAAAGGTTAAGATATATCTAGTAGGTAAACTAAATGAAGGTTTACGTTATTTAGATAACGGTTTGGTAGAATGGAATACTGAGCCATTATCAAGAGAGGATTTTAATTCTAAAATTGAAGAGCTTCATTTTAGTCTTTTTTTTAGAGATAAAACTACAGGTACAGTAGTAGCTAGTGGTTCATTTATGGATACTGTTAAGTATTTAAAACCATATTTGGCAATTGATAATCCTTATATTGAATTTTATAACAGTAAATTTCCAAATTCCGGCGAGCTTTTTGAAAATGTAGAAATGATGGCGCTTTATATCTCTAATTTTATTGAGCTTTCAAACAAAAATGAATACTTTGATAAAATCTCTTCCCTAAGGGCTTTACAGGATTCATTGTCAATGGTAAGCATAACCCAAAAATTTAAAGAACAGATATAATGAAAATAGCCCTGCATCTTCTAAAATCACTAAAACATGGAGGAGGTGAAACTGTAGCATTGAATTATGCCAAGATTTTGAATGACTTAGATGTTAAATCTGTTTTCGTAGGGAAAAAAGTTTCTTTAGAGTTCACAGATATGATTTCAAAATATGGGAATGTTCAAGAAAAAATAAGTAAATCTGATATACTTAAATCAGATTATTTATTTGTTCACACAAATATGAATTTATTAAAGCTAATCAGATATTTGCCACTTATTAAAAGACATAAAAAAAGGGTTTTTTATATTCAGCATTTAAATTACTCTGAAAGAAAATTTAGTATACTTTGCAAAATAATTAATTTGGTTTGTACTGATTTTATACAAATAACTCCAATTATAGCAACTAACGTAAAAAAGTATGTAAAAATAAAAACATCATATTTGAATAATTTTTATTTGAATTTAGAGAAAGAAAAAGATTGGGATGAAATTAGACGAATAAAGCGTCAAGAGTTAAATATTAACTCAACTGCTGAGGTTATAATGTTCTCTGCAGTTTTCAAAGAGGGTAAAGGTCTTAGAGATATGTTAGATTTAGTTTTAACTACGATAGAATCTTCTGAAAAAGATTATGTCTATTTAATTGTTGGTGACGGTCCTGAAAGATATTTAATTGAGAATTTTAAGTATAGAAATAAAGTAATATGGACAGGATTCGTTAATAGGGTTGAAGATTATCTAATTGCTAGTGATATATACTTTTTTCCTTCTCTTTTTAATTTTGAAATGATGCCTATGGCATTGATTGAAGCTATAAATCTTAATAAAAAGATATTGTCTTACAAGACTGATATAAATGATTACTTACTTAATGATCTTACATGTAAAAATCTTGATGAAGTTTTACATAATTTGAAAAATGATATTTATCCCGGTGAAATGATGAAATATAATTATCAATATGCATTTAAAAAATTTAGTGATATATTATGAAGATTCTTCAGTTAGTTAAATACTACGATCCTTGCCAAGGAGGTATGGAAACGGTAGTCAAGAATATAGTAGAGGGCTGTGTAGCTAGTTTTAAAAATAAAAGTTTTACCGTGTACTCGAATAGTCACAAACAAAATTTTAAAAAATCTGTTGAATTAAAAAATAGAGAAACAATAATAAAAGAAATTACGCCAGCTCATTTAAAAAGCCAACCTTTAAATTTGAGATATCCATCACTAAAAGGTCTGATAATAGATAATGATGTTATTCATCATCATTATCCTTTTCCAACAATGGAGTTTACTTTATTAAGATATTTAAAATACATGTCTCATAAGAAATTTATTATTACATGGCATGCTAATATAAAAAATTCAAGATGGAGTTGGATTGAAAGGATTTATAATCCCATGATTGAAAAACTACTTGATAGAGCAGATTCAATAATTGTTACTTCTCCTCAACTTTTTGAAACATCAATCATACTTCAAAAGTATAAACACAAGGTTCGAACAATACCACTTAGTTTTGATCCTAAATATTCATCAGTTAGTTCTAAATTATACCCTTCAAATAGATGTTTTGAATTATTATTTGTAGGTAAGCTACGTAAATACAAAGGTGTTGAATTTTTGATAAAAGCAATTGAAAATTTAGATGTTAAATTGAATGTTGTTGGGAATGGTGAAGAACTTTATAAGCTAAAGTTATTAGTTGATGAATTGAATATTAAAGAAAAAGTGTTTTTTACTTCTGACGTTAATGATGAAGAGTTATCTAAATTTTATAAAAAGTCCGATTTGTTTATTCTCCCTTCAATCAATGAGGCAGAAGCATTTGGAGTTGTTCAGTTAGAAGCGATGGCAAATGCGCTTCCGGTAATAAATACAAAATTAGATTCTGGTGTGCCTTTCGTCTCATTAAATGGTTATTCAGGAATTACAGTATTACCTAATGATGTTGATGGATTAAGAGTTGCAATTGAAGATATAATTTCAAATAAAGATTTGTATGAACTATATTCTAAAAATGCTTTAGACAGGGTGAGTTTTTTTTCCAGAGAAAAAATGTCCAATGCCTATAAAGATTTATATGAAGGGAATTGATAGAATGAAAATAACTATAACTGGACAATCCGGATTTGTAGGTACGAATCTTAAAAATTATCTGAATTCATATAAAGTTGAACCACTAAGTATCCGTTATATACCAAATCAAAAAATTGAGATTAATACAGAAATTGTTATTCACCTTGCTGGCAAAGCACACGATTTAAAAAAAGTTTCTCAACCAAAAGATTACTATGAGGCAAATTACGAATTGACTCAACAATTGTTCGATTCTTTTTTAAATTCAGAAGCTTCAGTTTTTATTTTTATCAGTACTGTAAAAGCGGTAGCAGACGAAGTGGAAGGAATTGTAACTGAAGAAATGAGACCTGATCCCAAAACCCATTATGGTATTTCGAAACTACAAGCAGAGGAATATATTTTAAGAAAGGAGTTGCCTGAAGGGAAACGAGTTTACATACTTAGACCCTGTATGATTCACGGTCCGGGAAATAAAGGAAATTTAAATTTGCTTTATCAATTGGTCGCTAAAGGTTTTCCTTGGCCATTAGGAGCCTTTGAAAATCAACGTTCTTTTTTAAGTATTGAAAACTTATGTTTTGTGATAAAGGAATTATTGGAACAACCAAATATACCATCAGGTATTTATAACGTTGCGGATGATGGTTATTTATCAACAAACGAGTTAATATCGATTCTGGGTGAAAGTTTGGGTAAAAAAGTAAGTATTTTAAAAATTCCGATTAAGATTATAGAAACTATTGCTCTCTTTGGTGATTCATTAAAACTTCCGCTTAATAAGGACAAACTTCAAAAATTAACGGAAAGTTATATGGTAAGTAATAAAAAAATAAAGAAAGCAATTGAAAAGCCATTGCCAGTTAGCTCTAGGGAAGGTCTAAAAAATACATTTGATTTTTTTAGACATAATAGGCAAATAAACTAATTAAGTTCTTTATTAAAATGAATCTATTTTCAAGATTTGAATAGTTTGTGATTGATCCTTTGTTAAATATTCTGAATTTTGGGTAATCTGATAACTGCAAGCATAGTCCTTTTTCAATCTGATGTTTCAGAAATAAAAAAAAATGTTGATTGTATTTTGGACACTGGAGGGAATATCAGGCTTTATTTAATTGATAATTCGGCCGGATCTCATTTTTCTTTTTTTTCTGTAATAGATAATAGAATTGAATATATTCATAATGATATTAATGTAGGTTATGGCGGTGGGCATAATATAGCTCTTAAAAAGGCAATAGAATTAGGTGCCAAATATCATTTTGTTATTAATCCAGATATTTGTTTTAAGTCGGATGTTATTATCACAATGGTAGAATATATGGAAATTAATAAGGAAGTTGGTATGATGATGCCTCAGATTCTTAACGAAGATGGCTCCATTCAGTTCCTGCCTAAATTGTTGCCCAGACCATTTGATGTTATTATGAGAAAATTGAAATGGCCTCATTTTTATTATAAAAAGTTTATTGAACGTTATGAGATGAGAATAGCTCCAAATGATATTGTATATTGTACTCCAGTTCTTTCAGGCTGTTTTAATATTTTGAGGCTTGAGTCAATTAAAGAGGTAGGTATGTATGACGAAAACTATTTCATGTATTTTGAAGATTGGGATTTATCCCGAAGGATGTTTAAAAAGTATAAAACAGTTTATTATCCGAAAGTTTCGGTGTATCACGGATACGAATCAGGGGCTTCAAAAAAAATTGGCTTGTTTTTTACTTTTTTGAAATCTTTTTTTATTTATTTTAACACATGGGGTTGGTTTATTGATTTGGATAGGGCAAAATGGAATAAATATGTATTGTCTCAATTCTCATTTTTAAAACAAGATAATTTTTAATATTATATGTTTATCATCGCAGCGATAGCTTATGCATTTTCAATATTTATCGATGTGTCTGTGTATCATTTTAAATATTACATTCAGGATGATAAAAATATTAGGCATTTATTTTCAATGATTAATATTTTTCAATATTCAGCCCGTTTTTTTATTTTGATATTTACACCTATTATGGCGTATTTGACTGAGTCGGTAAAGGACAGAAATGAGGTTTGGTTTGTTACTCTTTTGTCTCATTTTTTTGTTGTATTGTTTTTGTTGCCTCTTTATTCGTATAGGTTTAGTTCTTGTTTTTCAAAGAGAATAATAAACATTCTAAATTTATTTTTCGGAAAATCTAAACCACTTAAATTAACATATATTGAAAAGCAGAAATACTTACAAAAACCCTTTATCTGGTCTGATTTTTATTTGTTTTTAACTAATTATATTGCAGGTTTTTTATTTTCTATAAGTATTACTTTTCTATATTTTATTAGTTTTTATTATCCGCAGAAAGCTTTAATGCTAAGTTCCGGTACGCAAATTATTAACATGTTTGGGTCAATGTTGCTAATATTATTTATTGACCCAAAGATTATGGGGGCTATTGATGATGGTAGGGGACATCAGGAAATTACGATTTTAACCACAAGCCGCATTTTAGTTCATATAACATTGATATTGATACTTCTTTCTATTAGATGAGTTTAGTAATCCTATCTTCATTGCTAACGTTTATTTTTTTTTATTTAGCGTGTTATAACTATGCTAATTCAAAAAAGAAGTTGTGGCTTATGATTTGTTTTGTTGTTTGTTCTTTTTTGTTAAGAATAGTAATTGATCCAGTCTTAAATAATGACTTTGATTTGTATTATAATTTTAAAATTTTTCATAAGCCAAGAAGTTTTTTTGCTTTTTTTCTAAAAGAGCCTTATTTGTATTCTGTTTATGCTTTTTTTGATATTTTTTCAAACGACAAAGGAATAATTTTTTCCTGTCTGTATTGGTTTAATTATATAATAATAACCCTTTTTTTTGTCTGGCTAATAAAACTTAAAGATATTGAAGTATGGAAAAAGATACTCCTGTTTTCAGTTTTTTACTTTTTTTTCGCTTTTACTTTGTTAAGAAATGCTCCTGCGTATGTATTATTTGCAATGTATTTTTATTATAGCTATAGAAATTTAAAATTCAATTATGTATTGTTTACTCCATTTATGCATATCAGTTCCATTTTAATGTTGATTGTTTATTTTCATAAATGGAAAAACTACTATTTATTTTTTGTTAGTATTTGCATTTTAGGGCCAGTTTTTTTTTTAGCATTTAAGCCTTATTTCGAAAGTATCGATGTTTTTCATTATATATTTTACAAAATTAACACTTATTCCAAAGGAAATATTGCAATTAGTTACACGCATTGGCTTTTTTTTGCTTTTATATCAATTTTTATTTTATTGGGAATAATATTATATAAAAAAAGAATGTTACATCCCTTTGTAGTTACTACCGCTTTTTTTTATTATGTAAGCTATTTTGTTAGCCCAATTATGGCTTTCCGTTTTACTCCTTATGTTTTATTCGCTTTGTTGTTTTTGAATTTTGACGCACTAAAAAAGCAAACTAACAGAATACTGAATTTGTCATCTGTTTTTCTTTTTGTTATATATTTATTTGTCTTATATCATACACATAATAAACTCATCCCTACTTGAAATAATACTAATAGTTTATTGGTTTTACCTTTGATAAGTTCTAAAAATCAAATCCTAGTTTTATTTAAATAATTCAATGCTATAAATTTTCATGCAATACATTTTTATAATTTTACTTTTTTTTGCAGCAGAACTATTTTATTTTATGGTTGCTGAAAAATATAATATAATAGACAAACCCAACGAGAGAAGTTCTCATACAGAAATCACCTTGCGCGGAGGAGGAATTATTTTTTGGTTTGCAGCTTTGCTTTATTTTGCAAAACATATCCAGACAAATTATTTTTTCTTTATCGGAATTACATTGGTTAGCTTGGTAAGTTTTTGGGATGATATTCAGAGTTTATCCAATAAAATAAGGATATCAGTGCATTTTTTGGCAATTACGCTTTTGCTTTTGGATTTAGGGGTTTTTAATGAAATTCCATTCTTTGTAATTCTACTGATTTACATCGCTGCAATTGGTTTCATAAATATTTATAATTTTATGGATGGTATAAACGGGATTACAGGTTTATATACTTTGGTAATAATGGGTTCATTGCTATATGTAAATCAAAATATTCAGTTATTTACAGATAGTACTTTTATAATATATCCGATGATTGCCAGTTTAACTTTTCTTTTCTTTAATTATAGAAAAAAAGCCAAATGTTTTGCAGGAGATATAGGAAGTATAGCCATTGCTTTTTGGGTTATCTATTTTATTTTAAAGTTAATTTTAGCAACAAATTCTGTAATATGGATTCTGTTTTTTGCAGTTTATGGAACGGATGGTGTTTGTACAATTTTGCATCGTTTGTATCTGAAACAAAATATTTTTGAAGCCCATCGTTTACACTTGTATCAGATTCTGAGTAACGAATATAAAATTCAGCACAGATTAGTTGCGTTATATTACGCTCTGGCACAAATAGCGGTATCTGTGATAGTACTGTTTTTATATCAAAAAGTTCAGGACGGATTGATATTTATAATAGTTATAGTTCCTTTATTTTTCCTTTATACTTCAAAATTTTATTTGTTGAAAAAAAAGAATTTAAAATTTAATTAATGCAACCTAAAGTAATTAAGGGCGGAAGTTTTTCAGATCACCGTGGAACTATTTCTTATGTGAATGATTTTAGTTTTAAGGATATCGAAAGATTTTATATCATAAGTAATTCTGACGAAAACCCAATTCGGGCATGGCAGGGGCATAAATTAGATGCTAAAAACTTTTATTGTATAAATGGATCATTCAAGATTCACTTTGTAAAAATTGACAATTGGGAAAATCCTTCAAAAGATTTGTTTGTTGAAACTATAATTGTGAGTGATTCAGAAAGCAAAATTGTGCATATTCCTGCAGGTTATGCGAATGCAATTGAATCATTAGAAACAGGTTCAAAATTAATATCATTTTCTACTTTACCATTGACAGCTGTGGGCGATGATGATGTTCGTTATGCTTCAGATTATTGGGGAATTAATGGATAACAAAAGAATTTTTTTATCGCTCTCAACACAAAGCGGTTTCGAACAGCATTATATCCAAAAGGCATTTGATGATAACTGGATTACTTCAGGGGGACCTAATGTAGATGATTTTGAGGAAGTTTTAGGAAACTATCTAAAGGACGATTTATATATTACAGCTCTGAATTCAGGGACATCTGCAATTCATTTAGCGTTGCTTTTATTAGAAGTTGGAAGAGGAGATGAGGTAATTTGTCAAAGTCTGACATTTTCGGCATCGGCCAATCCAATTTTATATCAAGGAGCAATTCCGGTATTTGTAGACAGTGAGCCTGAAACCTGGAATATATGTCCTGAACACCTTGAAATAGCAATTGCCGACAGGATAAAAAAAGGAAAAAAACCTAAAGCGATAATAGCGGTGCATTTGTACGGCAGTCCATATAAAGCAGATGAAATTCATGCCATTGCAGAACGATATCAAATTCCAGTTATAGAGGATAGTGCCGAGGCTTTAGGAAGCTCTTACAAAGGGAAAAAATGTGGGACTTTTGGAACTTTTAGTATTTTTTCTTTTAATGGAAATAAGATTATTACCACTTCTGGAGGAGGAGTTTTAATTTCGAAATCAAAAAAATCAAAAGAAAAAGCCATTTTTTATGCGACCCAATCCAAAGATGAAGCTGTTCATTATCAACATAGTGAAATAGGTTACAATTACAGGATGAGCAATATTTGCGCCGGCGTTGGTCTTGGTCAGATGAAAGTTTTGGATAAAAACATAAGCTCCAGAAGAGAGATAAATGGTTTTTATAGGGAGATTTTTAAGGATATTAAAGAAATAGAATTGTTCCAGACGGTTAATAATGATTTTTTTTCGAATTATTGGTTAAGCACAATTTTAGTTAAAGAGAACGAAAATGTAAACAGGGAAAGTTTAAGACTTGCATTTGAAACTGTCAATGTTGAATGTCGTCCCATTTGGAAACCAATGCATTTACAACCTGTTTTTTCCGACTATCCGTATTATGGGAGTAATGTAGCTGAAAACTTATTCAAAGAAGGATTGTGTTTGCCATCGGGTTCAGGTCTTACAAAAGTAGAAAAAGAGAGAATAAAAGAAGTAATCCATAGCTTCTTTAATAATTATAATAGTTAATATGAAAATTGAAGAGACATTTATAAAAGATTTACTAATAGTTGAACCAACAGTTTTTGGAGATGAGAGAGGTTATTTTTTTGAATCATATAGCAAAACAAAATTTGAAAGTTTAGGAATAGATATCGAATTTGTTCAGGACAATCAGTCTTTTTCTAAAAAAGGGACTTTACGCGGCTTGCATTATCAAAACCTTCCTTTTGCACAAACTAAGCTGGTTAGGGTACTGGAAGGCGAAATTATAGATGTGGCAGTAGATTTAAGAAAAGATTCTCCTACTTACGGAAAATCATTTAGTATTTTGCTTTCGGCAGAGAATAAAAAACAATTACTAGTGCCTCAGGGATTTGCTCATGGTTTTTCGGTTATCAGTGAAACAGCTTCTGTAATGTATAAATGCGACCAGTTTTATAACAAAACTTCAGAAGGCGGAATTAAATTTGATGATCCATCTTTAAATATTGATTGGGGAATGGACTTGAAAGATGCAATTGTATCTGAAAAAGATCAGATTTTGCCTTTTATTGAAAATTGTAATAGCTTATTTTAATGAAAAGAATTTTAGTAACAGGAGCTAATGGACAATTAGGATCTGAACTTTCAAGACTTTCTTCAGATTATCCTCAGTACGAGTGGATGTTTGCTGACAGAACTCAGATTACATTAAATGATATAGATTTGCTAAATACTCAGTTAAGCAAAATTAAACCTGATATTATTCTTAATTGTGGGGCTTATACAGCTGTAGATAAGGCAGAATTAGAAAAGGATTTGGCTTTTGCAGTAAATCATTTAGCAGTAGAACAGATAGCTAAATATGCAAAAGATAATAATGTAAAATTAATCCATATTTCTACAGACTATGTTTTTGACGGAACCTCTTCAGTAGCTTTAAATGAAGAGGCAGAAACAAATCCGATAAATATTTATGGAGCCAGTAAATTAGCAGGTGAAGTGGCTTGTTTAAAAGAAAATCCAGATTCTATTGTTATCCGGACTTCATGGGTTTACAGTAAATACGGAAATAATTTTGTTAAAACAATGCAGCGGTTAATGCAAGAAAGGGATACTGTTAATGTGGTAAATGATCAGATTGGTTCTCCAACTTATGCCGGAGACCTGGCAAAAGCTATGATACTTATTCTGGAATCTGGAATCTGGAAACCTGGAGTCTATAATTATTCGAATGAAGGTGAAATAAGCTGGTATGAATTTGCGTTGAGCATCAAGGAATTTGGAAATTATGATTGTAATGTGGGAGGAATTCCTTCAGAATCATATCCTACTCCGGCCAGGCGTCCAGAATTTTCATTATTAGATAAGAAAAAAATAAAAGCCACATATAATTTGGATGTGCCAGATTATAAAGAAAGTTTAAAAAAAATGTTTATTTAAAATAGTTTTGGACTAAAATGATAAATAGAAATCTAAAAAATAGCAATCTATGAAAGGAATTATACTTGCCGGCGGATCCGGTACTCGTTTACATCCATTAACACTTGCTATGAGCAAGCAAATGATGCCTGTGTATGATAAGCCAATGATTTACTACCCATTATCAACACTAATGATGTCAGGGATAAATGAAATATTAATTATTTCTACACCTCATGATTTACCCAATTTTAAAAAGTTATTGGGAGATGGTTCCAGTTTGGGGTGTAAATTTAGTTACGCCGAACAGGCTGTCCCAAATGGTTTGGCCCAGGCTTTTGTAATTGGTGAAGAATTTATAGGTGATGATGATGTGGCCTTAATATTAGGTGATAACATATTTTTCGGATCCAATATGCAAGAACTTTTAAAATCAAATACAAAGCCAAATGGAGGTGTTGTTTTTGCATATCATGTTTCGGATCCGGAAAGGTATGGAGTTGTAGAATTTGATGAGAATTTAAAAGCAATTTCTATTGAAGAAAAACCAGAAGATCCAAAATCAAGTTATGCTGTTCCTGGACTATATTTTTATGATAATTCAGTTGTAGAAATTGCTAAAAGCATTCAGCCAAGTGCAAGAGGTGAATATGAAATTACAGATGTCAATAAGGTATATTTAGAAAAAGGGTTGTTAAAAGTTGGTATTTTGAGCAGAGGGACAGCCTGGCTGGATACCGGGACTTTTAATAGCTTAATGCAGGCTGGACAATTCGTTCAGGTCTTAGAAGAAAGACAGGGGCTAAAAGTAGGCTGTATCGAAGAAATTGCATGGAGACAAGGTTTTATCTCCGATAAAGAATTAGAACAACTGGCTTTACCACTCATTAAATCAGGATATGGGGCTTATCTCATGGAATTTTTAAAACAAAAGAAAAAAGGAAACTGATTTTAATTTTAAAAGAAATATTTTTTAAAATCTTTAATTAGTATTTTTGTAAGTGTAATTTTTCAATACTTAAAGTAACTAACTTGGAGACAAACCCATTAACCAGAATAGCAGCTTTGTTGCATAATAAATTCTCGCCAAGGAACATTAAAGCAAATATTAATAATCTTAGTTATTTGCCCAGATGGATTATCGTGGCTATAGATGTAATGGTTCTTGTTTTTTCGTTCACTTTTACTTACATGTTGTTTGAGGGAACAGCCTTAGGTTATGTGATAACAAGATATCATTTTTATTTTGTGACCAGCCTTTTGACTACTAATATATTTTTCTTTTGGCTTTTTAGGACATATTCTGGTATTATTAGGCATTCTTCCTATATTGATGCTATAAAATTGTTGTTTTCTCAAATGTCAGTTTTGATTTTCTTTTTGATTTTCAATTTGTTTTTTGAGTTGTATACAGGGCACAAAGCATTTTTAAATACAGCACTTTTTATAAATTTAGTGCTTTCTTTCTGTGGTTTATTTTTATATCGTGTAATTGTAAAGCAGACGTTTGAAATCTATTTTTCAGAAAAAACGGATTCGAAGCTAATACGTACAGTTATTTACGGTACCGATGCCAACGCAATTTCAGTTGCCAATGCATTAAAATTTGAAACACCTTCTAGATTTAAAATTGTTGGTTTTGTTGATAAAAACAATCAAAATGCTTCAAAACGAATGTTGGATTTGCCAATATTAATTCAGAAGAAGAGATTGCCCGCTTTAATGAGATCAGTAGCGGCAGAAGGTGTTATTATAGCAGATAAAAGTTTGACCAAAGACGAGCAATTGATAATTGTCGACCAATGTCTTGAATTCAATTACAGAGTATATACTGTCCCATTAATTTCAGATTGGGAGAATCAAAAAGAAATTTCTCAGAAAGTAAAGAATATCCAGATAGAGGATTTACTGGAAAGAAAACCAATCGTATTAGACAGCAAATCGATTTCTAAGCAATTAAAGGATAAAGTTATACTTATTACCGGAGCAGCAGGTTCTATAGGTAGTGAAATTGTAAGACAGGTTTTAGGGTTTGATCCAAAGACCATAGTGATTCTTGACCAGGCAGAAACACCTTTACATAATTTATGTTTGGAGACGATGGCATTGGATTCCCAGACAAAAATTAAAGCTGTTATTGCAGATGTTAAAAGCAAAAAAGCTATGGAAAAAGTGTTTAGCGATTTTAAACCTCAAGTAGTTTTTCATGCAGCTGCTTATAAACATGTTCCACTGATGGAAGAAAATCCTTCACAAGCGATTCTTACGAATGTTAAGGGAACTAAAAATCTGGCAGATCTGTCCTGTAAGTATAATGTGAAGAAATTTGTAATGGTTTCTACAGACAAAGCAGTGAATCCAAGTAATGTTATGGGGGCCAGTAAAAGAATTGCAGAAAAATATGTTCAGTCTTTGTTTTTAAAAAATCAGAATGAACATTCGGGGTGCAAGACTAAATTTATTACTACACGTTTTGGAAATGTTTTAGGATCTAATGGTTCCGTAGTACCGCTCTTTACAAAACAAATTGCCGAAGGCGGACCGGTAACAATTACACATCAGGATATTATTCGTTACTTTATGACTATTCCTGAAGCTTGTCAGCTGGTTTTAGAAGCCGGTGCAATGGGTAATGGAGGCGAAATTTATATTTTTGACATGGGTAAACCTGTTAAGATAATTGATTTGGCTAAAAAAATGATTAAGTTAGCCGGTTTTATTCCTGATAAAGAAATAAAAATAAAAATTGTGGGGCTTAGGCCAGGCGAAAAGCTTTATGAAGAATTATTAAACGATACTTCGAAAACGCTTCCAACTTATCACAACAAAATTATGATCGCGCAGGAAATCCAGGATGAATATCTAAATTTGCACAATGAAATTGAAGAACTTATAGAGATTGCAAATTTTTACAGTAGTGGAGAAATGGTAAGTAAAATGAAAAAAATAGTTCCTGAATTTAAGAGTATGAACTCTACTTTTGAAGTTTTGGATAAATAATTATAAGGTAAAATTAAAATGAAAAGGTGTTTTGTAAAAAAACGCCTTTTTGCTTTTTTAATCTTTCCATGCACAGGTAAAATCCTGTTAATTGTGCAAGTTGAGGTAATAAAAGCATTACAGACAAATAGTTTAAGATGAACCATAGTAATGAAAATAAGGACTGGCTGTTTGAAATAACGCCAAAAAATAAATTTTTCTCATTAAATTTTAGAGAGATATGGCAATACAGAGATTTACTATTCCTCTTTGTTAAACGGGATGTAATTACAGTTTATAAGCAAACAGTTTTAGGACCATTGTGGTATTTGATACAGCCATTGTTTACTTCGGTTACATTTACTATTATTTTTAATAATGTGGCCGGAATTAATACAGGTAAAATTCCTCCGTTTTTATTTAACCTTGCCGGCATTTCAGTCTGGAATTATTTCACTGCTTGTCTTAACGGGACTTCTGATACATTTAAAGCCAATGCAAGTATTTTTGGTAAAGTGTATTTCCCGAGAATTATTACTCCTTTATCTATTGTAGTTTCAAATCTTATAAAATTTGGAATCCAGTTTTTGATCTTTATTATCTTCTATATTTTTTTTCTTTTTAATGGAGCAGATTTGAGTATCAATCCGATAGTTGTTTTTTTTCCGGTACTGGTTATACTTATGGGGATATTAGGACTAGGATTAGGAATGATTATATCTTCGATGGTTACAAAATACCGTGATTTAAGTTATTTGATAGGTTTTGGGATTCAGTTATTAATGTATTTATCTGCAGTAATGTATCCGATGGCATTGATAAAAGAGAAACTTCCTTCATTTGGATGGATGGTAGAATATAATCCTTTGGCTTACATTATCGAAACATCCCGTTATATGCTCTTGAATACCGGAGAAATTTCTGCCTTAGGATTAATTTGTACGTTTTTGGTTACCATTGCCCTGTTTTTTATAGGTCTTTTGATTTTTAATAAAGCAGAGAAGAGTTTTATCGATACGGTTTAATAATCAAAGACAAAATGCAATATAAAAGAAATACTGATTTTCAATTTCTAATTTTCAACTTCTAGCAGTGAAAGACATTATATTAAAAGCCGAAAACATTTCCAAGCAATATCGTTTGGGTCAGGTAGGAACCGGGACCCTGAGCCATGACCTGAACCGCTGGTGGCATAAAATCAGGGGGAAGGAAAACCCATATCTAAAAATAGGGGAGGTTAATGATCGTTCTACTAAAGGAACTTCAGATTATGTGTGGGCATTGCAGGATATAAATTTTGAAGTAGAACGGGGAGAAGTACTTGGAATTATTGGTAAAAATGGAGCTGGAAAATCAACACTTTTAAAAATTTTATCTAAAGTTACAGCACCTACTACAGGAAGTATAAAATCACGCGGACGTATTGCTTCACTGCTGGAGGTGGGTACAGGATTTAATGGTGAAATGACCGGGCGTGAGAACATTTTCTTAAACGGAGCTATTCTCGGAATGACCAAAAAGGAAATAGCCTCCAAACTTGATGAAATAATTGAGTTCTCAGGCTGTGAGCGATATATTGATACACCTGTAAAAAGATACAGTAGTGGTATGACTGTTCGTTTGGCTTTTGCTGTAGCCGCTTTTCTGGAACCCGAAATATTGGTCATTGATGAGGTATTGGCTGTTGGCGATGCCGAATTTCAGAAAAAAGCCATTGGCAAAATGCAGGATATTTCTAAAGGAGAGGGAAGAACTGTTTTATTTGTGAGTCATAACATGGCGGCGGTAAAGAGTTTGTGTACGAAATTAATTGTACTAAAAAATGGGGCTGTCTTTTTTGAGGGAGATGTAGATGAAGGTATCGCAGTTTATTTGAATGCAGAAAATGATAATTTTGACGATAATGCAATATACGAATTTATAAAAAATCAAAAAGATGATTCTTTTATCTTGAAAAATGTTTTTTTATGTCAAGATTTTTCTTCAGAGAATAATTTTTACACAAATAAAGAAATTATTATTAACATTGAATATGAAATATTAAAGGATATTCTTGGTTTAAGAATTGGTTTTGATTTGATTGATTTAACTTCTGGAGTAGTAATTTTTAGATCATTTCATGATGATTTGGAAAGTGATATCAAATATGCAAATAAAGGAAAATTTTCTATTAGGACTTCTATATCAGAAAATTTTTTAAAGAACGGGTCATTTGGAATTAAATTAGCTATAGGAATTCATAATACAAGATGGATAGTTTATGATGATAATCTAGTGTTGAAGTTTAATATGACGAATGTAGGTGGTTTGAATAGTGCCTTTACAGATTCGAGACCTGGATTTATAATGCCTCAATTGAATTGGCAATATGTTGATAATTAAAAAAATGAAATAATGAATAAAAGCTTTTTTAAGAGACCGTTATATAATATTGCGGGTAAAATTTCCAAAGTTATGAGAGATTTTCAAAAGAGGCAGGATGAAAAAAAGATCATTGCCGCTGATGAAAGTTGGAATAAATTATTTAAGAGTAATAATTTTTTTGAATATAATTTAAATAGTAAGGTAAAAATTAATCTTTATAAAGATAGCGTTTTGTCAAGATTAATTTATGAAGGTTTTGAAAAAGAAGAAACAGATTTTTTAGAAAAAACACTTACAGAAGGAGATATTTTTGTAGATATTGGAACTAATATTGGTTTGTTTTCTTTATTAGCTGCAGAAATTGTGGGCATAGACGGTAGAGTATTATGTTTTGAACCTGCTCCAGATACATTTTCTAGGTTAAACGAAAATATAATTTTAAATGATTTCAAAAATATTCACATAAACAATATAGGTCTTTCTAATGAACCAGGAGAGTTAACTTTTTATGTTTCAAATAATGGACATGATGCTTGGAATTCTTTTGCGCCAAGTTCAGATAATAAATTAGAAAGTTCTATTCAAGTGCCAGTTTCAACCTTAGATTTAGAATTAAAAGACATTGATAAATCTAAAATAAAATTAGTAAAGATTGATGTTGAAGGTTGGGAGAAATTTGTCTTAAATGGAGGAAAAGATTTTTTTATAGAATTTAGCCCGGTAGTAATGGTGGAATTTACTGAATCGAATACATTTAATGCAGGGTATTCAGTTCACGAAATATACGATATAATGCAAGATCTTGGTTATGTCTGGTATACTGTCAAAAATAAGACATTGCTCTTGGAAACAAAAAGACTTCATTATCCATATAATAATTTAATTGCTATTAAAGAGTCAGAAAAAATACCGGTAAAAAATATTATTGGATTAAAGTGAAAAAAAAACTCTCAATTATTACTATAAATTACAACAATCTCGACGGACTAAAAAGAACAGTCGAAAGTGTTATTAACCAAACCTGGCAAGAGTTTGAATATATTGTTATTGATGGTGGTTCTACAGATGGAAGTGCTGAATATATTGAATCCCAAAGGGATAAAATTGATTATTGGGTAAGTGAACCCGACAAAGGGATTTATAACGCAATGAATAAGGGGATTTACAAAGCAAAAGGTGAATATGTTGTTTTCCTGAATAGTGGAGATTTTTTTCTTTCCTCAGCAATACTTCAAGATTGCTATGCTATAATTAGAAATGGGAATGCTGATGTTTTTTATGGACAAATCAAAATTGATCATCATCATAAGGAAAAAACCATTGTTTACCCAGATTTATTAACTCTTAGTTATATGAAAGATATGGTCATTAATCATCAGGCTTGTTTTTTTAAATTGACTACCCTTCTAGAGCATAATGGATATGATGAAAAATATAGTTTAGCAGCAGATTATCATTATTATTTAAAATTGTACATAAAAGGAAAAATCTTTTGCCCGATTTTGTTTCCTACAGTCAAATATGATATTTCAGGCGTCAGTAGTTTACGTATGGAAGAATATAGGGCAGAAATGAAACAAGTCTGGACAGATACTATTCCTACTTTTTTAATAAAATTAGAAAAGGATTATTTTAATTTGGTATCTACTATTGAAAGTAGTTTAATTTTGAAATTAGCTTTTAAGTTAAGAAAATACAAAATAAAATGGTTTCATGGGAAATAGTGGATTAGTTTCAATAATAATGCCTGCTTATAATCCTGGAGAGTATATTAATGATGCAATCCGTTCAGTATTAGATCAAACATATTCAGATTGGGAACTAATCATAGTTGACGATGGTTCAACTGATAATACTGCTCAAAAAGTTAAATCATGGATTGAAAAAGATAATCGCATACAATACTATTATCAGGAAAATGGGAAACAAGGGAAAGCTAGAAATCTGGGTGTTTCAAAATCAAAAGGTGAATATTTAGCCTTTCTTGATGCAGATGATTTATGGCTTTCAGAAAAATTGGAGTTTCAAATCAAAGAAATTCAAGAGAAAAAGGTGGATTTGGTTTTTTCAGATTCATATGTTTTTAATAACAATGAAATAGTAGATACTTCTAAAAGAATGAATGTTCCTGATGAAGTTTTCTATAGTGAAAATGACATAAAATTGTTTTTGGAAGGAAATAGAATTCCAATTTTAACAGTTTTAGTAAAAAAAGAAAAAGTTATTAATGTTGGTTGTTTTTCAGAGGAATTACCAATTCAAAATGTAGAGGATTATCATCTTTGGTTAAAATTACTTATGTCGAATTATCTTTTTTATTCTTCAAATCGAGTGATGGGAATGTATAGGGTTCATAGTAATGCAGCCACTTCTTCCGATAAACTTGTATTAAATAAAATTCCTAATGTTTTATTTGATTTAAAACATCGCCACCCGGATTATAAAAATGAAATTCAACAAGCTTTAAAGATTAAATTTAGATTTATTTACAACAGAAATCTTTTTACGAAATCAGAATTGGCTTTTTGGATAAAGATCAATACACAATATTTATCAAAATCATATTTAGTTTTTATTTATTTATTTCTAAATATATTGCTCCCTACAAAAATTACAAAACGGTCTTTAATATATTTTTTGAATGCATAATTTTAGTCTGAAATGATAACAATAATATATCCGTTTAGGAACAGGGAGTTAAACAGGATTAAAAACTCTTTAGATTCTTTAACAAATCAATCGAATAAGGGATTTAATGTTGTTTTTGTAGATTATGGTTCTGATTTAGAAATAGCATCATCAGCTCAAGAGCTTTTAAAACAATATGAATTTGTAAAATATATTTATTCTTATCATAATAATCAGCCTTGGTCCCGCTCTAAAGCAATAAATATTGGATTACGATTTACTGAAACTGAATATGTTTTTATTGCCGATATAGATATTATTTTCCATTGCAGATTTATTGATTTACTATTTGAACTCAAAAATGAAAAACAGAATTTTTATTTTCAGGTTGGATATTTGAGCGAGTCTGAAAGTAAAGAACTTAAAGAATTCGAAAATTATACAATTGTTTCTAAGAGTATTCCTGAAGGACAGGGTTTATCTTTTTTTAAATTAGATTGTTTATTGAAGATTGGTGGATATGATGAATTTTTTCATTTTTGGGGAGCAGAAGATGAAGATTTACATTTTAGGCTTCAAAACGCTGGATTTCATTCAGAATTTTATAATAAAGAAATTTTACTATTGCATCAGTGGCATACAAGTTTTGAAAATCTGAAAAAAAAACAATTAACAATAGAGCCGATGTTGTCTGATATATTTGCTTTAAACAAGCAAAAGATGAGGTTTAATCAGAAAAACAAGATAATAAAAGTTAATTATGCAGATTGGGGGAAATTAATTACGGAACAAGAGTTTCAAATTTTGAATAATAGTCCAAAATCAGTCGTTTTGCTTAACAAGAAACATATAATAGAAAATTTTATAGATATTATTTTACCAAATACTAATGGAGAAGTCATTAACGTTGTTTTTAAGGATCATCTTTATAGATTTTCTTTAAATTATAAAATCAAGAGATTATTACGTATAAAGACTCATGAATACTATTCATTAAAAGAAATCAATGATTTATTACTCAAAAATTTGGTAATTCACTATAGGAGTTGTTTATATAACTATAAAGTAAATACTGATTTAAAAAGTATTCAGTTGAAAATTAAGAAGTAGTTCAGCTTATGGCTTTATTAATTTCTATAATAATCCCAACATTCAATCGAGCTCACTTAATAACAGAAACTCTCGATAGTATTTTGGTACAAACATATGAAAACTGGGAATGTATAGTTGTGGATGATGGCTCTACCGACAATACGGCCGATGTTTTAGCAGATTATATAAAAAAAGATAATAGATTTCAATATTATGATAGGCCCAAAGAAAGAATAAAAGGACCTAATTCATGTAGAAATTATGGTTTTGAATTAAGTAAAGGAGATTATGTTAAATGGTTTGATAGTGATGATATGATGATGTCTGATTTATTAGAAAAACATATTTCGTCATTTGAAAAAAATATTGATGTTAGTGTTTGTAAATTGACTTATTATGATTTTGGTTTAGGGATTTCTTTAAAAGAAAATACAATATATTCTAAGAGTTTAATTGAAGATTATTTCACTGGGAAAATTACATTTTATGTCTCAGGCCCGATGTGGAAAAGAAGTTTTCTTAAAAAACAAGCCAATTTATTTGATGAATCCATCACTAACCTTGACGACTGGGATTTTAATTTGAGAATGTTATATCAAAAGCCTGTAATAGAATATATTGATGAATCTTTAATTCAATATCGAATTCATGAAAATTCCCTTTCAAGTGAAATAGGTAAACTTAATTATTCTGAAATACGTTCAGAATTTAGCGCGAGAGAAAAACACTTGAAATTAATAAAAATCAACAAATGTGTAAATCCGGGCATTTTAGAAAATTATATAAAAGACCGATATCGATATATTTTGAGAGAGGCACTAGTACAAAAGGATAAAAACAAAATATATTTTTTTAAAAATTTTTTGGTTTATCAACTCAAAATGAAGGATTTTGGAGGAATGACTAAAACTTTTTTTGGATTTATGTTTTATACGATTTTTAATAAAGGATATAAATTTTTATAATTATGAAAATCCTCTTTGTTTCCATGCCATCTGTTCACGTGATTCGCTGGATAGAGAATTTAAAAGATACAGATCATGAATTGTATTGGTTTGATGTTTTAAATAGGGGAAAATTGAAAACTTTAGATTCTGTGATTCAATTTACAGATTGGAAAATAAGAAAATTGCCCTATTTAAAAGGAGAATATTTTTTAAGTAAAAAAATTCCTTCTTTATATCAAAAAATTATTCCTTATTTGGAAGTAACAGCAAATGAAGCTTTAGAAAAAATAATTTTAGAAATTCAGCCTGATGTAGTTCAGAGTTTTGAAATGCATTATTGCTCATATCCCATTTTGCAGACAATGAAAAAACATTCTGATATAAAATGGATTTATTTTTGCTGGGGAAATGATATTTTTAGGCATCAAGTTTTAAGAAGTGATTTGAAAAAAATTCGTTCCGTTTTGAAAAGAGTAAATTTTTTAATAACAGATTGTAAAAGAGATTTTTTTTTATCAGAAAAGTACGGATTTAAAGGGAGGTTTTTAGGGGTTTTACCGGGAGGCACGGGTTATGATATAAAAGATATAACATCTAATTATAAAGATTTAACCACTAGAAGAATTATTTTAATAAAAGGATATCAAAATGAAATAGGAAGAGCAATGTTTGCTATAGAAGCTATAAAATCAGTAATAAAAGAATTAGGAAATTTTGAAATCTATGTTTTTTCAGCCAGAGGGATGGTTGCTGATTTTATTCTTTCCGATTCAGAATTGAATAAAAAAATTACAATACTAAATGAATTAACCCAATTAGAATTATTCAGTTATTTTGGTCAATCATTTATGTATATTGGTAATAACATTTCAGATGGTATGCCAAATACATTATTAGAGTCTCTTTTATTGGGGGCATACCCCTTGCAGTCAAATCCAGGCGACGCTACAAAAGAGCTTATAGGGAAAAAATATTTTGGGCAGATAATTGATGATCCTGAAAATTCTGATGAAATAGCACGAAAAATATCGCAGATAATTAATGATCGGGAAAATATTTTACATCATGCAAATATGAATCACGAAAATGCAATTGAAGATTATAATTATGAAAAAATAAATAAAAAAATTGTTGACTTATATAGTTTATTATAAATGAATTACCCTTTGGTTTCCATAATTATTCCGACATACAACAGGGCTGATGTTATAGGAGAAACACTTGATAGTGTAGCGTTACAGACATATCAAAATTGGGAATGTATCATAATAGATGACAGAAGTATTGATAATACGTATGAAATAATTGAAAATTATTTAAAAAATGATTCACGTTTCAAGTTTATAAAAAAAGATTTTGGAGATAAAGGAGCGAGTGCTTCGAGAAATTTAGGTTTAAAAAATGCAAATGGAAAATATATCCAGTTTCTTGATTCGGATGATATATTGCACCCTGAAAAAATTGAACACCAGATTAATTTATTAATTAAAAACGATACATTAACAATTAGCACATGTAAATGGGAAAGAATCCAGAATTCTGTTTTAGAAATAAAAGAGTTTAGTAATAAAGCAGATTATCAAAATTATATTGATACTAAAGATTATTTTGATGTGATTGGTAAATACGGTGGCTTTTTCCCTCCAGAAGCATATCTTATTTCAAGAGAAATTATTGATTTTTCTGGTCATTGGAATGAAAATTTAACCAATAATGATGATGGGGAATTTTTCTTTCGCATTATTTCAAATGCCTCAAAGATGCTCTTTGTAGAAAATTCAATAGTATATCATAGAAATGCTTCACTCAATCATCACAATTTGAGTGAGTTGAATTCTGATGATAAAATTATAAGTCTGATTAACAGTTGGAAGATAATTGAAGCGTTGTATGTTACCAGATACGGCAAGGAAAATTCTATTTACATTGCTAAAAAGAAAGAGGCAGTATATAATTCAATTCAATTAAAGTACAAACATCTCGTAAAGGATAATAAGCACTTCTTTAAAACTCAGATTAAGAATGATAATTTCGTATTGAAGGTAAAAAAAATTATAAAAAAAATTAAATTAAGATTTAGAAATAATGCGAATAGGCTACAATCCACATAAAGACAAAAAAAATGATGAGACTCAATATATTCATCAGGTCATTATTCCGGTTTATATCCCTAATCAGAAAGGTTATTTTAAGGATAGTTTTGCTATTCTAAAATTATGTTTGGAATCCCTTTTTAATACGGTTCATGGAAAAACTTTTATTACTATCGTTAATAATGGAAGTGATAAAATAATTGCAGATTATCTGGACTTAATCTTTAAAGAAAACAAAATTCAGGAGCTTATTCATACAGAGAATATCGGGAAGCTAAATGCTATACTGAAAGGCTTAGCAGGAAACAATATAGAACTGGTAACTATTTCAGATTCGGATGTTTTCTTTTTACCTAATTGGCAAAAAGAAACTATTAAAGTATTTAATGAAGTACCTAAAGCGGGTGTAGTGGGAATTGTACCTCAATTTAAAATGTATGAAAGCAATTGCGGGAATGTCTTGTTTGATACTTTATTAAGTTCCAAACTTCAGTTTATACCTGTAAAAAACAAAGAAGCTTTAGTTAAGTTTTATGATAGTATAGGCTGGGATCGGGATTACAATCAGGATTATCTGAAATATACTTTAGGATTAAAAATTAATCCAGAATTGAATGTCTTAATAGGTTCAGGGCACTTTGTGGCAACTTATAAAAAAGATATTTTTGAAAATATTACCACATATATAGGTTATAAAATGGGAGGAGGCAGCGAAAGTTATCTGGATAATTTACCTTTAAAAAAAGATTATTGGCGATTGACTACCTACGATAATTACGCTTATCATATGGGAAATGTCCTCGAGGATTGGATGAATGTCCCCATTTTAAACGAAGAACTTCATGCAAATTTAGAAACTAATTTTTCTAAAAATAAAAGGCAACACAAGTTTCTATATTTTATAAAAAACAGGGTTTTTGTCAAGTTTATTTCGATAAAATGGATTATGAAATTTTTTATAAGATATAAAAAATTACCCGGGACAATGATTGAAAAGTATTAAGGTGCAAATGGGAAAAAAATTTTCAATCCTGATTACCACCAAAAACCGAATTCAGGATTTGAGTTTTACTTTAAATAAAATTCAATATTTATTGGATAGGGAAGATGTGGTTTGTCTTATATGTGACGATGGTTCTACTGATGGTACTTTTGAATATATCCAAAATAATTTTCCTCAAATCCAATTGATTAAAAATTTTAAAAGCAAAGGTTTAATTTACTCTAGAAATAGGTTGTTGGATTTGGTTGTGTCTGAATTTGCTATTTCTATTGATGATGATTTGCATTTTATTACTCAAAATCCGTTAGGAAGTATCGAAACAGCTTTTCGAAAAAATCCAAAAATAGGTTTGATCGGTTTCAGAATTTACTGGAATCTAAATGAACCTGAAATAACAAAATCGTATGCTGTTTCCCATCGAATGAAAAGTTTTGTAGGTTGTGGGCATGTATGGCGTATGAGTGTCTGGAGAGAAATTCCTGATTATCCCGAATGGTTTGTTTTTTATGGCGAGGAAGATTTTGCTTCCTATCAGCTGTTCAAGAAAAATTGGGAAATACATTATTTACCTGAAGTTTTGGTTAATCATAGGGTTGACATCAAATCAAGAAAGAAAGGTTCAGATTATAGTATTCGCTTGAGACGTTCTCTACGATCGGGGTGGTATTTGTATCTTTTGTTTTTACCATACTCCTTAATTCCAAGAAAGATGAGTTATTCTATTTGGATGCAATTAAAATTAAAAGTTTTTAAGGGAGATTGGGACGTTTTGGCGGCTCTTTTGCTGGCAATGAAAGATTTAGTATTTGCCTTACCTAAGATTTTAAAAAGCAGTAATCGATTGACAAAAGCAGAGTACAAATCGTATCAGGAATTGGCAGATACAAGATTATACTGGAACCCAGAAGATGAGTTACAACAGAACAACAATCGAGCATAAATGAAAACTATCGCAATCATTCCGGCACGAGGAGGTTCAAAACGTTTGCCTCAAAAAAATATTCTTCCTTTAGGCGAAATCCCACTGGTTGCTCATGGTATTTTATATGCTAAAGCAAACAGCGAAATTATTGATGAAATCTACGTTTCAACAGACGATGCAGAAATAAAGAAAGTTGCACTACAGTTTGGTGCGAAAGTAATTGACAGACCCAAATCTTTAGCGGGAGATTTGGAACCAACAGTTTCAGCTCTTAAAAACACATTAGAACAAATAGATAGTGATATAGAAAATGTAGTTCTTTTGCAGCCTACAAATCCGTTACGTCCAAAAAGTTTACTCAAAGAAGCTTTTGATATTTATAAAAAAGGAAATTATGAAAGTCTTTTTAGCGTTTCCAGAAATCATCAGAAATTCGGAAAAATAACTGATCATAAATTTATTCCGTTTAATTATGCGATCGGACAGCGAAGCCAGGATTTAGATCCTTTATTTTTTGAAAATGGACTGTTATATATTACTAAAGCTTCTTTAATTTTAGATGATATTATTGTTTCAGAAAATGCTTTTCCATTCGAAGTAAATCATATTTTTGCCAATGTTGATATTGACACTCAGGAAGATTTTGAGTATGCTGAATATCTTTATCAAAAACTTATAACTCATAACTCATAACTCATTTTATGAACCCATATATAGAAATTTCAGGAAGAAAAATAGGCCCGGATTTTCCGCCATTAGTTATTGCCGAAATTGGAATTAATCATGAAGGCTCTTTACAAGTAGCTAAAGAAATGGTAGATGCAGCCCACAGGGCAGGTGTTGAGGTTGTTAAACACCAAACACATATTGTGGAGGATGAAATGAGTGGTGCTGCGAAAAAGGTAATTCCGGGTAATGCTGATGTTTCTATTTATGAAATCATGGAGCGCTGTTCTCTGAATGAGACTGATGAATTGGAACTTAAAAATTATGTAGAAAGCAAAGGGATGATCTTTATTTCCACACCTTTCTCCAGAGCTGCAGCTGAACGATTAAAAAAGTTTGATATTCCGGCTTATAAAATTGGTTCAGGAGAATGTAATAATTATCCTTTATTAGAGCATATTGCTTCTTTTGGAAAACCTGTTATTTTGAGTACCGGAATGAATACAATAGAAAGTATTCAGAAGGCAGTTGCTGTTTTTGATAAACATAATATTCCCGTAGCACTTTTGCATACGACCAATTTATACCCAACACCGATACATTTAGTTCGTTTTGGTGCAATGACCCAATTACACCAGGCTTTTCCTGACAAAGTTTTTGGATTAAGTGATCATACCCTGAATAATAATGCCTGTTTAGGAGCTGTTGCGCTTGGTGCCAGTATTCTGGAAAGACACTTTACAGATCACATGCAGCGTACCGGGCCGGATATTGTGTGTAGTATGGATGAAAAGGCATGTCAGGAATTAATTATTTCCAGTGTCGAAATAGCACAAATGCGAGGTGGAACAAAAAAACCGGCTGCAGAAGAACAAGTTACAATTGATTTTGCATTTGCAACGGTTTGTGCTATTGCACCAATAAAAAAAGGAGAAATTTTAACTAAAGAAAATATTTGGGTTAAAAGACCTGGCACAGGTAAAATTTTAGCAGAACATTTTAATGAATTACTGGGTAAAACTGCTATGAGGGATATTGAAAATGATGAGCAACTTGATTTTTCTGACTTTGCATAAATGAAAAAAATCCTATTCCTTACGGGAACCCGCGCTGATTTTGGTAAAATAAAATCATTGATTTCAATTTTGGAAAAGCAGTCTGAGTTTGAAGTTTTTGTTTTTGTTACGGGTATGCATTTACAAGAGGTTTATGGTTATACTTTAATCGAAATTGAAAGATGTAATTTTAAAAATATACATACTTTTCAGAATCATACGCACGAAACCACAATGGATTTGACACTTGCCAAAACCATTGAAGGGCTGTCTAATTATTGTAAAGAAGTAAATCCGGATATGATAATAGTGCACGGTGACAGAGTAGAGACGCTTGCCGGAGCTATTGTAGGGTCATTGAACAATATTTTGGTAGCCCACATTGAAGGCGGAGAAATTTCGGGAACCGTTGATGAATTGATCAGGCACAGTGTGAGTAAATTGAGTCATATACATTTTGTTTCAAACAAACAGGCTGAAAAAAGACTTATACAAATGGGAGAAATAAAAGAATCTGTTTTTACAATTGGATCTCCTGATATTGACATTATGTTTTCAGATCAATTGCCGGATCTGCAAACAGCAAAAGCATATTATAATATTGATTTTGAAAGTTTTGCCATTGTTATGTACCATCCTGTAACCACAGAAATTAATGATATGCAACAATATGCAGAAACTTTTGTTGATTCCTTGTTACAAGACAATCATAATTATATAGTGGTTTATCCAAATAATGATTTAGGAAGTCAGTTTATTATTGATGCGTACCAAAGATTAAAAGAAAATTCAAGGTTTAGAATTTTTCCTTCGTTTCGTTTCGAGTATTTTTTAACACTTTTAAAAAACAGTCAGTTTATAATTGGCAACAGCAGCGCTGGTATCAGAGAGGCTCCTTATTATGGAATACCAATTATTAATATAGGAACCCGCCAGCAAAACAGGGCGATTCATGCCGATATTATCAATACAGATTATTCTAAAGAAAAAATTAGCAAAGCACTTTCACTGATTGATTCTCATGAAGTTCGAGTTTCTGATAATGATTTTGGAGAGGGAAATAGTTCAGAATTGTTCTTGCAAAGTCTTCAAAAAGCAAATATTTGGAAGCTTAATCATCAAAAACAATTTAGAGATTTTTAAAAAATGATAATAAAAATTGAACGGTACTTCAATTATCCTGATTTAAAAAGACAAACGCCTGATAATTCTATGAAATGGGGCGATTTACTTTTTACAGAAGATGCTATTGATGAATGTGATTATTTAGTTGTTTTAGATTATCCAAAGAAAGATTTTTCTATTAAAGTCAATAGAGAAAATGTTATACATATTTGTTTAGAACCGCCGAATGAGGTTTCTAAATACAGACAATATGCAAATAAAAATGTAAAACTGATAATTAATCAGTTAGATATTAAGAAAAACAATATTTTATCTCATGGGGCATTACCCTGGCATATTAATAAAAGTTTTGATTTTTTAAAGGGGTTAAAAGCTGAAAATTTAACAAAAGAGGATAATGTAGTCTGGATAACAAGTAATCAAAGGTCTTCGAAAGGACATACGAAAAGAATGGACTTTTTGGACAACATTAAAAATCTTCCTTTTGTGAACCTTTATGGCAGAGGCATAAATCCGATAGATGATAAATGGGATGTTTTGAGCAAAGCTAAATATGCAATTGCTTACGAAAACTTTCAGAGTGATTATTACTGGACAGAAAAAATAGCAGATTGCTTTTTAAGTTATACAATGCCTTTGTATTTTGGATGTAATAAAATAGAAACTTTTTTTCCAAAGGATTCTTTTATACAGATTGACCCAAAAGACAAGCATATTAATTTGTTTTTAAAAGAGATAGTATCATCTAATAAATGGGAAGAAAATTTAGACGCTATTGTAAAAGCAAGAGAATTAATACTGAATGAATATCAGTTATTTCCATTTTTATCGAATAAAATTAAGATATTAGAAGCAGAAAAAAAAGATAATTTAATAATTGAAAAAGATATAATTCAATTTAAAGGAGGGAATGATTATTTTGATAATTTTCCATTAGAGGTTAAAATCGAAAAAGAAGCTTTTAAAATGATAAAGCGAATAGGGAAGCTATTTTAATGAACATAGTTGTTGATAAATACAATTGGGTAAATGCCCTTAGGGGGTATGCAATATTGTTGGTTATACTAATTCATAGTTCACAATCATTTAAGGTGTCTGATTTTGGTAGAAATTTTTATGATAATGGAGATTTAGGAGTTCAGTTATTTTTTATTTTAAGCAGTTTTACTTTATTTAATTCTTATTCTAAAAGAAAATTGAAAGAAGGAGAGTTTATAAACCGAAATTTCTTTATTCGCAGATTTTTTAGAATTGCTCCCTATTATTATATTGCAGGATTAATTTATGTTTTTTATAAAGTTTTAATTAAGCATAATACAATTAATTTGAAAAATTTAATTGCAAACTATACTTTTACAAACGGAATTTATCTACCAGGAATTAATGATATACCGCCCGGTGGCTGGTCAGTAGGAATAGAAATGCTCTTTTATTTGTTGATTCCAATATTGTTTAAATATATAAATTCTTTAAGAAAAGCAATTTGTTTATTCTTAATTACAATTCTGTTTTCAATTGCTATAAATCATTTGTTTTTAAATTACACTATGTTTTTGTTGAATTCGATTTTTGGAAGTATAAATAAATGGTCTTTGTATTTTTGGCTACCAAATCAATTGCCAATATTTGTTTTGGGAATTATTTTGTACCACATTAATAAGAATCTTACTTTCTCTTTTAATTTTGGACAAATAGCATTGATGATTTCAATTCTTTTATATATTGGATTTTCTTTTTTTAAGTTTAATTTGGAATATCCATTCTTTTTCATAAAAAGAGAATATGTCTACGGAATCATATTTGTTTTATTTTCAATAGGTACCTACACAACCAATAATAAGTTTGTTATTAATGATTTTGTTCAGAAAATTGGTGTTGTCAGTTTTAGTATGTATTTAAATCATTTTATCATACTGTATATTTTGGGTTATGTTCTTAGAGGTATTTGTGAAAAAGTTACGGTTCATTTTCATTTCTCTTATTTTGTTTTGCATAATGATTTTCTTTTCTTTTCTTTTTATTTTTTAATAATTAAAGTGTCATATTTTCTTTCAAAAATAACATATAATAATATTGAGGTTAAGGGCATTGATTTCGGTAATTATGTATTAAATAAAATTTCTAATAAAAATGATCTAAAAGGTGTCTAGTATTTATAAAATTATATTAAAAAGGCAATCGGCAGTAGTAAAAAAAGAGTTTGAAGTAGTCTTAATCAATTATGCGAATGATTTATTTAAGAAAAGTCAAAAAATAAATAGCAGGACGGGGAAAAAAACAGGATCTTTTACTAAAATAATTTCATATAATCCAAATAATATTGATGCAGAGTTTAGGAATATAAATAAAAAAATTCTGGAACAAAAGAGAGGTGATGGATATTGGTTATGGAAACCATATTTTATAAAAAAGACATTAGAAGATTTGAAGTTTAATGATTTTTTATTCTATTGTGATTCCGGTTCTTACTTTGTAAATTCTATTGAAGATTTAATTTCCTTGTGCCATGAAAAAAATCAGGATATAATTCCTTTCGAACTCTCACATACCGAAAGCCATTGGACAAAAAGAGACGCATTCATTTTAATGAATTGTGATAGCCCTGAGTATTTTGATACAAAACAAAGGCTAGCAAGCTTTATTTTAATAAAAAAAACAGAGCGATCATTAAAATTTATGGAAGAGTGGCTGAATTTTGCAGAAGATGAAAGAATCTTAACAGACATTGAAAATAAATGCGGATTTGAGAATTATCAAGATTTTAGAGAGCATCGTCATGATCAGTCAATTTTTAGCCTTCTTACAAAAAAATATGGTTTTACTGCTTTTAAAGACCCTTCACAAAATGGTAATTCCGTCGAGGTAGTATATCCTGATTCAAATTACAAAGAGATGATTGTGCACAATAGAAAAAGAAACTATCCTGTTCATATTAGAATTAAAAAATATTTACAAAGAAAAAAACAGGTGTTAAAAAATATGCTTAAGATATAGAACTTTTGAAATGAAAAAAAAAATTGGAATAGTAATAACTGATGGTGTAGGTTTTAGAAACTTTATTATGAGTGACTTTATTAATGAAGCAGTACAAAAAAATGATAGCATAGTTATATATTCCGGATTACCAATTGGTTGTTACAGTAGATTTGATTATCCTAATATTGAAATAAAAGAATTACCGGTTTTTAGCGAAGATAGAAAAACCTGGTTTTTTAGAAAATGGAAAGAATTGGCTCATCTGCAAAAAAATAAAAATTTTTATGGGATGAAGGATAATTTAATTTCAGGATATCCTAAAGGTTTTTCGTCAAGAGGAGTTGTAATTAAAATGCTACATTTCTTTACTAGTATTTTTAATAGTAATTCAAGTATTTTATTAGCAGAAAAATTTCAGTTTTTATCATTTTCGAAAAATAAAGTAACAAAAGAATATATTGAAATATTAAAAAAAGATAAACCTGCTCATTTATTTTTTACACACCAGCGACCGCCATATTTAGCCCCTTTTTTATTTGCGGCAATTCAATTGAAAATATCAACAAGTACTTTTATTTTCAGTTGGGATAATTTGGCGTCAAAAGGACGAATGCTCGGGACATTTAATTATTTTTTGGTCTGGAGCAAATTAATGAAAGAGGAATTGCTGTATTTTTATCCGAATGTAAAAAAAGAAAATGTACGGGTAGTTGGAACACCGCAATTTGAACCGTATGTTCTAAAAAAATATGAAACTGTAAGAGAGCATTTTGTAAGTAAATTTGCCTTGGATGACCATAAAAAGATAATCTGTTTTAGCTGTGCTGATGTCTCTATAGGGCAAAACGATCCAATTGTTATAGACTCCATTGCCAATGCTATACGAAATAATAAAATAAAACATTCTGTACAGCTTTTAGTAAGAACTTCTCCGGCTGAAGATGATAGCAGGTTCAGAGCAGTAAGGGAAAAATATCCTGAAATCATCTGGAACGTTCCAAAATGGATTTTAACAAGAGAGGGGCATGTTGAAAGTTGGTCACAGAGAATTCCGAGTGATGAAGATATTAAGGATTTGAGAGCTTTATTGGAATTTGCCGACCTCAATATTAATATGTGCTCAACAATGAGCCTTGATTTTATGCTTTTTGATAAACCCGTAATCAATACCGTTTTTGGTAATTTAGAAAATGGATTGTATAACGATCAAAGGTTTTTAAAATATGATCATTTTAAAAAAGTAGTAGATAGCAAGGCAGTCACTATTGCTTTAAATCCACAACAACTAATAGATCAAATAAACGATGCTTTGAAAAATCCTGAAAAAAGAAAATCAGAAAGAAAATCAATGATTGAATTACAGGTTAGCGAGCCTCTATTAGGCACAAGCAAAAGAATCGCAGAAACATTATATAATTTTGAGTAATAAAGAGTCTTACCATAATACTGGAAGAATAAAAATTTTGGATGGTTTTCGGGCTATTGCTATTTTAGCAGTTGTTTTTTATCATTATTTTTATCGTTGGAATGATCCTGTACAGCCATATTTTGGGGCTGATTTTTTTCATTATGGTTTTAGAGGGGTCCCTTTTTTCTTCATGATTAGCGGTTTTGTTATTTGTTATACATTAGAGGGAACAGACAATAAAATTACTTTCTGGAAAAAAAGATTCATACGGCTGTTTCCTTCTATGCTTATTGCATCGGTTATAACTTTTGTATTTTTAAAATTGTTTGATACTACACATACTTTTGATGAGAGTAATCATTTTAGGAATTTAATAACCAGCATAACTTTTTTGCCTCCAAATGTCTTCGATTTAATTTGTAGAACTCAAAGTCATTTTAGTTACATCAATTATTCGTACTGGAGTCTGTGGCCTGAAATTCAATTTTATTTTTTGGCAAGTACTATTTATTTTCTAAACACACAGAGGTTTAAACGAAATTTTATTGCAGTTTCTTTTTTAATATTATTGATTTTTAATGGAATACTTTTTTTAGGACTAAACCAAATTAAAATTATTGAGAAATTCATTAATTTATTTAATCTTGTACAAAATCTGTCTTTTTTTCTTTCTGGGGCCCTTTTTTACATGTTATATAAGAACAAATCTAATTTTTGGAATTTACTATTTATAGCAGTGACATTTGGGTTAATAAACATATCTTTTAGTATAAATGAATTAGTGTCATTTTCAATTATGTTTGGGTTGTTTTTTTTATTTGTTTACAACCCTGAGGTTTTATCATTTTTTGAAAGTAAACTCTTAGTGATTATTGGTTTTTCATCCTATTTCTTATATCTGATTCATGAAAACATTGGGGTGGCCTGGATCCGGAGAATAGTGCATTATTTTTATCCATATAGTTTTATTGCACCTCTTTTAATAATAATTTGCATGATTTTTTTTAGCATATTTTACACTCAAAAAGTAGAATCAAAGATTATTAAACATCTCAATAAAAGTTTACTCAAAAAGAAAAATGACTAAGATAGCCTTAATCTGCAATTACCAACTGCTTCCGGAAAGAGTAGGAGGGATGGATTATTTTTTTTGGGAATTTGATAAGCAGTGTAAGTCGAATGGAATTGAAGTAGACTGGTTTTTTCCAAATTTTTCAGATCATGGAGGATATTCCGCATTAACCATTCATAGTAGTAAAACTAAAAACTCCGAAAAAAGTTTTCTTGATTTTTGCAAAGAAAACAAACCGGATTATACGCATATCATAACTCATTTTGTAGAATTATGTACGCCTTTTTTTGCTGCAATCAGGAAATACTCTAAAGCACAAATTATCGCTGTAGATCATAATCCAAGACCGTTAAATGGATATTCGTTCAAAAAGAAAATTCAAAAAAAACTGAAAGGAATTCTATTTTCAAAACACATTGAGGTATTTGTTGGGGTGTCAGATTATACAGTAAATGCTATTTTGAAAGATTTTGGAAGGCATTTAAAATCCAAAACACAAACAATTTATAATGGTGTAATTATAGATCATATTTTAGTAAGGGAAATAAGAAGTGTAACTAAACCACGTTTTCTGGTAGCTTCACATCTGAGAGAGTCAAAAGGAATTCAGGATTTGATTATTGCAGTTGATCTTCTTCCTTCTCAAATAAAAAGCGAAATTAAAATTGATATCTATGGTGATGGTCCTTATAAAAATCAATTAGTCGAAAAAATTAGAACTTATGGACTCGAAAATTGTTTTGCTTTTAAAGGAAACAGTTCAAATCTGAATGAAATTTTTTCGCAATATGATTATATGTTACAGCCAACACATATGGAATGTTTTAGTTTGTCTATTTTAGAAAGTTTAGCAGCAAATGTTCCTGTAATCACAACAAATGTTGGAGGTAATAAAGAAGTAATTACTGAAGCCAAAAACGGATTTATAGTTGATGCAAAAAATACCCGACAATTAGCTGAAGTTTTAGAAAATGTATACTTAGGAAATAAAAACATATCAATAAACACAAGGGAATTAATTGCTAATTCGTTTTCTTTGCAAAAAATGGTAGAAAACCATTTTCAACTGCTTACGTAGAAGTAACATAAATTTAAGCTTTCAACAAAATCCTATAAATGTTTTTCAACTCATTAACATTTGCCATTTTTCTGCCAATCGTTTTTTTTCTCTACTGGTTTGTTTTTAATAAAACCAAAAGTACTCAAAATGCATTGTTAATTATTTCCAGTTACTATTTCTATTCCTGTTGGGACTGGAGATTTTTATTCTTATTGGTGTTTTCAACTTTTTTGGATTATTATACAGGGATTCAAATCGAAAAAGCAGCTGATGAAAAGAATCGTAAATTTTGGTTTTGGTTAAGTATTATGGTCAATCTGGGGTTTCTGGGCGTTTTTAAATATTACAACTTTTTCTCAGCTTCGTTTGCACAAATGTTAACTACAGTTGGTTTTAACGCGAGTCCAATCTTATTAGATGTAGTTTTGCCGGTAGGGATTTCATTCTACACTTTCCACGGATTATCGTATGTAATTGATATCTATTATAAAAGAATAAAAGCTGAGTATAATTTCATCGATTATTCTCTTTTTGTGAGTTATTTTCCGCTTCTTGTAGCCGGACCAATCGAAAGGGCCACTCATTTGTTGCCTGAAGTAAAAGTTAAAAGAGAATTTGATTTTCAAAAAGCAAAAGAAGGAATTTATCAAATCATTTGGGGACTTGTCAAAAAAGTCGTTATTGCTGATACTTGTGCTACTTATGCCAATGCTATTTTTGATAATTATACTTCAATGAATTCATTCTCATTGATGTTGGGAGCTGTTTATTTCGCATTTCAGATTTACGGAGATTTTTCAGGTTATTCAGATATGGCTTTGGGAACCTCAAAACTATTCGGATTAGATTTACTTAGAAATTTTAATTACCCTTATTTTTCAAGAGATATAGCCGAATTCTGGCGCCGTTGGCATATTTCGCTTTCATCCTGGTTTCGTGATTATTTGTACATTCCTCTGGGAGGAAGCAAAGGTGGGCTATGGATGAAAATTAGAAATACATTCATCATTTTTGTGGTAAGTGGTTTTTGGCATGGTGCCAATTGGACATACATCGCCTGGGGATTCATAAATGCAGTTTACTTCTTGCCTTTACTTTTATCAAACAGCAACAGAAATAATATGGATACAATAGAATTGAAATCGGATTTTAGTTCTGTAAAAATTGTGTTAAGTATTTTTTCTACCTTTTTGATTACTTGTGTTGCTTGGGTGTTTTTTAGGGCAAAAACCATAACAGACGCTGTTTTATATTTGAAACGTGTATTAACAAACAGACATTTCGATTTTCAATATTTAGCAAACGAACGCTATAATTATGAATTGATTCTTATGATAGTATTATTTGTTTTGGTAGAATGGAATAATCGTACTAAAACAGAACCTATTTCAGGAAAAAGAAGTTTGCTAAAAGCAGCTTTGGCAATTATGGCAATTATGGCTTTTGGTACTTTTTCAGATTATAAAGAGTTTATATATTTTCAATTCTAATGAAGAAATTCTTAATCTATACGGCCAAAATTTTTGTTGTAATCCTTCTGATAGCTGTTGGTTTAGACGGAATTTATACTTACGCTTTTTTACAATCTAAAAATAGGGGAAAAATTGAAACTGTTTTTAATTCAAAAGCAAAAAGTTATGATGTTGTTATACTTGGATCATCCCGTGCCAATAATCATTTTGTGTCACAAATGTTTGAAGACAGGGGATTAAAAATCTTTAATTACGGAATGAGCGGAGGACATTTGTTTGAAGCTTCATTAATGCTTAAATTAATGATTGAAAGAAAGTATGAAATTAAAAATGTAATTCTGGAAGCTGATTTAAATCTTTCAAACGATCATCAGTCAGAAGGTGTTTCAGCTAAATTTTTACCGTATATTCATAATTCTGAAGTCATAAAAAATCATTTTGAAACTCAGGAAGATTTCAACGAATTGTATTATATTCCTTTTTACAGATATATAAAATTTGATGGAAAAATAGGTTTTCGTGAAATTTATAAGATTGTGAAAGGAGAAAAAACAAATCTTTTAGATAATTCAGGATACTATCCGTTGATAAAACACAAGAAAGGCAATATGAAAAATAATATAGCAAATTTAAATCCGTTGCCTCATAATAAGTATTACGAAGAAATAAAAAACATTTGCAAAGCAAACCATATCAGGTTTATTGCGATTATGACTCCAATGTGCGAAAACGTTATGGGTATGAATTACTTCGATAAAGTAAAAAAAGCCTATCCCGAAATCCATAACTATGAAAATGTAGTGGTGGAGAATAAATATTTTTCGTCTTGTGGACACATGAATGACGCTGGCGCCAAAATGTTTACAGCCAGAATTCTGACAGATTTTTTTAAGAAATAAATCATGAAAATTGCTTTTTTAACACCTGAATATCCACATCCTAATACAGGAAACTCAGGCGGTATTGGTACAAGTATAAAAAATCTGGCAATTGGTCTCTTAGCAGAAGGCGTTGAAGTTAGGGTTCTTGTGTATGGTCAAAACGAAGATTCATGTTTTGAAGATAATGGTGTTTTTGTCCAGACAATAAAAAATGTAAAGCTTAAAGGCTTGTCCTGGTTTTTGACAAAAAAGAAAATAGAGAAAATAATTAATCAATTACATTCAGATAATAAAATTGATGTAATAGAGGCACCAGACTGGACAGGTATGACATCATTTATTAAACCTGATAAATGCCCTTTGGTAATAAGACTGCATGGTTCAGATGCTTATTTTTGTCATATGGATAACCGGCCTGTAAAATGGATAAATAAGTTTCATGAAAAAAGAGCTTTACAAAAAGCAGATGCTTTGTTGTCTGTAAGTAGTTATACTGCAGAGACAACTAATATGGTTTTTGGGTTAAACAAAAGTTTTACGATTATCCCGAACGGTATTGATACAAATTTATTTCATTTTGAAAAAATAGCTGATACTAATGAAAAACAAGTTTTATATTTTGGAAGCCTGATTCGAAAAAAAGGGCTTTTAGAATTACCCTTAATATTTAATAAAGTAATTGAGAAAAACCCTGATGCTAAGCTGGTTTTGATTGGAAAAGATGTTCCGGATGTTATTTCTGGAAATTCATCAACCTGGCAAATGATGCAATCTCTTTTTTCAGATCAGGCCTTTAAAAATGTAACGTATTTAGGAAGTATTCCTTATTCTAAAATAAAAGAAAAAATTGAACAGGCAACAGTTTGTGTATTCCCTTCTTTTGCTGAAGCTTTTCCTCTGTCATGGCTGGAAGCAATGGTAATGGCAAAACCTATCGTAGCTTCTAATATAGGCTGGGCAAACGAAATGATAGATGATGAGGTTAATGGTTTTTTAATTAATCCTGTCAATCATAGTGGTTTTGCTCAAAAAATTAGCGATATATTGAATAATGAAAAGATGTGCCTGAAAATAGGTAAATCTGCAAGAGAAAGAGTTGAAAAAGATTATGATATTAAAGGAATTGCGAAACAAAATATTGAATTTTATAAAAAGATGATTAACCAAAATAATAACCTCAGATTATGGTTGTAATTTATCATAGAGATTATAAAGTTGTTGCCATTGAAAGGGAAGGGGAAAGTATTATTTTTTCTGCAAAAAATATATCTAAAGCGATATTCGAAATAGCTTCTTACTTTCCTAATGATTTGCTCATTTGGTGTGAAATCTGTTTAAAACCAAATATTAATTTCTCAGAAATAAATGATATTTTTCATCATCATAAAATAATGGCTTCTTATAGTTTGTCAGAAAAAGTATTTTTATCTGATTTGATTGGTTATGTAGAAGACTCACCTTTCATAAAAATTAATAAAAAAGTAAGGTATCCCACTTGGCTAATGAGTAGTGATGTTGGAGGGATACACGCTTCAGTTTTATTAGTTTTGAAAAAGGATTTAAGTAAATCTGAGAATTTTGATTATTTTTTGAATTCGTTGGCAAAATTAGCCATGTTTAAAGGACTTTTTTGTTATTCAGAACCAGCTTTACTAATTGATGTTTTAGAGAATGATGATAAACATAAAAAAAATAATTTCCTGCTGTTCCGTTTTGTAAAACAGCATTACAAGATTCAATGGACATTTTTGCTGTTCGCTAATTTGTTTTTATATGAAAGAAAGATAGTTTTTTTACCATTTTTTCTTAGCTTATTTCACAGTAAAAAAGTACTAAGTGAAAATTTGCTCGAAAGTATTGAAGTACAGTCAACAAAAAGAGTTTTGGATAATAAGACGATTGATGTTATTATTCCAACTATCGGAAGAAAACAATACTTATATGATGTTTTAAAAGATTTATCAAAACAAACCCATTTACCAAATAAGATTATTATTGTAGAGCAGAATCCGCAAACAGATAGCGTTTCGGAGTTGGATTATTTATCTACGGAAACTTGGCCGTTTACAATTAAGCACATTTTTACGCATCAGTCAGGTGCTTGTAATGCTAGAAATTTAGCTTTGGAAGAAGTAACTAGCGAGTGGGTATTTTTTAATGATGATGATATTCGTTTTGATGAAAAATTAATTGAAAATGTATTTAAAAAATCGGTACAATATGGAACAAATGCAATTACTACTGTGTGTTTACAACCCAATCAGATCCAATATTTTAATGACACTCATCAATCGGGAATTTTTGGATCAGGGTATAGTTTTATCAAAACAAATGCTTTAGCTCAGATTCGTTTTGATATGTCTCTTGAATTTGGTTATGGTGAAGATACTGATTTTGGTTGTCAACTACGTAATTTAGGGAATGATATTATTTTTTTTCCTGATTTGAAAATTACTCATCTGAAAGCTCCAATGGGAGGATTTAGAATCAAAATAAAAAAGCAATGGGAAGATGATGAAATTCAGCCAAAACCATCACCAACAATAATGTATTTAAAAAGAAAACATTTTACGGATGAACAGATAAACAGTTATAAATTAATTTATTTTATAAAATCAATCAAAAACCAGTCATTTATAAAATGGTATTCAGTGTATAAAACGTTGCAAAAAGGATGGGAATCTAGTATTGTATGGAGTAAAAAAATATAATTTGAAAAGGTTATTTAAAAAAGTAAAAAAATATATATCATTAAAAATAAAGCAGTTAATTCTGTTTAATTACTATATCCGGAGAATCTCATTTTTCTCCAAACAGGAGAAAAGGCAGATTATAATATGTTTTGATGGTAAAGTGCCACATGGAGGATTGGTTGATAGATTAAAAGGGATCATTTCCTTTTATGAAGTTTCTAAACTAATTCATTCAGATTTTAAAATATTGTTTGACCATCCGTTTGAATTAGAGTCATTTTTGATTCCTAATAAGATAGACTGGAAAATAAATAAGACAGAAATTAGATATAATGTTTTTTCTACAAAAATATTTTATTTGGTTAATAATTTTAATATCAATCCTTTAGAATTGATTGAAAGGACAAATGCAAAAACAATACTGATTTATTGTAATGTCGATTATTTAACAACATTATATAAAGAGAATGACAGTCAAGAAATAAATCTAATTTGGAGAAAAAATTATTTAGAACTTTTTAAGCCTTCTGATTATTTGTTAAGTAATGTAATGAAGCTTTCAAAAACAGAAAGAATTGTGATTCATACTCGATTTACTTCCTTAATGGGTGATTTTAAAGACACAACTAAAATAGAATTAAAAAATCAAGAGAAAGATAATTTAATTCAAAAAGTAATATCAAAAATTGAAGAAGTAAGTAAGGAATATCCTGAAGAAATAAAATATGTTTTATCTGATAGTGAAACATTTTTAAACTATATAAGAGCAAAAACTAATTACAAGACACTGGAGGGAATGCCATATCATTTGGAAAATAATAAAAGCAATAAAGAATATCATTTAAAAACATTTTTGGATTTTTATTTTATTATTGAAAGTGGTACAGTTTGTTTTGTGAAAATTGATCAAATGTATAATAGTAGTTTTTCAAAATATGCTTCTATTATTGGGGGTAATAAATTTATTTCATGAGTATGTTAAAATTATATACAGACACTATGTGCCTAATTCCTGAGAATCGAAAGTTTATTTTTCCTTTATTATTGGATTTATGTTATATTAATAATGTCAATTTGTTAACTAAATATACTATTGTAAATGACATAAAAGATTGTGATATTGCTGTGGTACCCATTGATATTGCAAGATATGACAGAACTAAAAGTCAGGAAAAATTATCTGCTTTTATCAAAAAAGCAAATAAATACGATAAAAAAGTATGGATTTACAGCGGGGGAGATTTTGGCAGAACTATTAGGAATACTAATAATGTATATACTTTTCGATTAGGAGGATTTGAATCGAAGTTAGATGACAAAACGTTTATTTTTCCTTCTTTTATTTCGGATCCTTTTAGATATTTAAATACGGGGTTTGTTCCCCTCAAAAAAAAGGATAAACCCCAAGTCGGCTTTGTAGGACACGCTAATAATTCGTTTGTAAAAAGAAGTAAAGAAATTATAATTTTCTTAAAATACAATATGAAAAGATGGTTAGGGAAAATACAAACTGACTATCAGTCTTTTTTTCCTTCAAGCCTTAAACGATTTAAATTGTTAAAGAAACTCGAAAATAGTGATCTTATCAGTACTGATTTTATTTATAGAAATAGTTATAGAGCAGGGGTACAAAACGATGAAGATTTACGAAGAACGACTACTGAATTTTTTGAAAACATTGTTCGTAATCCTTATACTTTCTGCATGCGTGGAGCAGGCAATTTTTCAGTACGTTTTTATGAAACTCTTGCTATGGGACGAATACCATTAATTGTAGATACTGATTTTAGGTTTCCACTTGCAGGTCAAATTGAATGGGAAAAGCATTGTTTAATTTGTAAAGAAGATTCTATAGTAGATACATTAATAGATTTTCATCAAAAAATTAGTTCAGATGATTTTGAATTAATGCAAAGAAATAATCGGGATTTATGGGTGAAGCACTTAGAGAGAGAGGCTTATTTTTTGAATATTTATTCTATTTTTAAAACAAATATTCAATGAAATTTACTTTAATTATCTGTACCTACATGCGCCCTGAACCATTGCTGAAATTATTGAAGTCGGTTCAGGTACAAAGCTTATATCCAGATGAAATTTTAATTATTGACGGATCACTCAACAATGAAACACAGTCTGTTCTTCTTAAAAATCAATTTAAAAATCTAAAATATTTTCTGGTTGATAATGAAAATCGGGGATTAACAAAACAAAGAAACTTTGGAATTAAAAATGTAAACAATACAACTGAAATTATTTGCTTTTTGGATGATGACACTGTTTTAGAACCAGATTATTTTGAAGAATTAATAAAGACTTTTAAATCAGATTCAAGCATATTCGGGGTAGGAGGCGTAGCTATCAATGAAAACAATTGGAAACCAATAGAAGAAGGTAAAAAGTATAATCCCAAAAAGTATTATTTTTTTGACGAGTTTGTTTATAAAGAAGGACAACGTAATGTGGTGCGCAATTTTTTAGGATTACAATCTAATCTGGCACCAGGTAAAATGCCAAACTATTCGCATGGTCGTACCTGTGGTTTTCCTTTAAATAACAAAATTCATGAAGTTGATTTGTTAATTGGAATGTCGATGTCTTTTAGAAAATATGTTTGTGATCATATTAAATTTTCCAAATATTTTGAGGGATATGGTTTGTATGAAGATGCAGATTTTAGTTTGCGAGCTTTACAATTTGGTAAAAATGTAATTAATACAAATGTTCATTTATCTCATTTTCACGCTGCCTCTGGAAGGCCAAATCAATATAAGTATGGTAAAATGGTTGTTAGAAACGGCTGGTATGTGTGGCGAGTAAAAAATCCTAAACCTGGTTTTGTGGATTATTATAAATGGAATGCGATAACTATTTTATTAATACTAATCAGATTTACAAATTCAGTTACCGGCAAAAATAAAAAGACAGCTTTAACAGAAGCTTTGGGAAGGACTGTTGGGTGGTGCTCTTTGCTTTTTAACAAACCAAAACTGAATTGATTTTATTCAAAATACATTATGTATAAATAGATTTAAGAGATTGTTTCTAACAAAATTAGACTCCAGCAAGAATAATTTAGTCAAAAGCGAATGAAATTTATAATTATTACTCATGTTGTTCATATTAAGAAAGATGAAAAATATTTTGGCTATGCACCTTATGTTCGAGAGATGAATGTCTGGTTAAAATACACTGACGATTTAATTATAGTTGCTCCCTTGACGAAAAACAATCCGGGAGCTATTGATATACCGTATAGTTTTAAAAATATCGATTTTAAGCAAATTCCAAATTTTAATGTTACAACTTTAAAAAATACTTTAAGTTCGATATTTAAGTTGCCTTTAATATTTTGGAGGATTTTTTGGGCGATAAAGAAGTCTGATCATATTCATTTACGTTGTCCGGGAAATGTTGGGTTGATTGGCTGTTTGGTTCAGATACTATTTCCGCATAAAACCAAAACAGCAAAATATGCCGGAAACTGGGATCCAAAATCTAAACAGCCATGGAGTTATCGGGTACAGAAATGGATATTGAATAATGCATTTTTAACTCGAAATATGAAGGTTTTGGTCTATGGCGAATGGGAAGGAAGTACAAGTAATATTAAACCTTTTTTTACGGCTACTTACTCAGAAGAAGATGTGATACCAATAAAAATATTGAATTTAAAGGAAAAAATCCATTTTGTATTTGTAGGAACATTGTCTCCGGGCAAAAATCCTTTGTATACGATACAACTAGTTGAAGAATTATTTAGAAAAGGATACAATGTGATACTTGAATTGTATGGAGAGGGTATAGAACGAAAGGCACTGGAGAATTATATTGCTTCCAATGCATTAAATGAAATTGTTGTTCTGAAGGGAAATCAAAATCAGGAAACAGTGAAAAAGGCATATCAAAACAGCCATTTTGTGATTTTACCTTCCAAAAGTGAAGGCTGGCCAAAAGCTATTGCTGAGGGAATGTTTTGGGGATGTGTTCCAATTTCGACTAAAGTTTCCTGTGTTCCTTTTATGCTGGATTATGGTAACAGAGGACTTTTGCTTGAAATGGACTTTAATAAAGATGTATCAAAAATTGAAAATATCATCCTTAACGAAGATGATTTTATTTTTAAAAAAAAGTTAGCAAGCCAATGGTCACAGCAATACACTGTTGAGTTTTTTGAAAATGAAATTAAAAAACTTATATTGAAATGAGAATCATTCAAATTATAGATTCACTTGAACCAGGGGGGGCTGAACGTATGGCTCTTAATTACGCAAATGTTTTGGCTGATAAAGTTCAGTTTTCAGGTTTGGTTGCGACTCGTAAAGAAGGTCACTTAATGAATCAATTGAATCAGAACGTGTCTTATTTGTTTTTGAATAAAAAAAAGCAACTTGATTTTAAAGCTCTTTTTCGGTTGCGATCGTTTGTTTTAAAAAACAAGGTTTCTTATGTCCATGCACATAGCACTTCCTTTTTTTTTGCCTTTTTATTAAAAATAACATATCCTTCGTTAAAAATAATTTGGCATGACCATTATGGAAGTAGTGAATTTTTGGATAAAAGATCTTCATTTGTTTTAAGATTGGTTCTTCCTTTTTTTAACGGAATTATAGCAGTAAATCAAAAGTTAAAGAACTGGGCTGAGGAAAAGTTAGGGGCTAAAAATGTTGTTTATTTACCGAATTTTCCTTTAAATACAAATCAGGTTTCTGGAAATACTGTTTTGAAAGGGATTCAGGGGAAGCGAATAGTATCTCTGGCAAATCTTAGAGAAGATAAAGATCATTTCTTGTTGTTGGAAGTGGCAAAAAAAATCCGGGAATCTTACCCGGAATGGACATTTCATTTGGTTGGGAAAGATTTTGAAGATGATTGTTCAAAAGAAATAAAGAAAAGGATCTCTGATTTTAATCTTAGAAATAATGTTTTCATATATGGTTCAAGACAAGACGTTCCGGCAATTTTAGCACAGGCTGATATTGCTGTTCTGACTTCAAAATCAGAAGGTCTTCCCGTTGCACTTTTAGAATATGGTTTACATAAAAAGGCAGTTGTGGTTACCAGTGTTGGAGAAATACCAACTATTATAAAGCATGGAAAGAATGGGTTTTTAATTGATCCAGGTGAACCGGATTTGTTTTGTCAATCTCTAAAGGAATTGCTGAACGATGAGGCTTTAAGGATTACTTTTAGAAATGCTCTTTATGAAATTATTCAAACAGAATATACTGCCGAAAGTGTAATGAAAAAATATTTAAAATGGGTGAAAAATGATTTAAAATGAAGAAAGAAGATTTATCATATGTTTATTTATTGTTAATTCATGTTTTTATTGGAGCATTGATATATGTTTTACCCATTATTTCGACAGGATATACCCTGATACTGTTTGTATTTGGATTTTATTATATTTTTAAAAATAAAAACAAAAATCATGAAGCGCTTATTATGTCTGCTTATGTGGTAAGTGTAGAAGTGCTTTTAAGAATGACAGGAGGGGGTATTTTTAATGAATTTGGTAAATATTCCGTCATAGTTTATATGTTTCTCGGAATGATTTATTCAGGAATTTCAAGATTTAGTATTATATATTGGTTCTTTTTAATATTATTAATTCCGGCTATCGTAGTATCTTCTTTTTCTTTAAGTTTTGATACAGACATTCGAAAAGCTATTGCTTTTAATATATCAGGTCCGGTTTGTTTGGGTTTTTCTGCAATTTATTGTTACAAACGAAAAATAACATTCGATCGTTTAAAGGGAGTTATTACAGCATTTTGCCTGCCTCTGACTTCTATAGTCGTTTACTTGTTTTTGTATACGCCAAGCGTTAGGGATGTTGTTACAGGGACACAATCTAATTTTGAAACCTCGGGAGGATTCGGTCCTAATCAGGTTTCTACGATTTTGGGCTTGGGTATTTTTGTTTTCTTTGTACAATTACTACTGAATTCAAAGAGTAAATTGCTGCAAATGATAAATGCAGGCTTTGTGTTAGTTTTTGCTTTTCGGGGCATCGTTACTTTTTCAAGAGGCGGAATATTTACAGCGATTGTAATGATATTTATACTTATGATTGTATTGTATTTTATGGCTAATTTTAATGCAAAACCCAAAATAGGTTTGATTATTATATTTTCTTTTTTGGCAGGATTGGGAGTCTGGGGATATAGCTCTTTACAAACAAAGGGATTAATTAATAAACGCTATGCTAATCAGGATGCTGCCGGAAGGGAAAAGAAAAGTAAATTAACAGGTAGGGAAACACTTATGGAATCTGAGCTGAAAATGTTTTTTGATAATCCTGTTTTAGGAGTAGGTGTAGGAAGAAACAAAGAAATTAGAGCACAGGAAACAGGAATTGTCGCAGCATCACACAATGAGATTACCAGAATGCTGGCAGAGCATGGCTCACTTGGAGTAATTGGTTTATTAATTTTGTTTTTTACTCCACTGATTTTATTCTTGAATGATCGTCAGAATATATTAGCATTGTCTTTTTGGGTTTTTTGGCTGTTAACTATAAATCATGCGGCTATGCGACTTGCAGCTCCAGCTTTTGTATACGCATTGTCACTTCTTGCTGTGCAGATTAAAATTCCTGAAAAAGCAGAAAATTCAGGCGATTAATTTCTGTTTTTTATAATACATTTGCCTCAAATTAAAGCGCTTAAAAAATAGAATATATGCAAACAAAAAAAAGAATGCATTTCGAAATATCAGAGAGGAAATTACTTCTTAGGCTTTTTGATATTGGCTTTATTTTGTTTGCCTTATATGTGATAGATCAGTTTTTCGATTATCATTATTTTGAGTTTAAAAAATTAAAATTTCAGGGACTCTTTTTGCTGGTGTGTTATGTAAATCTTTTCGGGATGATTTTCGAAATGTACAATCTACAAGTAGCAAGCAACCGTTTCCAGATTCTTCAAAGTGCAATTCTTACTGTTACTACAACAGTTTTATTTTATTTGTTTACACCAGTTTTATCTCCTGAACTACCTAAAAATCGCTCTACTATAATTATTTTTTATTTTACTGTACTTACAGGTTTATTGTTATGGCGTTTCTTCTATGTTTACTTTTTGGCTACCCATAGATTTTCACAGAATGTAATTTTAATTTGTAATAAGCATCAGGCTGATGAGCTTGTTTTAGGATTAGAAAATGTAGATCCTCATTATAAAATTATTGGTTTTGTGAATTCGGACTATTTATCTCAGGAAGATTTTCCTTTAAATTATATAAAAGAAATTGAAAAGAATGATTTACCGCGTTTTGTAAGTAAGAATAACGTTTCTGAAATTGTCATAGCTTCACAAAAAACTGATGGTATTACACCTGATTTATATCAACAATTACTTCATTTACTGGAGTCAGGAAATATTATTCGAGAGTATACTCAGGTATACGAAAGCAAAACGCAACGTATTCCCGTTCAGTATATTTCAAGGGATTTTTATCGTTTTTTTCCATTCAGTCGCAGTAATAATAATAAACTGTATTTATTGCTGGTAGGCTTACTTGAATTTGTTTTTTCTTTTATAGGCTTATGCATTTGTGCTGTTTTCATTCCGATAATTTTTATATTGAATTTCTTTTGGAACAAAGGCTCTTTGTTTTATACTCAGGAACGTGTGGGTAAATATGGCAAAGTATTCCAAATTTACAAGTTCAGGACTATGACGGAGAATTCTGAAAGCAACGGGGCTGTTTTTGCAACGTCAAATGATAAAAGAATTACTCCATTGGGCAGACTAATGCGAAAAACAAGAATTGATGAGCTGCCTCAGTTTATCAATGTTTTAAAAGGTGATATGGCTGTTATTGGCCCAAGACCTGAAAGACCGTTTTTTGTGAAGGAAATTGCAGATATAATGCCATTCTATGAAACAAGGCATGTCATAAAACCAGGGCTTACTGGCTGGGCTCAGGTTAATTATTCATATGGTGAATCTATTGAAGAAAGTCTGATAAAACTCCAATATGATTTGTATTACATCAAACACCGAAGTGTTTTTCTCGATTTGAGCATTACTTTTAGAACTATAACAACTGTTTTGTTCTACAGAGGACAGTAATCTTTAGATAATTATCGGAATTCTTTTTTTAGTCCTGATTGCCACTCTAACCAGAACAAATCCGCTTGTAATTAGCATTGGTAAGACAATGAAAAAATGTGCTTTGTTAATTATAAAAAGGGTATAGATAAGTAATAAAATCAGATGTAAGAGCGCAAGTCTGTATGTCCATTTTTTGTTCTTTATTGCTGAAAAAACAATCAAAAGCAGTAAAAGCGGGCTAAATAACAACACATTGTAATTCATCGCTAATTCGTGGTGAAAAGAATAAAATCCCATTGAAACAAAAAAGATCCCCATTAAAGATAAAATGAATAAATAGATTTTATCGATAAATTTTTTGTTTATCAAAATAATAAAACCAAGCAGAATAATGTAACTGTAAGCATTGTTCCACCAGGATGCTGGTGTTTCTTTTTCAAAACTTAATAATGTTTTGCTTTTACCCACAAGAGCATGATTTTGAAAAGTTGTTTTTTCTAAACTATTTTTCAGTTCAAATGGCAGGAATATTTTAGTGCCTAATTGATCTACTTTTGTTCCAAAAATGATACTTGTTCCTAACTTTTCGTAGAAATGACCGTCAAAGTAAGGAAATAAAATACTTCTATAAGTCATGTTGGTGTCACCTTTTTTGGTAATTACTTTTTCATTTAATGTTTTATTAATAATATCCACTACCATCGAAGTGCAGTTTTTATCAATAAATTTGTAAGTATAATAGCGTTCGTCAGAGAGTAAAGTGCTGTTTAAGTTGTCAAAAAGTTTTTGTTTTGCCTCTTGCGGAACAAGTAATTCCTGTTCATAAACACTTCTTTTTTCATAATTATATTCGTTTATAAAATCAGAGTAAGAATGTGCAATCACAAAATATTGTAAATCACCTTTTGCGAATTTTGCAACAAAGTTAGGAGTCCTGAAATCAAAGGCTCCATAATTATATACAACATCAATATTGTTTGCAGGATCTGCAACACGAATGGCGGTATGACCAAAGAAAGAATAGGATTCATTGCCGAGACCACACGTTAAAACACTTATATGCGCTTCTTTTGATAATGGTAAATTTTGTCCAAAACTAAAATTGACTATGAATAGTAGTAATAATACTGTTTTTCGAAAGATAGAATTTTTCATGTTTGGTTTTTTAATAAATCTTTATCTAAAGATACCCAAATCGACTTTAAGGGAAAAAATGTTGGAATATATGGCTGTACTTTGGTTTCCAAGATCTGTAAGGGCATAATCAACCTGAATGCCTTTGTATTTAAAACCAAGCCCAATGTTAGGCTGAAAATTTAATTTTTCAGAATTGTCTAATTGTGTTACATTCTGAAAATTACCAGCACCGGCTCTTAAAAAAACAAGGTCAGTGTATGCAAATTCAAGTCCGAGAGCGGGATCGATACTAACCATTTTTGATGAAATAACATCATTAGTCTGCTCAAAACGCATATTTAAATTTGTGGCAACCAAAAGACTGGTGTCATTATGAAATTCAAATTTTTTTGAAACTCCTAATTGTGCTTTCGGAAGTGTGATTTCAGTACTCTCAGGCAGTTCATTGTTTTCTCCCGGAATAGCGTCTGCAATTTTTTGATATTCGTCTTCATCAATATTCCAGATGTTGTATGTCGTAGTTATGTCCCGTAACATCAATCCGAACATCCAGTCGTTTTTCTCAAACTGAAGTCCAAAATCAAAACCAAAACCCCAGGAATTAGCAAATTTTCCGATGATGCGTCGAATCACTTTGGCGTTTACGCCGTATTGAAATCCTTCCAGAGGTAATCTTCTGGCATAGGAAAAAGTAAATCCGTAATCTGCTGTAGAAAACAAACTGATGCGGTTATAATCAATATTTCCCTGATTGTCGATTAATTGGGTGGTGTCCATAATGTCATCAACTCCAAAACGAATCATCGAAATTCCCCACGCGCTTCTTTCATCAATTACACTTGCATATCCGATATAATCGTACTGCGCAATGTTAGCAAAATAATTGGCATGCATTAATGAAATTTGATGATCTTCCAGATGTGTCAGTCCGGCAGGATTCCAGTAAACCGAATTGACATCATTTGTAGAAGCCACCACAGCACTTGACATCGCCAAAGCTGCAGCATCAACTCCAATATTCATAAACTCATTCGAATATTTTCGAACCGTTTGTGCATAATGTGAAGTGCAACTCCAAAATAATAAAAATACTAAGATTTTTTTCAACGTATTTATTTTTTCAAACCTAAGCTTGTTTAAATTTTTACCAAAAATATAATTTTTTACTGAGCTTATTTCTTCCTTTTCACAAATAATACAAAAGTTTGCTAATGGATAAAAAACTCTATTAAAAACGCATATAAGATGGACTTATTATGCTAAATTTGCTTTCTATTTCTGCAAATTTATAAAAGATGAACATTAAAAAGCACATTCCTAATTTAATTACACTAATCAATCTTTTCTGTGGCTGTATTGCTGTTGTTTTTGTTTCCCAACAAGACTATGAAATGGCTTTTTACATGGTTTGTTTAGGGATATTTTTTGATTTTTTTGATGGTTTTTTTGCGAGATTATTTAAGGTGTCCAGTCCTCTTGGATTACAATTGGATTCTTTGGCAGATATGGTGACCAGTGGAGTTGTGCCAGGGTATGTAATGTATAGCTTGTTTGTAAAAAGTGCCAACCCTCATGAGGTAATCGGCTCGGTTTTTATTCCGTTTTTAGGATTTATCGTAACCTTAGGGTCTTGTTACAGACTGGCTAATTTCAATATTGATACACGTCAAACGGATTCTTTTATTGGATTGCCAACGCCGGCAAATGCGCTTTTTATATTGAGTCTGCCTTTGGTAATTGAATATTCAGATTCATTTATGCTATTCGAAATTTTGACAAATCATTGGGTTTTGTTTGCTATTGTTTTATGCAGTGCTTACATTTTGAATGCCGAAATCCCATTGTTTGCCTTAAAAATTAAGAAATTTACTTTCAAAGATAATGTACTGCAAATAGTGTTTTTAACCACTTCTCTTGTGTTGCTTTTTTTGCTTCAATTTTGCGCACTTCCAGTAATTATTATTTTTTATGTATTGTTATCAGTCATAAATAATAAGTTTTTGAAAAAGTAGTTTTATCCGAATGGCAAGAAGAACTTCTTATTCCCGAAAAGCAAAACCTAAAAAATCAATTTTTAGAAGAGGTTTACGGTTTATCATTTTTTCTTTTTTTGTATTGCTTTTTGTAAGTATAATTTATCATTATCGTGATGGATTGTCTTATTATCTCGGATTTAAATCGGATAAAGCTTTAGAAGAAGATGAAGTTGACAAGCATCTTTCTGATGTTAGGAATATTCAGGTTTTAGAAAAACATAAAGGAAAAGTAATCGGAATTGATGTTTCTGAATTTCAGGGAAAAATAGATTGGGATGAAATAGAACTTTTAGAAGAAAAGTACCCTGTGCAATTTGTTTTTATTCGCGCGACTGCCGGGAATAATTGGGTAGATAGTAAATTTAAAAAAAACTGGTTCGGTGCCAAAGAGCATAAAATTATGCGAGGTGCTTATCATTATTACCGTCCTAATGAAAATTCAATAGAACAGGCAAACCTTTTTATAAAAACGGTAAAACTGCAAAAAGGCGATTTGCCGCCTGTTTTGGATATCGAAAAACTGCCTAAAAACCAGCCTTTGGATAGTTTGAAAAAAGGATTAAAACGATGGCTGAACAAAGTCGAAAACCATTATGGCGTACGTCCTTTAATTTATAGTGGAGAGAGGTATTATGATGATTTTTTAAAAGAAGAATTCAGTGATTATCTATTTTGGATAGCCAATTACAATTTTTACAGAGAAAAAATTGATGAGGATTGGCTTTTTTGGCAGTTTACAGAAAAAGCTTCTCTGCCGGGAATCAAACATCGTGTTGATGTGAATATCTACAACGGTGATTTTGAACAATTACAGTTTATTACAGTGGAATAGTTTAAAGTAGCAGTTTTCAGTCACAGTTTCCAATATTACTGTGACTGGAAACTGTGACTAAAAACTTTTTTTAAAACTCTAGTTTCTTTTTACGAAGCTCGAAATTTTGTCCGAGATAAACTCGACGAACCATTTCATCTTCGACCAATTCTTCCGGGACTCCTGCTTTAAGGATTCCTCCTTCGAACATTAAGTATGTTTTATCTGTAATCGCTAATGTTTCCTGTACGTTGTGATCGGTAATCAGGATTCCGATATTTTTATTTTTTAGCTGAGCTACAATTCGTTGAATGTCTTCAACCGCAACAGGGTCAACTCCAGCAAAGGGTTCATCCAATAAAATGAATTTTGGATCTGTGGCCAATGCACGTGCAATTTCGGTACGACGACGCTCTCCTCCGGAAAGTAAATCGCCTCGGTTGGTACGAATATGTTCCAGGCTGAATTCGGCGATTAATTCTTCCATTTTGGCAATTTGAGCTTCTTTTGAAAGTTTGGTCAATTGTAAAACACTTAAAATATTGTCTTCTATGCTTAATTTTCTAAATACAGATGCTTCCTGCGCCAGATAACCAATTCCTTGTTGAGCACGTTTGTACATCGGATAATCGGTAATGTTCAAATCATCAAGATAGATGTTTCCCTGATTTGGTTTTACCAATCCTACAATCATATAAAAAGAAGTTGTTTTTCCTGCACCATTTGGTCCTAAAAGTCCAACGATTTCTCCCTGATTTACTTCAACAGAAATGCCTTTTACAACACTGCGTCCTTTGTATGTTTTGATTAAATTATCGGCTCTTAGCTTCATTTCTTAATTAGATAATTAGATAATTTGAAAATGAGATAATTATATGCTAACTCAAAATCAATTTTAAAATTTGTTTGAAAGGCAAAATAAATGCAAAATAATCAATCCGATGAATCAATTAACAAATTATTGCATTTTCAAAATTTAGAATTTGTATTTCAGAATTTAATAAATTAGAGTATTCCCAAAAAATATCTAATTATCAAATTGGCACATTACTTAGATTCTTCCAAAGCCTCCCAAAATTCGTATGCTCTTCTTAAATGAGGAATGACAATTGTTCCGCCCACAAGAGTTGCAATTCCCATTGCCTCCATCATTTCTTCTTTAGTGACACCTTCTTTATAGCTGGTTTCTAAGTGATATTTTACACAGTCATCACATCTCAAAACAGTTGATGCAACTAAACCTAAAAGCTCTTTTGTTTTTACATCAAGAGCGCCTTCTGCATAAGCATTGGTGTCAAGGTTGAAAATTCGCTTCACAATTTTATTGTTATCAGCGAGTAATTTTTCGTTCATTTTAGAACGATAGTCGTTGAATTCCTGAATAATATCTGACATTTTTATTTTGTTTTATTTTTATAAACTATCTTCGAAATCAGGATACTTACTTCGTATATAACCAGCATTGGGATGGCTACAATGGTTTGGCTTACTACGTCCGGAGGTGTTACGATTGCAGCAACAATTAAAATAATTATAACAGCATATTTCCAGTATTTTCTTAAGAACTCAGGTGTGACTAAGCCTAATTTAGTTAGGAAATAAATGATAATAGGCAGTTCAAAAAATAATCCGCTGGCAAGAATACTTGTTTTTACCATTCCCATATAGGATTCTAATGTAAACTGATTTACCACGACATCACTTATGGAGAAAGTTGCTACGAAGTTCACAGACATAGGAATAACAACATAATATCCAAATACAACTCCTAAAAAGAAAAGCAATGATGAGGTAAAAATAAACACTTTGGCATTTTTTCTTTCATTTTCGTATAAAGCAGGACTAATAAATTTCCAAAGCTCCCATAATATGTAAGGGAAGCCCAAAATGAAACCAACCAAAATACACATCCATACAAAAATATTGACCTGTCCTTCCATTTCAGTATTTTGAATAATGAAGTTCAGTTCAGTAATACAAATGCTGTCTGCAAATCCTAATTGATGTGATAAATCGCAAAACCATACATAAGTAAAAAAGCTCGGCCTTGTTGGGCCTAAAATGATTTGATCAAATAAGTAATCACTAAAAAAATAAGCGATAAAAGCCATTACAAGAATAGCAATTGTACTTCTTACCAAAAGCCATCTTAATTCTTCAAGATGGTCTAAAAATGACATTTCGCCAAGATTTTTCTTTGCCATTATACGATTCCTTCTTTTAAAATGTCATGTAAATGTAAAACTCCTTTGTATTCTCCCTGATCGGCAACAATTAGTTGCGTTATTGAAAAATCTTCTAAAATATTCAATGCATCAACCGCCATCGTTTCAGGTGAAACCAGTTTCGGATTTTTGCTCATAATATCTTTTGCTGTTAAATCGGCAATAGTGTCACGGTCGTTAAGCATTCTTCGGATGTCTCCGTCGGTAATGATGCCAACAATTTTGTCGTTTTCGACCACAGCGGTAACTCCCAGTCTTTTTTCAGAAATTTCGAAAATCACTTTTTTAACGGAGGTGTCAGGGCTTACTGTAGGTTTTAACGAATGCTCGATCATGTCTTTAACACGTAGCAATAATTTTTTTCCCAAAGCCCCGCCAGGATGATAAACCGCAAAGTCTTCAGGCTTAAAATCGCGCATTTCCATTAAACAAACAGCCAGGGCATCTCCCATAACAAGCTGCGCTGTAGTACTGTTGGTTGGGGCAAGATTTATCGGACATGCTTCAGTTTCAACCGTGGTGTTAAGCACGTAGTCAGAACCTTTGGCTAAAAACGAAGTTATATTTCCGGTCATTCCGATTAAAGTATTTCCAAAACGTTTTAATAAAGGAACTAAAGCTTTGATTTCGGGACTGTTGCCGCTTTTTGAAATGCAAATGATGATGTCCTCGTTTTGAATCATTCCCAAGTCGCCATGAATTGCTTCAGAAGCGTGAAGAAACATTGAAGGTGTTCCGGTTGAATTGAATGTGGCGACCATTTTTTGCGCAATGATGGCGCTTTTTCCAATTCCCGTAACAATTAATCTGCCTTTTGTTTCGTAAATGCGTTGTACAGCTTCGTAAAAATTTTCGTCCAGAAAATCAATAAGCTTTGTAATTGCCTCACTTTCAGATAGTATTGTTTTTTTTGCGATAGCTAAAATATTTTCTTTTGTAATCAAAACAGGAAAGTTAAAATTTGTGAGTGTGAAAGAAATTCGTATCTTTATGTGTTGCAAATTTATACAAAATATCCATTAATATAAAGAATGAGTTCAAACGAAATTGAAATACATAAGGAATTAAAGAAGTATTTCGGCTTTAGCCAATTTAAAGGCTTGCAGGAGCAAGTCATTACGAGTATTTTAGATGAGAAGAATACTTTCGTAATTATGCCTACGGGCGGTGGAAAGTCTCTTTGTTATCAATTGCCCGCTTTAATTAAGGACGGAACTGCGATTGTTGTTTCTCCTTTGATTGCTTTGATGAAGAATCAGGTTGATGCGATTCGAAGTCTGTCTTCTGAAAACGGAATTGCACATGTGCTCAATTCTTCCCTCACCAAAACTGAAATTGCTCAGGTCAAAAAGGATATTACCTCTGGATTAACGAAACTTTTATATGTTGCTCCGGAATCATTAACAAAAGAAGAGTATGTGGCTTTTTTACAAAGCGTGCCAATTTCTTTTGTTGCTATTGACGAAGCGCATTGTATTTCTGAATGGGGGCATGATTTTAGACCGGAATACAGAAATCTTAGAAATATTATTAAACAATTAGGTCAAGTGCCTATCATAGGGCTTACTGCAACTGCAACACCAAAAGTGCAGGAAGATATTTTGAAGAATCTGGATATGTCTGATGCAAATACTTTTAAAGCATCTTTCAACAGACCTAATTTGTATTACGAAGTTCGTACAAAAACAAAAAATGTTGAATCGGATATCATTCGGTTTATCAAACAACATAAAGGTAAATCAGGAATTATTTACTGCCTGAGTCGTAAAAAAGTAGAGTCGATTACAGAGGTTCTGCAGGTTAACGGAATAAGTGCAGTTCCTTACCATGCAGGTTTAGACGCAAAAACCCGTGCCAAGCATCAGGATATGTTTTTGATGGAAGATGTGGATGTTGTGGTTGCTACAATTGCATTCGGAATGGGTATTGATAAGCCAGACGTTCGTTTTGTAATTCATCATGATATTCCAAAATCACTCGAGAGTTATTATCAGGAAACCGGTCGTGCAGGACGTGATGGAGGTGAAGGGCATTGCTTAGCTTATTACTCTTATAAAGATGTAGAAAAGCTGGAGAAATTTATGTCAGGAAAACCGGTTGCTGAGCAGGAAATTGGTTTTGCACTTTTGCAGGAAGTAGTGGCTTATGCAGAAACTTCTATGTCACGAAGAAAATTTCTTCTTCATTATTTTGGTGAAGAATTTGATAGTGAAAACGGCGAAGGTGCAGATATGGATGATAATGTCCGTAATCCGAAAAATAAAATCGAAGCGCAAGAGCAAGTCGTTAAACTTCTTGAAATTGTACGGGACACCAAGCATATTTATAAATCAAAAGAAATTGTGTTTACCTTAATTGGACGTATAAATGCAGTTATTAAAGCACACAAAACTGATACACAGTCTTATTTTGGATCAGGCTCTGATCATGACGAAAAATACTGGATGGCCTTGTTGAGACAGGTTCTTGTGTCGGGGTATTTGTCAAAAGACATTGAAACGTATGGTGTGATCAAAATTACGAAAGCTGGTTTGGATTTTATTAAAAAACCGGTTTCATTCCTTATGTCTGAAGATCACGAATATAGTGAGTCTGATGATGAAACAGTGGTAACAGGTTCCAAGTCTTCAGGAACAGCAGATGAGGTTTTAATGGGGATGTTACGTGAACTTCGTAAAAAAGTAGCCAAAAAACTAGGAGTTCCCCCATTTGTGGTTTTTCAGGATCCATCTCTTGAGGATATGGCTTTAAAATACCCAATTTCATTAACTGAGTTGTATAATATCCACGGTGTTGGTGAAGGAAAAGCTAAAAAATATGGTGGGGATTTTGTGACATTAATCAGTAGGTATGTGGAGGATAATGATATTATCCGTCCGGATGATTTAGTAGTTAAATCTACTGGTGTTAACTCTGCTAATAAATTATATATTATTCAGAATATCGATAGAAAATTGCCATTAAATGATATTGCTTCGGCAAAAGGACTTTCGATGGATGCTTTAATTAAAGAAATGGAGCAAATCGTATATTCAGGAACAAAACTGAATATTAAATATTGGATTGATGATATGCTTGATGATGATCAGCAGGAAGAAATTCATGATTATTTCATGGAGTCAGAATCGGATAAAATTGAAGATGCGCTTAAAGAATTTGATGGTGACTACGATATAGATGAATTGCGTTTAATGCGTATTAAGTTTATTAGCGAAGTAGCGAACTAAAGTTAAATTCCAAAATATAAATTCCAAATTCCAATGATTTTTAAACTTGGAATTTGGAATTTTTTTATAGAAATTTCCCAAGTATTGGAATTTTATTCAGTATATAATTCCCCCCGATGAGGTTTCAAAGCATCTCTTACCTGAATCATATTCTCATCAGTTACTACCATAAAAGCGGTGGAATGCATATCATTTATTATTTTAAATCCGGTTATATTCAGAGGGAGCTTTTCAATTGCAATATATTCTTTTAAATGAATCTCGTGATGTTCGGCCGTTTTTGCAGAAGCCGGACCACGGAAATCCCAAATCAGTTTTATTTTTCTAGACATTTTTTTAAAGGTACAAAGGTTGTTAGGTACAAAGATACAAAGTCTTTCTTAATGGTTCTATGTAGAGAAGCACTGTAGCGCTACACAACCTTTGCAGGTATATTAGATGTACTGCGTTGCATCTCTGCGATATTCTTTGTGCTAAAAATCTGTTTCGATCTATTTTAATCTGCATGCAATTTTTACAGTAAATACATAATCTCATTTCAAAATAGTATTTTTGCATCTTCTTTTCATAGAAAGAAAAGCTAATAGCATAAATAAGATACAATGCCAAGAGAACTTTTACTTCAGGTAACGCCGGAAATTGCTGCAAACGAATCATTGCTAAAAGACCATTTGTCTAAGCAGATCAAGGTTTCTCCAAAAGAAATTCAGCATATTTCGATTTTAAAACGCTCTATTGATGCACGTCAGAAAGCGATTAAAATAAATTTGAAAGTTCTTATTTATTTAAATGGTGAGTCTTTTCAGGAAACTAAACTTGGGCTTCCTATATATAAAGATGTTTCCAATGCTCAGGAAGTTATCGTTGTTGGTGCAGGTCCGGCAGGTCTTTTTGCAGCTTTACAATTAATAGAATTAGGATTGAAGCCTATTGTACTCGAACGAGGAAAAGACGTTCGTGGTCGTCGTCGGGATTTAAAGGCTATAAATCGTGAACATATCGTAAACGAAGATTCAAATTATTGCTTTGGTGAAGGGGGAGCCGGAACGTACTCAGATGGAAAATTGTACACACGTTCTAAAAAACGTGGTGATGTAACCCGAATTTTAGAGCTTTTAGTTGCTTTTGGTGCTTCCGAAGATATTTTGATTGAAGCACATCCACATATTGGAACCAATAAACTCCCAAAAATTATTGAAGACATTCGAAATAAAATTAGGGAATTTGGTGGCCAGGTTTTGTTTGAAACCCGTGTTGAGGATATATTGGTAAAGAATAATGAAGTTGAAGGAATTGTTACTCAAAACGGTGATAAAATTCACGCCAATAAACTAATTTTAGCTACAGGACATTCAGCTCGTGATATTTTTGAATTATTAGATAAAAAGAAAATTTTAATAGAAGCAAAACCCTTTGCTTTGGGAGTTCGTGCAGAACATGCCCAGGGATTAATTGATAGCATTCAATACAGCTGTGATTTTCGCGGGGAACATTTGCCTCCAGCACCATATTCAATTGTAAAACAAGTTAATGGCCGCGGAATGTATTCGTTTTGTATGTGTCCGGGAGGTGTAATTGCACCATGTGCGACAAGTTCGGGGGAGGTGGTTACAAACGGCTGGTCGCCTTCAAAACGTGATCAGTCAACAGCAAATTCAGGAATTGTAGTAGAATTGAAATTGGAAGATTTTAAACCTTTTGCAAAATTTGGTGCTTTGGCTGGAATGGAATTTCAAAAAAGTATCGAACAAAAAGCCTGGCATCTGGCTGGAGAGACCCAAAAAGTTCCGGCACAAAGAATGATTGATTTTACGAAAAGCAAAGTTTCATCAGATATTCCTAAAACTTCGTATGTTCCCGGAACAACTTCGGTTGAATTAGGACAGGTTTTTCCTGGGTTTTTAACTCAGATTATGCGCCAGGGTTTTCAGGAATTCGGAAAATCAATGCGTGGTTATTTAACAAATGAAGCGATTTTGCATGCGCCGGAAAGTAGGACTTCTTCACCAGTGAGGATTCCCAGAGACCCTTTGACTTTGGAACATTTGCAAATTAAAGGTTTGTATCCTTGTGGTGAAGGTGCCGGTTATGCCGGAGGAATTATTTCTGCAGCAATTGATGGAGAAAAATGTGCTTTAATGATTGCTGAATCTCTAAAGTAATTTTATAGCAAACTGTAATATCTTGGGGTTCTTTTAATAAGATCTAAATGTTTTAACGCAGGTATAATGAAAAACTTTTTCACCAGTTTATTTAATAGAAATAATGATCCAAAATCAATTATTTCTTTTGATGTTATGGATTCAATTTATGCTTATTTGTATCATGAACAGGCAAGTCTTGAATTTAAGGTAAAAGGTCTTCGGGATAACGTTACGGTTAATCTGTTTTATTTTCCCGGTTCGTTTAATCATGAAGAAGGAAAAAAGGAAATAAAAAAGGCAGGGTTTAAAAATGCTTATCAGGTCTTAAATGAATTGTATAAGAAGCTTGATATTGGGCCTTTGTCTCAGGAAATTATAGAGGAGGGGTTGGAGTATGATTTTATACATGTTCAGTTTTATTCTGAACCAACTCCTGAAACGAAACAGTATTTTAAACGGGTTCTGAATAATTTTGTAATCTTCTTTTGCTGCACAAATAGTCTTGAAACAAACGATTTCAAAATATTGTATTCCAGTGGTCATTTTATCGATTATACAAAAGGTTTGCTGGACTCAGAATATCTGGATTTTGAAAAGCCAAAAAATGCCACCCAGGAAACGGGAGTCAGAGATTTTAAAATTGTTTTGCAGGGAATTTGTGAGTATTTGAATATTGAAATTCCAAAAAGTGTGGAGCTTCCTTCATCTGAAAATTTAATAGAAACAGAAGAAGTTACATTAGAAACTTTTGAGGAATTTATAAAGCTGGTTTCAAGAGGAGCCATTGAAAAAGAAGTGCTGAAAAAACAATCTCAAAAACTTTTTAATAATTTTAATAGACCACCAAGTGATTATCATAATATAATAGAAGGATATTTTGATTTTTTCGAAACTATTGATGCGTGGAATAGCGACTGGAAATTTGATCCTGAAGATGCGGAGTACTTTATCTCTGAAATGATCGGTGGGGAACTAAATTTTGAATATCCGGAAGAAACCTATAGCCACGATTTATTCCCTTATATTCAGACTGCATTAGGAAAACGTAATTTGGAATTGATGAGTTATGATACAGAAGGGGATAATTATTTGTTTTTTGTAGTAAATAAAAATGACGTCGATAGAATTATGACTTTGTCTGAAATTACTAATATAAAAATTGATAAACTCTCTTAAAACCGTCATTTTAGTTCATGTAATAAAATGCAGTTTGCAAAGCCAATTTGTGTTTTGCTACATATTTTTCCCCTTACAATTTTACTTTTTGATAATGTTAACTATAATGCAATTCTTTTTTGTGTGTAATTACTTTGTAATTCTTTTGTTTTATTAAAAAATAACACCATTGGTTTTTTAAATAGATAAAAACTAATTTGTGTAATATTCAAAGATTCATGGCTCCTTCTTTTTTTTTCGTAAACTTGATCGTTTAATTTTGATTCATAATCACAAAAATTAATTTTTTTATGTGTTTTTTTAAGAAATAGAAAAAAATAATAAAAAAAATATAGGGAAATTAAAAAAAAAATATAATTTTATGCAATCGATTACAAAATGGTATTTGGGAGAAAAATTAAAATAAACTTGAAATTTATTCTTGGAACATTTTTTGCTCATGAACTTGTCTTGAAAATCGAATTACATATTTAAATTAATCCAAAAACAGCCAAAAAAAATGAAAAAAATTAGAACTTATCTATTGTTATTATTAACAAGTACTACTTTAATTCATGCTCAAAAAGCACCAAAAATAGATTTGACTTTGTGGAAATTAACAATTCCGGAGGGTTCCGTAACAACATATAAAGCGCCTAAGCTTTTGGATTATTCTGAAAATTTAGAAATTACTAAATTTATGTTTAATGATTTGTCAGACAGATCTTTGGTTTTTTATGTTTATCCGTCTATTAAGTCTAAAAGATCTTTTAATAAAACAGATTTAAAAGAGCAAAACTCATTCGGAGGTGATGCAAGCTGGTCTTTTAAACAAGGGGCTAAGCTTAAAGCTTCTGTTAAAATGGGTGAAATTTCTAAAAAGAACGATCAGTACCCACGTATTATATTTGCTCAGATCGGCGGAAGGTTAAAAGAAGATCAGGTTAATCAGATAGGGGCAAAAGATAAATCTGCTCCGTCAATCCTGAAAGTTTTTTGGGATAATGGCTATGTGAAGCTGAGATCAAAGAGATTGGCAGATCCGTCTATTACCGGAATCGATGTTTTAAAAGAAGATTCATGGATTGATGATGATGGTTACACCTTTAAAAATAAAGTAGATTTTGATAAATTTAATTTCCAGATTGAAATTTCTGATGGAAAAATGGAGGTTAGTGTAAACGGTGAGAAAAAAGTATATTCTGGAGGTGATTACAAATTATGGAATTCATTTGATAATTATTTCACCGTGGGATGTAATCTTCAGGGGGATGAAACCGGTGCATTTGCGAATGTTAAATTTTATTCCTTGGATGTGACTCACTAAGAAAAACTTAAAATAAAATAGAATTTAAGCCTGTATCATAATAGATTCAGGCTTTTTTAATTTTGGTTAGGAAGAATACTTCTTTTATGATTTCTTTTTCAGTTTATCTTTAAAAACTTTTTCAAATTTTTCTATTTTAGGCTGAATTACCATTTTGCAATACGGCTGATTTTTATTGTTTGTGTAATAGTTCTGATGATAATTTTCGGCTTTATAGAATTTTGAAAAAGGCTCTACTTTGGTTACGATTGGATTATTGTAAACCTTTGCCTTGTTTAAATCAGTAATTATGTTTTGGGCTGCTTTTTTTTGTTCTTCATTTTTGTAGAAAATTATTGACCTGTATTGGGTTCCCACATCAGCACCCTGCCGGTTTAGAGTTGTAGGGTCATGGACTGTAAAGAAAACTTTGAAGATTTCGTTTATATTGGTGATATTTTTGTCATAAGTGATCTGTACTACCTCAGCATGACCAGTGGTTCCGGTGCAGACTTCATCGTACGTGGGATTATCTACTTTTCCTCCGGAAAATCCTGAAACCACAGATTTTACGCCTTCTAAATTTTCATATACAGCTTCTACACACCAATAACAGCCTCCGCCAAGTGTAATGGTTTCAAAATTAGATTCTTTTTTTTGAGAAAATCCGTTTATTGATAAGGTGAAAAAACAGATTAAAAAAATATTTTTCATAGTTGTTTTATTGGTTATCCGGAATAAAATCAAGAGCAATCGAATTCATGCAATAACGCTTTCCGGTAGGTTCCGGGCCATCGTCGAATATATGTCCTAAATGACCGCCACAGCGCCCGCAAAGTGTTTCAATTCTTTCCATTCCGAGTGAATTATCATCTTTAAAGACGATGCTTTTTTTGTTTTCCTGTTCAAAGAAACTGGGCCAGCCGCAACTGCTTGAAAATTTAGCAGTCGATTTAAAAAGCAGGTTACCGCAAGAAGCGCAATAATAAGTTCCTTTTTCGTTGGTATTCCAGTATTTTCCGGTATAAGGCCTTTCGGTATCTGCCTCTCGCATTACAGCATAAATATCATCAGGCAAAACCTTTTTCCACTCTGTATCGCTAACTTTTAGTTTTGTGGTGTCTGTATTTGAGTAATAAGGATTTCCGGGCTTTTTTATTTTGTTTTCTATGCCAGCTTTATTTCCAGATTGTTTTTGTTTGTTTTGCCCGCATGCCTGCAAAATAAAAAGAGGTATAAGAAAGCAAAAGGCAAACCAAGTATTTCTTGTTTTCATCATTTTTAAATATATAATTGAGGTGTACCAAAGTTACAATGAGTTTTGATGTAAAAATGCGTATAGATTGTAATTGAGATATTTTTAAGTATGTTTTAACTTTTTGTTTGTTTATGTTAAATGAGGAATTTGTGATTTTTAATTCTTGTTTTAAAGGCTTTTGAATATAAGCCTGGATTTAATTTTCTGTATTTCAGTAAAATAGAGTGATTCGGGGCTTAGTTAAACTTTTCATAATCTTTTCTGAGATTTTCAAGCCATTTCTTTTTTCGTATTTTTGTTACTTCAACACGCCTTATGACAGAAGAAAACGTAATATTAGTTAATCAAAATGACGAGCAAATTGGTTTAATGCCAAAACTAGAAGCACACGAAAAAGCAGTTTTACATCGGGCTTTCTCGGTTTTTATTTTAAATAATAAAAATGAAATTATGCTACAGCAGCGTGCTCATCAAAAATATCATTCGCCTTTGCTTTGGACCAATACTTGTTGTAGTCATCAGCGTGAAGGAGAGTCTAATAAAGAAGCCGGAAGCAGACGATTGTTTGAAGAAATGGGTTTCAAGACCGAATTGAAGGAGTTATTTCATTTTATATACAAAGCCCCATTTGATAATGGTTTGACTGAACATGAACTAGATCATGTGATGATAGGGTATTATAATGATAATCCGGCCATTAATTTAGAAGAGGTAGAGGATTGGAAATGGATGAAAATCGAAGACATAAAAGAAGATATTGAAAAACAGCCCGAAATTTATACCGTGTGGTTTAAAATAATTTTTGATGAATTTTATCATTATTTAGAAGACCATAAAATTTAACATTACCAACCATAACTTGATGAGAGTAACCATATCAAGAAAAGCGCATTTTAATGCTGCACATCGATTGTACAGGAAAGACTGGTCATTTGAAAAAAACGATGCTGTTTTTGGAAAATGTAATAATCCTAATTTTCACGGTCATAATTATGGTTTAACAGTAAGTGTTACAGGAAAAATTGACCCGGAAACTGGTTTTGTTTTAGATGTGAAAGTATTAGCGGATATTATACGTGAAGAAGTAGAACTTCCGTTTGATCACAAAAACCTGAATCTGGATGTGCCGGAGTTTCAGGATTTGAATCCAACTGCAGAAAATATTGCTGTTGTGATATGGAATAAAATTAGAAAAAGAATTCAATCCGATTTTGATTTAGAAGTCGTATTGAATGAAACGGACCGCAATTTTGTAACTTATAAAGGAGAATAAAGAATGTCACTAAAAATAGGAGATATAGTTCCGAATTTTACTGCAAAAGATAGTCACGGACAAGTTTTTGAAAGCAAGAGTGTTTTGGGTCGAAAGCCGCTCGTGATTTATTTTTACCCAAAAGATAATACCCCTGGCTGTACTACCGAAGCTTGTAGTTTTAGGGATCAATACGAAGATTTTAAAGATTTAGGTGCCGAAGTGATTGGAATTAGCAGTGATAGTGTAAAGTCACATCATAAGTTTGCTAAAAAACACGAATTGCCTTTTATCTTATTATCAGATCAGGATAAAAGACTAAGGCAACTTTTTGGAGTCCGAAATAATTTATTTGGACTTTTACCAGGAAGAGTGACTTACGTTATAGACAGAAATGGTGTTGTAATTCTTATTTTTGATAGTATGAATGCTGCCAGTCATATTCCGAAAGCTTTGGAAACAATTAAGGAATTAGTGTTGTAAATAAAAAAAGGATTAGATAAATATTTAAAACAATAAAGAGATTAGCCAAAAAATATGGAACCAAAATTATACCCTTTACAATTTGAACCGATCTTAAAAGAAAGAATCTGGGGAGGAGAAAAACTAAAAACAATTCTAAATAAACCAATTGTATCAAAAATTACTGGCGAGAGCTGGGAGCTTTCAACTGTTGAGGGTGATGTGAGTGTTGTGGCTAATGGTGATTTGAAAGGGAAATCATTAGCGGAGCTTATTGATGATATTCCGAATGAGATTTTGGGAACAAGGGTTTACGAGCGTTTTGGAAAACAATTTCCTTTGCTTTTTAAATATTTAGACGCAAGAGAGGATCTTTCGATTCAGGTGCATCCAAATGATAAGTTAGCTAAAGAAAGACATAATTCATTTGGTAAAACTGAAATGTGGTACGTAATGCAGGCTGACGCTGATTCAAGGATTATAGTTGGTTTTAAAGAAGATTCGGGTAAAGAAGAATATTTGAAACATTTAAATGATAAAACTTTAGTTTCTATTTTAGATGATGTTAAAGCTAAATCAGGAGATGTTTTCTTTTTAGAAACAGGAACGGTTCATGCAATTGGTGCAGGATTGGTTGTAGCCGAGATTCAGCAGACATCTGATATAACCTACCGTTTGTATGATTTTGATCGTAAAGATGCTCAGGGAAATACGAGAGAACTGCATGTAGACCTGGCACTTGATGCAATCAACTATAAAAAGGTTGATACACAGAAAAAATACGAGACAAAAACAAATGTGTCAAATGTAGTGGTTGATTGTCCTTATTTTACAACTAATTTTATTCCTTTAGAAAATAAAGTTGAGGTTTCAAAATCAGGCGAGACATTTACGGTTTATATGTGTGTAGAAGGAAGTTTTGAAATTGAATATGACGGTTTTAAGGAGTCGTATAAAAAAGGAGATACTGTTTTGGTTCCGGCCGGGATAAAAACATTTGTTTTGAATGGAAATGCTTCAATTTTAGAAATTTACATTTCTTAACATATATTCTAAAGATTATATGTACTTTTGCAGACGCAAATTAAAATTATAAATAAAAATGGCAAACGTTAAAAATTTAAAGAAAGACATCAATTTCGTATTAGGTGATATTATTGAAGCAGTTTATTTGTTTGAGATGTCTACAACAGGAAATCCAACTCCGGAAACGAATGCTTTAATTGATGAGGCTATCAATGCTTTTGATACTTTGATTACAAAAGTGAACGCAAAAAACGTTGAAAATAAAAAAGCACACTTTAAACAAATCAATGTTGAATTAGAACAAACTGCTAATCAATTGATTGAAAAAATCAACGCATTATAAGTAAAAAAAAGTATAAAAAAGTGCAGATTTATTTTGGCAAAACCAAAATCCGCTTTATATTTGCACCCGTAATGAGGCCGATGTAGCTCAGCTGGCTAGAGCAGCTGATTTGTAATCAGCAGGTCGTGGGTTCGAGTCCCTCTATCGGCTCAAAAAACCATCACAGAAATGTGGTGGTTTTTTTATTTATAGAGAGAGGTGTGAAATTTATTTTGGAAATGTAAAAAACAATTTTATCTTTGCACCCGTAAAATAGGCCGATGTAGCTCAGCTGGCTAGAGCAGCTGATTTGTAATCAGCAGGTCGTGGGTTCGAGTCCCTCTATCGGCTCAAAAACCATCACAGAAATGTGGTGGTTTTTTTTTTGCTCAAACTTTAATTTTACATTGGAATTCGCAATTTTAAAAAATATTAAAATGGAAGAAACTTCAGTATTTGAAAAATTTGAGCTGCATCTCGATGAATCTGCAAAAGACTTTTTAAAAGAAACGGCTAAATGGGCATACTTTTTATCAATTCTTGGGTATATCGGAATTGGACTTATAGTCATAATTGCTCTTTTTGCAGGGGCAATTTTTTCTACACTCGGAAGTACGGTTCCGGGAATGGGAGCAATGGGAACCTCTTTTGGAGTAATGATGGGAGTTTTTTATTTTGTTATAGCTGCTATTTATTTTTTTCCGGTTTATTATTTAAATAAGTTCGCAGTAAACGCAAAAAGAGCTTTTAGGGAAAATGATTCGGAAGCGTTAACTAATTCTTTTGAATATCTAAAATCGCATTATAAATTTATCGGAATCTTTACTTTGTCAATTATGATATTGTATGGGTTGATATTAGTCTTTGCAGTATTAGGTGCTTTATTTGCAAGGTAAAGTATATAAAAAAATCCATTCGAACCGAATGGATTTTTTTATAAAAGAATGTTGTCTTTATTCGTATTTAATGCGCTTCTAGCCAGTCTTTCCCTAAACCAAGTTCAACTTCTAGCGGGACAGTCATTTTAAAGGCGTTTTCCATTTCGTGCTTAATCATAGGCTGTATTTTTTCTAATTCGTCGTTATGTACATCAAATACAAGCTCATCATGTACTTGTAACAGCATTTTAGATTTCCAGTTTTCATCACGAAGCTTTTTGTGAATGTTGATCATTGCAATTTTAATTACATCGGCAGCGCTTCCCTGAATTGGTGCATTTACAGCATTTCGCTCAGCGGCACTTCTTACTACTGCATTTGCAGAGTTAATATCTTTTAAATATCGACGGCGGCCTAAAATTGTTTGTACATAACCTTTTTCACGTGCAAATTCGACTTGTTCTGAAATGTATGATTTAAGACGTGGGTATGTTTTGTAATAAGCGTCAATCAAAGCGGCACTTTCACTTCTGGATAACGAAGTTTGATTGCTCAAACCGAAAGCAGAAACACCATAGATAATTCCGAAGTTTACCGTTTTGGCGTTGCTTCTTTGTTCACGGGAAACTTCTTCAAGAGCAACATCAAAAACTTTAGCGGCTGTAGCCCTGTGAATATCCTCTCCATTTTGAAAAGCTTTAATCATGTTTTCCTCTCCGCTCAAAGCTGCAATAATGCGTAATTCAATTTGAGAGTAATCGGCAGAGATTAAAGTGTAATTTTCATCGCGTGCCACAAAAGCTTTACGGATCTGACGCCCTCTCTCGGTACGAATTGGAATATTCTGCAAGTTTGGGTTGTTGGAACTCAAACGTCCAGTCGCAGCAACCGTCTGCATATAATCGGTATGAACACGTAATGTTTTTTTGTCAACTTGTTCCGGTAAAGCTAAAATATAAGTGCTTTGTAATTTGACCATTTGACGCCAATCCAAAATCTGTTTTACAATCGGATTGTCATTAGCCAGATAAGTCAAAACTTCTTCTCCGGTCGCATATTGACCCGTTTTAGTCTTCTTTTGTTTTGCTCCGCCAATTTTAAGTTTGTCAAATAAAATATCGCCTAGTTGTTTTGGAGAAGCCAAATTGAATTTCTCACCGGCTGTTTCGTAAATTTTTTGTTCTAAAGATTTAATTTCGACATCCATTTCAGTAGACATCTGTTTTAAAAACTCAACGTCTAAACGGATACCTTCGGTTTCCATGTCGGCTAAAACACTTACCAATGGAATTTCGATTTCATCAAACAGCTTTTTGGTTTCGGTTTTGTCTAATTCAGTTGTAAAGATTTCTTTTAATTGTAAAGTAATATCAGCATCTTCGGCAGCATATTCTTTGATATCTTCCAAAGGAACATTGCGCATTGAAAGTTGATTTTTGCCTTTTTTGCCAATTAAAGTTTCAATTGATTTTGGAGAATATTTCAAATATGTTTCAGCTAAAATATCCATATTATGACGCATATCCGGATTAATCAGATAATGTGCGATCATCGTGTCAAAAAGTTTCCCTTTTACAGTAACACCGTAATTAGATAGGATTTTTAAATCGTATTTTAAGTTTTGTCCAATTTTCTCAATGTTTTCATTTTCGAAAAACGGAACAAATTTATTGACTAAAGTTTGAGCTTCTTCCTGATTTTCCGGAAATGGAACATAAAATGCTTTTCCTTTTTCATAAGCAAAAGACATTCCAACCAGTTCTGCATGCAAAGCGTCAATTCCTGTGGTTTCTGTATCGAAACAAACAGAAGTCTGTTTTTCTAAATTCTGCAAAAGCAATTTAATTCCTAAGTCGCCCTGAATAGTCTGATAAGAATGTTCTGTGTTTTCTAAAGTATTGTAAAATGAAGTTCTTGCAGTTTCAGGACTATCTTCGGTAGATCCTCCGCCTCCAAAAAGGTCGAATTGATCTTCGTTTTTTGTAGCTTTTTTGTATAATCTGGCATCCGAAGCGGGAGCTGCGGTTTGTGCTCCGTCTGTTTTAAATAAATTATCAAACTGTTCAGCCATTCTTCTGAATTCTAATTCCTGAAAAATAGCATCGGTTTTTTCGATGTCAGGGCGTGAAAGCTCGTAATCATCTTCGTTAAAAACTACATCACAATCTGTAATAATTGTGGCCAGTTTTTTAGATAATATTCCTTTTTCTTTATTGGCTTCGATATTCTCTTTCATTTTGCCTTTTAGTAAATGAGTGTTTTCTAAAAGGTTTTCCATAGAACCGAATTCTTTCAGGAGTTTTTTTGCAGTAACTTCACCAACACCTGGTAATCCCGGGATATTGTCTACAGCGTCTCCCATCATTCCAAGAAAATCAATTACTTGTTCTGGTCTTTCTACTTCAAATTTAGCCAAAACTTCAGGAATACCCCAAATTTCGATTCCGTTACCCATGCGGGCTGGTTTGTACATGAAAATATTTTCTGAAACCAACTGGGCAAAATCCTTGTCAGGGGTTACCATGAAAACCTGATAATTTTGTTTTTCAGCTTGTTTTGCGATTGTTCCAATTAAGTCATCGGCTTCACAGCCTGCTGATTCAATAATTGGTATATGCATAGCGTTTAGTAATTCCTGAATGTACGGAATAGCAATTTTGATAGCTTCAGGGGTTGCATCACGATTGGCTTTATATTCTGCGAACATTTCTGTTCTGACATGGCTTCCTTCTTTATCGAAAGCAACGGCTAAATGATCGGGTTTTTCTCTTTTGATAACATCTAGTAATGAGTTCATAAAACCCATAATTGCAGATGTGTCCATTCCTTTTGAGTTGATTCTCGGGTTCTTTATAAAAGCATAATAACCACGAAAAATTAGTGCATAAGCATCTAGAAGAAAAAGGCGTTTTTGAGTTGACATAAAATAAATATTAGTCTGTAAAAATAAGCAATTGGCTTTTAAAAACTAATTTGTATCTGAATTATGTGTGGTTTGATCTTTAAATTTAAAATTGAAATCACATTAAAATCATTATAGGTTCTAGTTAAAATTTTGATAATATGCGACTGTAAAAACGCCATTCTTTGTTACTTTGTTTAAAATTGTAAATAATGATTCTTCGTTTTGTAATTCTTTGTGCTCTTTTTCTGTTTATTGAGTTTTATTCTTACCAGGCTTTCCGGACTTTGATTAAATTAAGATGGGCTTTAATTGCTTATCAGGTCATAAGTGTGCTGCTTTTGGTGTTTATCGTGTATTCTTTTACGCAATTTGACCGTTCTGTTGGGCAAACCAAATACACCATGTTTACAATGGGTTTAATGTTAATGGTCTATGTGCCAAAAATTGTACTTACTTTGGTAATGTTTGGCGAAGATATTTTTAGAATCGGAGCCAGTATTCTGAATTATTTCATGTACAATGCACCAAGGAAGGAAATGATGCCCGACAGGCGAAAATTTATAAGTCAATTGGCTTTAGGACTGGCGGCTGTGCCTTTTTTATCTCTGATTTACGGAATTTTTGAAGGGAAATATAATTTTAAAGTGATAAAACAAACCATTTTTTTTCCTGATTTACCAGATGCTTTTGACGGATTTAAAATTACACAGATTTCTGATGTACATAGTGGGAGTTTTGATAATCCTGAAAAAATAAACTATGCGATAGATTTGATAAATGAGCAGGAGTCAGATATGATTCTGTTTACAGGAGATATTGTTAATACGCATGCAAAAGAAATGCATCCATGGCTGGATACTTTCAACAGAATTAAAGAGTATAAATACGGTAAGTTCTCGGTGTTAGGGAATCATGATTACGGTGAATATGTGAGCTGGCCATCTGAGAAAGAAAAAGACGAAAACTTTTTAGGAATAAAAAACCTGTACCACCAAATTGGATTTAAGTTGTTGCTTAATGAGCATACTTATATTCAAAAAGGGAATGATAAAATTGCTTTGATTGGAGTAGAGAATTGGGGTAAAAATTTTAAGAAAGCGGGAGATTTGAATAAGGCTTCTCAAAATGTAGCTCAGGATGATTTTAAGATTTTAATGAGTCATGATCCAAGCCATTGGGAATATGAAATTAAAGAGCATCCTAAGAACTTTCACTTAACATTGTCTGGACACACACACGGGATGCAGTTTGGTATTGAGATTCCGGGCTATTTCAAATGGAGTCTGGCACAATATATTTATAAGCAATGGGCAGGACTTTATGAAAACGCAGGAAGGTATGTTTATGTGAACAGAGGTTTTGGTTTTCATGCTTACCCGGGTCGGGTTGGAATTATGCCTGAAATCACGGTTATTGAACTAAAAAAAGGTAACAATGTGGCTTAATTCGGTAAAAATGCTACATTTGTATAATGAAATCTCTTTTTAGCAGATTTAAAAATTTAAATTTTTGGTTTTATGTCAAAATTTGGAGAACTAATAAACGCTCAGGTACCTGTGTTGATCGATTTTTACACAGACTGGAACGAATCATCCGTTTTAATGCACCCTGTTATTAAGGATGTTGCAGCAGCGCTTGGTGATAAAGCCAAGGTAATTAAAATTGATGTAGATAAAAATCAGGAATTAGCTGAAGCTTTACGAATTAAAGGGCTTCCGACACTGATGATTTATAAAGAAGGGCAAATGATCTGGAGACAGTCCGGTGAGTTGGATGCCAATACAATAATTGGGATTGTTCAGGAACAGTTTGGTTCATAATTAATCCAAAGTTTTTTAACGGACAACATCAAATACAAAACCATTTTCCTTTAGGAAACTTAAAGTTTTAGGTAACGCAAATTTTAAATTTTGCGATGCTTTTATACTGTCATGAAAAACAATTACACTTCCTGATTTTACATTTTTAGTTACGTTTTCAAGACATTTTTGAGGAGTGATACTTTGATCAAAATCGGCACTCAGAACATCCCACATTACTATTTTATAGCCTAAACTTCGTAGAATTTTAGATTGTGCTTTTTTGATTTTTCCGTAAGGCGGACGAAACAATAAGCCATTCATTTTTTTTTCATTAGCTAAAATAGAGGCGCAATTTTTTACATTCTCAATATAATCGTTTGTGTGGCTTTTCCATCCGTTTAAATGGTTCATGGTGTGATTGCCTATAGAATGACCCTCAGCGATTAATTTTTCAAATAAAAATGTATTGGCATTGATGTTTTTTCCGATGCAGAAAAAGGTGGCTTTTGCGTCGAATTTCTTTAATTCAGATAAAACCCAGTCAGTTACTTCAGGAGTAGGGCCGTCATCAAAAGTGAGGTATATTTTCTTTTCCTTGTTCGGAATATCCCAACAATATTTAGAAAATATCCTTTTTATGAATGAATTTGTTTTTACCCAATAAAAGCTCATTTTGAAACAATTTAGAGATATGTAAAATTAAAAAATGCGGTGCTATTTAACTAACAGCACCGCATTTTTTTAATTACTATATTTTTCGTATATTATTCTTTTTCTCTTCCAAAACGTTCAAAAACATTTACATAAGTGTTGAAAGTCTTTTTGTGATTGTTGTAAAAAGCAAGGTCTTTGTTTGTTTTCATGACCTGAAGAAGGCTTCTGTAACGTTCAATATCTGTTATGATGTCAATAGCTAAATCAGATTGATCTGTAGGGCTAAGCGTAGCATAATAATTTAAGTTATCTTTGTATTTCTGAACCAGTTTATTAAGCAAATCCTGTGCTTTTCCTTTTTCGCCAACTTTATAATAGCCGTCTGTAAAAGGTTCTACTAAAGAATAATATCCAAATTTGTCCAACGGCATTTTTGTAATAGCCAGACTGATGATGTTTTTGGCTTTATCTATTTTGCCTTCAGCAATAAGCTGATTCATTAAACGGGAAAGGTTTGTACGATAAGTGATGCTGTTTCTTCTGGTTTCAGGATCGTGATAAATATTACCGTTGCTGTTGCCCCAATCCCATTTGGTTACGATATCGTACATTTTGTCTGCATCAATTTGTCCCATGTCCATTGGTCCTCCGTCTTTTGAAGGAACGTTTCTAATTGGGACTAATTTGTATACCATTCCATCAAGCTGCAAATAGTCTTTTAGCCATAAATAATCTTCATCGTCAAAAGCACCACCACTGAAATAGATTGGTCTTTTCCAGTTGTTATTTGCTAAAATGTCTAACATCATCAGGCGATTTTTGTAAATAGCACTTCCTTTGATATCTATATCCATGTAAGGTACAATAGAATCATTGTATTTTGGGTTGACTACTTTGTTTTTGATAATTGTGTTTTTATCAACAGGAATCCTGATTTTATTTGTTGGAAAAAAATGAATTATCTGTCCGTTTTGCAAAGGAACAGTTGATTTTGGGTTTTTGATAAAACTGATAAAATCATTAATATTCCATCGGGTTTCTACTTTTGGGATATGAGCTACATAGTCCAGTTTATCTCCTACATATTGATCGTGCGTAAATGATATTGGCAGAGGGTTTGATTCGTAAGCTTTGGCTTTCATCTGATCGATATACCAATCAGTCATGAAGAGACTTGTGTTTACGATTTTTACGTCAGTTCGAATGCCTTCAATTTCCTGTGCATACCATAATGGGAACGTATCGTTGTCTCCGATGGTAAATAAAATGGCATCTTTATCACAAGAACTGAGGTAAGCTTTTGCCATTGCAACAGCAGTGTATCTGTTTGATCTGTCATGGTCATCCCAGTTTTGAGAAGCCATTAAAACAGGAGCGGCTAATAAGCTTGCGGCTATAATAACCGGACCGGCAATTTTTGGAGCAAGATAATTCTGAATGGTTTCATATAGTGAATAAACGCCAAAGCCGATCCAGATGGCAAATACGTAAAATGAACCTACTAAGGCATAATCTCTTTCACGAGGTTCAAAAGGTCTTTCGTTAAGGTAAATTTTCAGTGCAATTCCAGTAAATAAAAATAGCGTTAAAAGCACATAAAAGCTTTTAAGGTCTTTGTTAGCGTGGTACATCAGTCCGATTAAGCCTAAAATAAAAGGAAGGAAATAATAGGCATTTCGGCCTTTGTTGTTTAATACATCAGACGGTAAATTGTCTTGTGAGCCTAAATGTAATGAATCAAGGGCTTTGATTCCACTTATCCAGTTACCGTCTAAGTTGTCGTATTTTCCCTGAACATCGCTTTGTCTTCCTACGAAGTTCCACATCAGGTATCTCCAGTACATGTATCCGAACTGATATTCAAACATAAAACTGAAATTATCAACAGTCGATGGTTTTTCGATAATTAAATAATCGCCATAACTTCTCAGGAATTTTACATATCCTTCATTATCGATTTGTTTTTGAGCATAAGCCTGTCTGAATTCGTGAACGGTTTTTTCAACTTCATTGCGTAATTGGGCAATAGCTTTGTTGTATTCTTCTTCGTTTAACTGTTCTGCATCAATTCCGTATTTTGCCAAATCTTCCTCATAAGGATAGTTTGGGTTTATTTTGAATTGAGGAGGATTTGTAAAATTGATGTAGTTTTGGATATGACCATTTTCGGTACTCCACATTCTAGGCAGAATTGTTTTCTGGTTGTCATCAGAATTTTGATCTGCATTTTTATAATTATTGGTAATGATGTATTTGCCTGTTTTGTAGTCTCTTTCGTAGTTTGGTGCCTTGTCCGAATAAGGGTTTTTGGCATCTAATCCTGCAAAAACTTCAGTGTATTGTGGACCGTAAAATAAAGGATTGACTCCGTATTGTTCACGATTATAGTAAGCCAAAACCTCTGTAGCATCTGATGGTTTGTTCTCATTGATAACCGTATTGGCATTTGCGCGTACAGGCAACATCATCCATGTAGAAAAACCAATCAAAATAAATAAGATACAAAGAATAATAGTATTATAGAAAATCAGTCCTTTTTGTTTGGTGAATTTCAATCCAAAATAAAAGAAAGCGATAAAAAGCAAAGCAACGAAAATGGTTCCTGAGTTAAAAGGAAGACCCATGCTGTTTACCATGAAAATTTCTGTTTTTCCAAAGAAAGCCATGGTTAGCGGTAGAAGCAGTTTGAAAATGAATAACAAAATTCCAATAACAACTATATTAGCGATAATAAAGTTTTTTATGGTAACTTTTTCGTAGTGCTTAAAGTAGTATAAAAAGCCTATTGAGGGTATGGTTAACAGGGCCATGAAGTGAACTCCAAACGAAAGGCCCACAACAAGAGAAATGATTAATAGCCATTTGTTTCCTTTTGGTTTGTCCATATCCTGTTCCCAACGCAATCCAAGCCAGAAAAGCAATGCAATTAGCAATGAAGCCATAGCGTAAACTTCGGCTTCGACAGCATTGAACCAAAAACTGTCTGAAAAAGTATATGCTAAAGCTCCGACAAAAGAACTTCCTAAAATTACAATTGAATTATTTTGATTGATTTCGGTAAATCGACCTATCATTTTTTTCAAAATCATAGAGGATGACCAGAACATGAATAAAATAGTAAAAGCACTAGAAAAAACAGACATCATATTTACCATTAATGCTACATGTTGATTGTCGATTGCAAACATGGCAAAAAAAGCTCCCATCATTTGGAATAAAGGGGCTCCGGGTGGGTGGCCAACTTCAAGTTTGGCTGCGGTAGCAATGTATTCACCGCAATCCCAGAAACTCATGGTAGGTTCAACAGTTAGTGTATAAGTAATTAAAGCGATTGCAAATGCAAACCAACCAATAATTGTATTCCATTTATTGAAATTGAATTGTGCCATATTTGGGTGTTAAAATTTTGAATGTTTTCTATCTTACAAAGAAAATGTTTTTTTGTGTAAAGAAACGAGCATTAACAAAAAATTCTGCAAAAGTATTTAAGAAAAGTAAGTTGTTGTTTTTGAGATGTTTTTGATGTTTTGGTAGGGTTTAATATTGAAAAAAGAGTATAAGAATGATTTTTTTTGGTCAAAAAGTTTGTATAAACTAAATAAAGGCTTAAATTTGCACTCGCTTAACAGCGCTGCTGGTCTATGGTGTAATGGTAACACTACGGTTTTTGGTGCCGTCTTTCTAGGTTCGAGTCCTAGTAGACCAACAGAAAGCCTCTCAGAAATGAGAGGCTTTTTTTATTGAAAAAGTTTCTTTAAAAATTTGTGTAAATTAAATAAATTTTTAATTTTGCACCCGCTTAACAGCATTGCTGGTCTATGGTGTAATGGTAACACTACGGTTTTTGGTGCCGTCTTTCTAGGTTCGAGTCCTAGTAGACCAACAAGTAATAAAAAAATCCTGTGAACATAATGTTTACAGGATTTTGTTTTTTACAGTAAATTGAAAAAACGATTTCTTCTGAGATTTTTAAAAATGACAAAGGCCTGAAATTTTCAGGCCTTTTAGTTGGATTAAAATATATCTAATTATTTATTTTCTTCTTTTTTAATGTCGTTTACGTATTTGGTAAGTTTTTTACCATAGAACGAATTTGCAACTTTAGGAGTCATAGATTTTTGAATGGTATCCAAAAATTTGATATTGATGTCATAGATTTCTGCTAAGGCAATATATGGGGCAATTTCATGATCTTTGTTGTTGATAGCAAAGTTTGTAGCGAATAGATATTTTCGTTTTGTGTTTGATTCGCCTTTTGCCGTAATGCTGTCAATTGCTTTTTGATCTTGTCTTTTTAATGCTTTGAACTTGGCTTCAATTAAATTAAGGCTTTCGTCTTTAAAACGAGAGTTTACTTTTTGGTATTCTTCATAAAGTTCCTGATTTTTTGACCCCGTAATTTTAGCACCATTTATAAAATTATCAAGGTTGGCTTCGATGTTGATATTTCCGGGCTCAGCAAAAAACATAATATTGTTATCTAGTGAATTGGTAACTCCTCGATCGAGGAATAAATAAAGCATTTCCGGAGATTCAAGTTTTATAGTGGTTTCAAAAGCAGAGTTGCCTTCAATTTTAATACTGTCTATGGCTACCAGGGCAGTGTCAACAACTTTCTGGATGTATAAAGTTCCATTTTTTAACCCTTTTACATTTCCTGTAAGGTGTAAACCGTCTGTCGTTTCTTTTTTATCACATGAGACAGTTACTAAGGCAATTGCAATAAATGCAACAATTAATTTTTTCATTGTTTTTTAGATTTTGGTGCAAAATAAAGAAATTTTTTAAATGGAGGAGTTTGGAGGTTTAATTTTTCAGAAATTAATATTAAAGCCCTCTTAAGTTAAAGTTTTGCCATTTCTGTTTTTTAAATAATCGACAAAAAACTAAGTGTTATCTTTGCAGGCTTAAATTTTAAAATAAAATTAATGTCTCAAAAGAATGTACTGAAAGGTGTTTTTCTGGTGGCTTTAGGGGCTACAAGTTATGGTATGCTGGCTACTTTTGTAAAAATGGCTTATGATGAAGGTTTTACAACAGCCGAAGTGACTAGCTCTCAATTTATATTAGGTATTTTGGGTTTGTTGTTGATTAATATTTTTCAAAAAGTAAAGCATAAAGACAATGTGGTAAAAGCTACATCCAAAAATATTTTTAACTTAATGTTTGCAGGAACTTCAATGGGAATGACCAGCTTATTTTATTATCTGGCTGTAAAATATATTCCGGTTTCTATAGGAATCGTTTTGTTGATGCAGACTGTCTGGATGGGAGTTTTGCTCGAAATGATTTTAGAAAAAAAAATCCCTTCGCTTCAGAAAATAATTGCTGTTTTTATTGTGCTTGGCGGAACTGTGCTGGCAACTAATATTATAAATAATGATGTCGAATTAGATTGGAGAGGAATAGGCTGGGGGATTCTGGCTGCGGCATCTTTTACAACAACTATGTTTACAGCCAATCGTGTTGCTGTTGGAATTTCATCTGCTCAACGTAGTTTGTACATGCTTTTGGGCGGCGCTGTTATTGTTTTTTCTTTTGCTTTGGCTACACAAAATACCCCTTTCAATTTTTCAATTTTTATGAAATGGGGAATTGTACTTTCGTTGTTTGGAACGATTATTCCGCCAATGCTTATGAATGCAGGTTTTCCATCAACCGGAATTGGTTTGGGAAGTATTGTTTCTGCACTTGAGCTTCCGGTTTCAGTAACTATGGCTTTTGTATTGTTAAACGAAAAAGTGATTTTGTTGCAATGGGTTGGTATTGTGCTTATTATTTTGGCAATTATTTTAATGAATATTAATTTTAGAAAAGACGCTCATTTGTAATTGTTTGTAAAAAAAATCATACTTATAAGCAGTGGTTTTTAAAAATTTATTAAATTCGTGTTAAACTCTGATTTACATGGATTTACCTTGGCATTTATATTTAATGGCTTTTTTATATATTATTGCCGGAATCAATCATTTCAGGGTACCGGAAGTGTATCTTAAAATCATTCCGTCTTATTTTCCGAATCCCAAATTATTAAATATTTTAAGTGGAGCTGCCGAAGTGATCTTAGGCTTTCTCCTGACTTTTCCGTTTTCGAAACATTTTGCTGCCTGGGGAATCATAGCTGTTCTGATTGCTGTGTTTCCTGCAAATATTTACATGTATCAAAACAGAAAAGCAAGTTTTGGTTTGCCAAAATGGATTTTATTGTTACGTATGCCGCTACAACTCTTATTGGTTTTGTGGGCATACCAATATACCCTTTAACTATTAACCATTTAATTTAAATTATTTATTATGAAAAAATTATTTGCAGAGTTTTTTGGAACCTATTGGCTTGTTTTTGGAGGATGCGGAAGCGCCCTTTTTGCAGCCGGAATTCCTGAATTAGGAATTGGATTTGCAGGTGTTTCGTTAGCGTTTGGTTTGACGGTATTAACGATGGCGTATGCTGTAGGGCATATTTCGGGAGGGCATTTTAATCCGGCTGTGTCTTTTGGGTTATGGGCAGGTGGGAGATTTTCGATAAAAGATTTGATTCCGTATATCATTGCGCAATGTATAGGTGCTCTCGCTGCAGCAGGAACATTGTTTGTTATCTGGTCCGGTAAAGCCGGAAATGTTATAGATAATACGAAGGCAGGTGCTTTTGCTTCTAATGGTTTTGGAGCTTTTTCGCCTGATGGATATTCGATAACATCTGCTTTTATTGCCGAGTTTGTGCTTACACTGTTTTTTTTGTTGGTAATATTAGGAGCGACAGATAAATTTGCAAACGGAAAATTTGCCGGAATTGCAATCGGATTAGCATTAACCTTAATCCATTTAATAAGTATTCCCATTACTAATACTTCGGTAAATCCGGCCAGATCCTTGTCGCAAGCTGTTTTTGCAGGTGGAGAGCCTTTGTCGCAGGTTTGGCTGTTTTGGGCAGCGCCGATTTTAGGAGCCATTGTTGCAGGATTTATCTATAAAACAGTATTGCAAAATCATGAACCAGAATAGTATTTTTGTTTTTTTAAAATTAAAAAGAGAAAATCAAGCGATTGGTTTTCTCTTTTTTTATGAAACTTAATATTGAAATTTAGATACTATAAAAAAACGGTTAAATCATTAAAAAAATCATACTCAATCTGATGAACTAATTATTTTTTTTATTAATATTGATACTGAAATTGAAAATCAATCTATTAATCATTAACCCTCTATTTTGAATTAATTTTCACGAGATGAAAAAGAGTAACCGTAAAGAGTTGAACTGGGAGCAAACTGAAAAGCTCGTTTCCCTGGCATTAGAAGAAAAAAATCCATTTGAGATTATAAAAAAGGAATTTGGACTGTCAGAAAAAGAAGTTCTGGAAATAATGAAAAACAAAATGCCTCTTGAAAAATTTGAGATGTGGAAAAAGAAGGCAATTGCAAATAAACCAAAACCAAAACCGATAAAAATAGACGATTTTGATGAAGATTTGGACGGAAAATATTACATAAAAAATAAACTTGATTAATCAAAAACTCCTGAATTGCAGGAGTTTTTTTATTTCTATCTTTACTGTAACAGTTTTGCATTTTGTAAGACTTATACAAAAAATTAAACGCTGAAATAAATGAGAAAAATAATTTACACATTAGCCCTGGCTGTTACAATCTGGAGCTGTAAAACGGGAACGACTGGTGCTTCTAAAAATAATGTAGCTGTAAATATTAATCTGGTAGACGTAAAAGATGATAAGGTTCTGGTAACCGTAACGGCGCCCGAGATTAAAACAGATGAGATAATTTACAGTATTCCTAAAACTGTTCCGGGGACTTATTCTACAGATAATTACGGAAAATATTCAGATGATTTTAAAGCTTTTGATGCAAAAGGAAATACATTAACTGTAAAAAGACTTGATGATAATTCATGGTCTATTTCGGATGCTAAAAAATTAAAAACAGTAACTTATTTAGTTGGGGATACTTTTGATACAGAAAAGGGGACTGGTTTTGGAAATGATGATGTGTTTTCTCCAGCAGGAACAAACATTAATGCAGGTGTAAATTTCTTAGTAAATACGCATGGTTTTGTGGGATATTTTAAGGATAAATTAGATATTCCGTATAAAGTTACGGTTACGCATCCTGAAACCCTTTGGGGAGCAACTTCAATGACTGATGAGGATGCAAGTAATACAAGCGATGTTTTTACAACGCCTAGGTATGCTGTTTTGGTAGAAAATCCAATTATGTATTCTAAACCGGATTATACCACATTCAATGTTAACGGAATGGATATTTTAATAGCGGTTTATTCTCCAACGGGTAAATTTACTGCAGAAAGTATTACGCCTGAAATGAAAACAATGATGACAGCGCAAAAAAACTTTTTAGGAAAAGTAAACGCGACTAAAAAATATACCGTTTTGGTGTATTTGTCAAGTATGGCAAAAGATGATGCTCATGGTTTTGGGGCTTTAGAACACCCGACAGTTACGACAGTAGTTTTACCGGAATCAATGCCAAAAGAGAAATTGGTTGAAACTATGAAAGATGTGGTTTCTCATGAGTTCTTTCATATTGTGACTCCATTAACAATTCACTCAAAAGAAATTCAGTATTTTGATTATAATGCTCCAAAAATGTCTGAACATTTATGGATGTATGAAGGTGTAACAGAATATTTTGCCAATCTTTTCCAGATTAATCAGGGATTGATAGATGAAGCTGAATTTTATACCCGAATTGCCGATAAAATTGAGCATGCAAAAGGTTTAGATGATACGATGTCTTTTACAGTAATGAGTAAAAATGTTTTAGAGCAACCCTATAAAGATCAATACTTAAATGTATATGAAAAGGGAGCCTTGATCGGAATGTGTATCGATATCATCATCAGGGAGAAAAGTAACGGTGAAAGAGGAATTCTTGATTTAATGCAGAAATTATCAAATGAATATGGCGTTGAAAAACCGTTTAATGATGAAGAACTTTTTGATAAAATCACAAAATTAACCTATCCTGAAGTGGGAGAGTTCATAAAAAAATATGTTGCCGGAACAACTCCGATTCCTTATGATGAGTATTTAGCAAAAGTGGGTGTTTCAAAAGCATCTGAGAAAAAACCGGGTTCTATTTTTATAAAAGGACAGGTTCCATATATAGGAGTTGATCCTAAAACAAAAGAAATAAGTGTTCGTCCTGATGTAGAACTGAATGTGTTTTTTACTAATTTAAATCTAAAACCGGGAGATATTATTCTTTCAATCAACAGCAAGCCGTATTCATTAGATAATATTTATGATTTAATTGGTGAAAGTGAAAACTGGAAAGAAAATGACCTGATAACGGTTCAGGTAAAGAGAGCAGGTGTTGAGCAAACCATAAAAGGAACTGTAAAATTCCCTTATGAAGAAGCAGAAACTTTTAAAGCAACCGATCCTTCAAAAGAAAAACTCAAAAACGCCTGGTTAAAAGGTTAAATTAAAATAAAACTGGAATTAAAAAAAGCCTCGAACGAATATGTTTGAGGCTTTTCTGGTTTTATAGCAACTGATTAGTTTTTTAAATTTTTTTCTAAAAACTGATCTTGTTCCCAAAGCAAGTGCAGGATGTTTTCTTTAGCAACATAACCGTGAGATTCTTTAGGCAGGATAACCATTCTTGCCGGAGCACCTAATCCTTTTAATGCCTGAAAATAACGTTCTGTTTGTAAAGTGAAAGTACCCGGATTATTATCGGCTTCTCCGTGAACTAATAAAATCGGTGTTTTCATTTTTTCTGCATTCATAAAAGGAGACATGGTGTTGTACACGGTTGGAACTTCCCAGTAATTACGTTGTTCTGTCTGAAAACCAAAAGGAGTCAGAGTTCTGTTGTAGGCACCACTTCGTGCAATTCCACAAGCAAAAAGATTAGAATGAGTTAATAAATTTGCAGTCATAAAAGCACCATAAGAGTGTCCGCCAACAGCAACTTTCTTACGGTTAATATATCCTAACGCATCAACGGCGTTTATTGCTGCTTCAGCATTATCAACTAATTGTGTGATGAAGTTGTCGTTTGGTTCTGTTGTACCTTCTCCAATTATAGGGAAAGCAGCATCATCCAAAACAACATATCCTTTTGTTACCCAATATACAAATGAACCATAATACGGAAAAGTAAATTCATTTGGATTCTGACTTGTTTGACCTGCGCTGTTTTTGTCTTTGTATTCTGCCGGATAAGCCCAGATTAATAGTGGAAGTTTTTCCTTTTTTGCTTTATCATATCCTGCAGGCAGATATAAAGTTCCGGATAATTCAACACCATCTTTACGTTTGTATTTGATAACTTCTTTGCTGACATTTTTGATACTCTCAAACGGATTTTTAAAAGTGGTAATCGGAGTTAGATTATTTTGTTTTTTGATATTTCTGAAGTAATAATTCGGATAGTCATTTTTTGACTGAATCTGGACTAAAACTTTTCCGCTTTTAAAATCCTCGATTTCCAAAATATCTTCTTTTTTATCTTTGTAAGCAGAAGTATAAAGGCGATTGGTTTTTAATGTTTTTAAATTAAAGGCATCAATAAAAGGAAATTGCCCTTCTTTGGTAAAACCTTCGCCAATACGGTAAGCATTCTCATTTTCAATTGCCAGAACATATTTATTGTATTGGTTTTTTCTGGTTTCAAAAGTTCCCGGATCAGAATAAATGTCCTGAGAATTTCGGTCTGAAATCACTTTAGGTTCCTGACCTGCATTAGAAGGATTTATCAGATATGTTTTTGTATTTCGTGTGTCATACCATTCATCATAGACAATTGCTGTATTGTCATTTCCCCAGATAATGCTACTGAATCTTTGAGGTGTTTTTGTTAATGTAACAGGGTTATTTGTAAATGGTGCGTCCCACAGGAAAATTTCGTCTCTAAAATCTACTTTGTTTGCCGGATTTCCTTCATCCAAAGCAACCACATAATATAAAGTGGCCGGTTTGTCGTTTCGCCATGCCATTTCTCTTTTTCCTTTTCTGACAGCCATAAAGCCTTTTGGCATTATTTCGTTTAACGGAACTTCGTTTACTGTTTTTATTTCTTTACCATCTTTATCGTAAACTATTGTTTTAGATGGAAATCTGTTTAATGGAACAACATAAGAAAAAGGTTTTTCAATAGTGGTCAGCATAATATAATTTCCGTCAGGAGAGATTCGTTCTCCTGCATACATTGCTGCTTTTTTGAACAAAGTCGCAGTTCCGTTAAGGTTTACTTTATATAATTCAGAAGTAACAATGTTTTCAAAATTAGCCTCATCATTTTTGTTTTTCAGCATATCCGGATACGTTCTGTTTTGGGATTTTTCTCCGGAAGTGTTTGAAATAATTGGCCCTGTCGGCAGGTCTTTTTTAGAATCAAGCAATGGTTGTCTGTCTTTAGGAAGCATTTTTACCAAAATGGTTTCGTTGTCCAAAAACCAGCTGAAAGGATTTCCAAGATTAGCGTTTACAGTTGCGTCTGTAAGTCTGGTTGCTTTGGCACTTGCCACGTCTAATACCCAAAGTTCAACACCAGATTTTGTGGTGTGCGAAAACAAAATCTTTTTGTCGTTAGGAGACCAAAGAATATTACTTATTTTGGGATTTTCAGGTAAGCCCGAAACCTGTATCTCCTCTTTGCCGCTTATTTTTCGTATTTTGAAATTGCTCACATACGTTACAGTACTCGAAATGTTTGTTATGGGATTAATTCTTAAACCTCCCAGACGAAGTTCTTCCTGATTTAGATCGTCTAAAGTTTTATAAGTACTTCTGTAAGACAAAAGCATGTACTCTTTTTTTGTGTCCATTGATACAGTAGGAGCTCTTTCATAATCAGCCAAATCCAAAATTGATTTAGGTGGTTTTTGATACGTAAGGTTTTCTTGTGCAAAAGCAAAACCGAGGCTTAAAAATAAAAGCAGTGTAACTTTTAATTTCATAGTTTAAATTTTTATGTTAAAATAGTGGATGTATTTGGTTAGACTAAAGTATTGTAATTTTGTTACATTTTTATTGTCTTCATCGTGTTTTTTAGATTTATTAAACAAAAGAGCTTTTTTTAAAACATGTAAAAGAACTGTGATAATTTTGAAACAAAATAGAATTGTTAATTACGAAAAAAGTAGTAATTTGTACCTTAATGTTTTAAAGTATACTTAAATTTGCAGTCCAATTTTTTAATTAATAATAAAAAAATATGTATCATTCAAGAATAGCGGGCTTAGGATATTATGTTCCTTCAAATGTGGTGACAAATGAGGATTTGTCTAAGATTATGGATACCAATGATGAGTGGATTCAGGAACGAACAGGGATTCAGGAACGCAGGCATATCATTCGCGGAGAAGACACGACAACGTCGATGGGGGTCAAAGCAGCTAAAATTGCTATAGAACGTTCTGGTGTTGCCAAAGAAGATATTGATTTTGTAGTTTTTGCTACACTAAGTCCTGATTACTATTTTCCTGGGCCGGGAGTTTTGGTACAGCGTGATTTGGGATTAAGGACTGTTGGGGCTTTAGATGTCAGAAATCAATGTTCTGGTTTTGTGTATGCAATATCTGTTGCAGATCAATATATTAAAACCGGAATGTATAAAAATATTCTGGTAATTGGTTCAGAAGTACATTCAACAGGATTAGATATGACAACCCGCGGGCGTGGAGTTTCAGTAATTTTTGGAGACGGGGCTGGAGCGGCAGTGTTAAGCCGTGAAGAAGATTTGACCAAAGGAATTTTATCAACGCATTTGCATTCAGAAGGGCAACATGCCGAAGAACTGGCTTTGCAGGCACCGGGAATGGGTGCACGCTGGGTAACGGATATTATTGCGGATAATGACCCGAATGACGAAAGTTATTATCCTTATATGAACGGACAGTTTGTATTTAAAAATGCAGTCGTTCGTTTTGCCGAAGTGATCCATGAAGGTTTAGAAGCAAATGGTTTACAGGTTTCGGATATTGATATGCTGATTCCACATCAGGCAAATTTGAGAATTTCCCAGTTCATTCAAAATAAGTTTAAATTGTCTGATGACCAGGTACATAATAATATTCAGAAATATGGAAATACGACTGCGGCATCAATTCCGATCGCATTAACAGAAGCCTGGGAACAAGGCAAAATCAAATCAGGAGATACTGTAGTTTTAGCAGCTTTCGGAAGCGGGTTTACCTGGGCAAGTGCAATTATCAAATGGTAAAATAATCATCTTACATTATATTTTTTTTAAACCTGCTTCTTATTGGGAGCAGGTTTTTTTATACAGATTTGTCAGGCTGAGCGGAGTCGAAGCCTACGTTCCAATAGGAGCGCCCTTCGACTTCGCTCAGGGAGACAAGACTTTGAGGATTGTATGTGTTTTGTTTCTATTTGTCAGGCTGAGCGAAGTCGAAGCCCATTCCAATTGGCACGCTCTTCTATTTAATATTTTAGGTTAAATTTCTTGCTTTTATTTTTTTAAATAGAAAATGAAGAAAAGATATTACGTCTATATTTTGAAATGCTCTGATTGAAGTTATTACACAGGAATGACAAACGATATAAATAGAAGACTAAATGAACATAATTATGGTTTAAATAAAGAAAGCTACACATTTAATAAAAGACCTTTAGAGTTGGTATTTTGTACAGAGTTTAATGATGTTATCCAAGCCATCGCATTTGAAAAGCAAGTAAAATGATGGAGCAGAAAAAAGAAAGAAGCTATAATAAAAGATAAAAGGGAGGATTTGAAAAAACTTTCTCAATGTTTGAATAAAACAACTCATAAAAATTTTAATAAAAAGGATGTTTAGTAGTAAATTAGCCGTCGGTTTTGTTCATTAGAACACAGGCGACTTGTTAGGCTGAGTGGAATCGAAGCCCACGTTCCAATAGGAGCGCCCTTCGACTCCGCTCAGGAAGACAAAGATTGAACATAATTGTTTTTAAGTTTGTTATACTGAGTGAAGTCAAAGCTCATTTAATAAAATACAAATGAAAAAAAATCAACTAGAGATAGCTTGTTTTAATTATGAATCGGCGTTAATTGCTCAGGCAAATGGCGCGGACAGAATTGAGTTATGTGAAAATATGAAATTGGGAGGAACTACGCCAAACTCAATTTTAGTGGTAAAAGTCCGTGAAAGTATAGAGATAAAGATGCATGTCATTATTAGGCCTCGAGGCGGTGATTTTGTTTATTCTGATGAAGAGCTTACAGAAATGAAACAAGATATCAAACAGTATAAAAAACTAGGCGTTGACGGTTTTGTTTTCGGAATTTTAAACGAAGACGGAAGTGTCAATAAAAAGAAAAATCAGGAATTAGTCAATTTAGCTCATCCTCTTTCCTGTACTTTTCATCGTGCTTTTGATGTGGTTAAAAATGTTGAGCAGTCTTTAGAAGATGTAATAAATTGTGGTTTTAAAACCATTTTAACTTCCGGACAGCAAATAAATGTGGAAGAGGGAATTTTCAATTTAGAGAAAATTCAAAAATTAGCCAATTACAGAATTGAAATTATGCCTGGCGGAGGATTACGATCATCAAATATTAAATTATTGCAGGATAAATTAGAACCTACTTTTTATCATTCATCAGCCATTACAGATAATACAGAAACAGCAAATCCCGAAGAAATAAAAGAAATTCGAAATTTTTTATAAATGAATCAATAAAAAAGTCCTGAAGTTGGCAAACTTCAGGACTTTTTTCTACAAGTGTTTATTAAAATTAAACTGATTTAAGTAAGAAAGTATTAAAACATTCCGCCGCCACCTTTATTAGTATTGTCTTCTCTTTGTTTACGCTGCAAATTTTTGATTTTTCCTCCGCCAAAATTATAGGTTAACCCCAAATAAACGGTTTGGCTTTCCCATGTAAATTGTCCTGATTGAGGGTAAGGATACTCAGTGTCAAAAGCATATTTCATAGTGTTGAAAACGTCATTAAAACGTAAACTTATATTCATTTTGCTGTCTAATAAAGTATAGCGTGAGCCAATATCCATTTTGTACATTTGTTTTCTTTCCTGCTGAACGTCTTCAACTGGTCCTCTGTAGAATCCAAATAATAAAAAGCTTAAGCGTTTTGAAGCTTTAAAGTTAGAGTTCATTCTGGCATTAAAGGCAGAAGTTGTTACAGGGCGTTCAGTTGCTATATTTTCATTTTTTATAGGATCATAAGTAAAAACTACCCCTTGTTGTTTAATGCTTGAAAAATCAATAGAAGGCTGAATATCCCACCATTTAGTTAATTTGTAGTTTAATGAAACTTCAAATCCATAAGCCGTATTATGATCGTAATTCGTGAAGCTTAAAATTTGTTTGTAACCAGGATTACTCGGGTCTGGACTCAAAGTTCTGCTTATTTGATCATTGATACTTCTAAAAAATACACCAGTTGTAAAGCTTCCTTTTTCCATTGTTTTGGTATAATTTACTTCAATAGAATTGGTAAACTGAGGTCTTAGGTCTGAATTTCCTACTGAAGTTACTAACGGAGTCGAAAACTCACGAAAAGGCTTAGTCTGCTCTAAACTTGGTCGGTCTACACGACGACTGTAACTCAGCTGCAAAATGTTTTTCTCATTTAAATTATACGTCAAATAAGCAGATGGATAAAGTGTGATATAATCATCGTCAAATTTATCCTGACCGTAATTTAAGTTAGCAACAACTTTATAGCTCTCAAAACGAGCTCCTAACTGATAACTGAATTTAGTGAATTTTTGCCCAAAAGTTACATAAGCAGAATAAATATCCGTGTCATAAGTATAATAAGAAACTTTATCAGTAACTAATGGATTGTCTGTTGTGTAGTTATTATCTGTCCTGGTTAATCTGGCTTCTGCACCTGCCTCAAAAGTGGTTTTTTCGTTTAAAGGATTTACATAATCAACATTCAAAGTGGTCAGCTTTCTTTCGTCATTTATAAAATCATTGTACACCACACTGCTGGATGTATTATCCGTTTTTGTAGTTTCAGTATCAAAAGAAGCATTCTGGGTTTCTTCAGTGTCACTATAGTTTCCTTCAAAATCTAAGGTGTGACCTTCTTTTTTGAAGATATGTTTATAAGCAAAATTATAAGTCCCGGTTTTGTTTGGTCCCTGATACTTTGATTTTTGGTACATATTGACAATGTTATCAGGTGAATTAATGTAGTCAATATCAGTATTCACATGACCAAGACCTGTCGCTTTATTTTGAGTAGTATAAAAAGACAAAGTGTTATGGTCATCAATTAGATAATCCATTCCAACTTTGTATAAGTATGAATCGTCTTCGTTGGTAATGTCTAAATTCTGGGTAATGGTTTTGTCGGTTTTTGTGATAAATCCGTCGTTAAAATGAGTTCCAAAATTATTACCAGCGTTTCCAAAGAAGTTTACTTTGCCGGTTTTATAATTCAAATCTAAAGACTGATTGTATTTTGCAGTTTGTCCAAAGGTAATTCCGCCGCTGTAAGTCCCGTTAAAACCGGTATTGGCATTTTTGTGCAACACAATATTAATGATTCCCGACATTCCTTCCGGATTGTATTTGGCGCTCGGATTTGTAATCAGCTCAATTTTTTTGATAGAAGTTGATGGAATCTGTTTTAGCAATTGAGCAGGATCGAGATTTGTTGGCCTTCCGTCAATTAATACACGTACATTATCGTTTCCGCGAAGCGAAAGTTTTCCGTCCTGATCTACATTTACAGATGGAATGTTGTTCATGATATCAGATGCAGAAGCACCCGCAGTAGTTAAGTCTTTACCAACATTGATTACTTTACGGTCTGTTTTTTGTTCAATCGTAGAACGTTCAGCTACAATATTTACACCTTTAAGTTGCGTTGCTTCTTCTTCAAGAGAAATATTTACAGTTGCAGATTTTTTGTTTTCACTTAAAATTAGAGACCCGATATATTTTCTGAAACCTATATATTGTATCTCAATTGTATAACTTTTTAAAGCCAGGTTTTTAATTGTAAACTCTCCGTTGTCGTCTGTGTTTACGCCCGAAACCACTTTTCCATTTTCTTTAATGGAAACCGTAGCATACGAAATTGGAGCATTATTTGATTTTTCAGTAATTTTTCCGGTAACTGTTCCCGAATTTTGGGCTTTCGCTGTTGCAATTACCCCCAGTAATGCGAACAGAAAGAATTTTAATTTCATAATTTGTTAATTGATTATTTTGATTTGATTGATGATGATTGTGTTTCAATTTTTTTAATAAGACCTTTTTGCTTACGATTTGTTACAAAAAATGAACAGGAAAAAAATATTTTTTTTCAGATGTGTTGTTTTGTAGGAGATTAACGCTTTGGGTTTTTGATAATTTTAACAATTAAGGCAGATGCGATTTTAAGGATTCCGAATTATCAGTCATTATTTAATATGTTTTTCGTTTTCTCTAATTGATGAATAAGCAGTATATTTGCTCACTTTAAAATAAGTTTACATGTCATTATCACAAATTCTTACACCTTCTATACAAAGCGCCATTCAGGCATTATTTGATGTTTCTGTTGATAAAATCGAATTTCAGGCTACCCGAAAAGAGTTTGAAGGCGACATTACAATGGTTATTTTTCCTTTATTGAAAGTGATTAAAAGCAATCCGGCAGAATTGGGAAATAAAATCGGAACTTATCTGGTTGAAAATGTGGCAGAAGTAGCCCGCTTTAATGTGGTTTCAGGTTTCCTGAATATTGTGATTTCAGATCGTTATTATTTGAATTTCTTTAATGAAATAAAAGACAATAACAGGTTTGGATATGTTACCCCAAACCCTGAAGAGAAGGCTGTAATGGTAGAATATTCTTCGCCAAACACTAATAAACCTTTGCACTTAGGTCACGTTCGTAATAATTTATTAGGCTATTCTGTAGCCGAAATTTTGAAAGCGTCTGGTAAAAAAGTATACAAAACACAAATCATCAACGACCGTGGAATCCACATCTGTAAATCGATGCTGGCCTGGGAGAAATTTGGAAACGGTGAAACTCCGGAATCTACTGGTTTGAAAGGTGATAAATTAGTTGGTAAATATTATGTAGAGTTTGATAAAGCTTATAAAACAGAGATAAACCAATTAATAGAAACCGGTAAAACTGAAGAAGAAGCCAAAAAGCAAGCGCCAATTATTGTTGAAGCGCAGGAAATGCTTAAAAAATGGGAAGCTGGTGACGAAAAAGTAATTGCGCTCTGGAAAAAAATGAATCAATGGGTGTATGACGGTTTTGCTACAACTTACACCAATCTTGGAGTTGATTTTGATAAATATTACTACGAAAGCAATACTTATTTATTAGGAAAAGATGTCGTGCAGGTTGGACTTGACAGAGGGGTTTTTGAAAAAGATCCTGATGGTTCAGTCTGGATTGATCTGACTGACGAAGGTCTGGATCGTAAAATTGTATTGCGTTCTGACGGAACTGCGGTTTACATGACACAGGATATCGGAACTGCAATTCAGCGTGTAAAAGATATGCCGGATGTTGGCGGAATGGTTTACACGGTAGGTAACGAGCAGGATTATCATTTTAAAGTGTTATTTCTAATTCTTCAAAAGTTAGGATTTGACTGGGCTTCCAGCTTGTATCATTTATCATACGGAATGGTTGATTTACCTTCCGGAAAAATGAAGAGCCGTGAAGGAACTGTGGTAGATGCTGATGATTTGATGAATGACATGACAGCTACAGCCAAACAGATTTCGGAAGATTTAGGAAAATTAGATAGTTATTCTGCTGAAGAAAAGACTAAATTATATCAGACAATCGGTCTTGGAGCTTTAAAATATTACATCTTAAAAGTAGATCCTAAAAAGCGTATTTTGTTTAATCCTGAAGAGTCAGTTGATTTTGCTGGTAATACAGGTCCGTTTATTCAGTATACTTACGCAAGAATCCAGTCGATTATCCGCAAAGCAGATTTTGATTTCTCTGCGAAAACAACCATTGAAGAATTGCATGAAAAAGAAAAAGAACTGGTAAAACAAATCGAATTGTTCCCAGAGGTAATTCAGAATGCAGCTCAGAATCACAGTCCGGCTCTGATAGCCAATTATACGTATGACCTTGTTAAAGAATATAATTCATTTTACCAATCGGTTCACATTTTGGGTGAAGCCGATCTGATTAAAAAAATCTTCAGGGTACAGCTTTCTCAAAAAGTTGCTGAAGTTATCAAATCAGCGTTTTCATTATTAGGAATTGAGGTTCCGGAGAGAATGTAAAACTTATAAAAATTAAATTTAAAAGAGCCAAATAGCTGTAAAAAAGCTGTTTGGCTCTTTTTTTTACCTGTTAAGAAAAGATGTTTTTTGCTATATAAAGGTTTATGTGTTATGATTGAATTTTCTGCTAAAAAAAATATTTTTGAATTTGTAAATATGCTTTTTATATCTATGTTTACAGTAAGAAAATTTGGTTTAAATTTTCTTGTAAATTCAAACCTAAATAAATAATTGTCAATATCGAGTAAGCTGAAAATCGTAAGAGTAAGCAATAATTTTAAACCCAAAACAATGATTAAAAAACAAACTTTTAAATTACTGACACTTTTATTTGTGTTTGGTACAATTTCAATTAACGCACAGGATTTAGTTGCGCCTTCTTATGGTTTTTCACACAGTGAAACAGCTTATATAACTTTGGCCGACGGTACCGAAATAAATGGAACGATTAAAGATATTGACAGAGATGAAGGATTGATTGAATTTATAAAATTACAAGACGGAACAGGAAAAAAACATAAACTTAAACCTGAAGATATCAAATTTATGTATTTGCCACCGAGCGGACTTGATAATTTAGGTAAGAAATTAAATTTTGTTTCTGATTTCAAAAAATGGAATGATGAAAAATTAAATCAGACTCACTTAAACGCTGGTTATGCTTATTTTGAAACTACCGACGTGAAAATTAAAAAGAAAAGCACTAAATTGCTTATGCAGCTTCTTAACCCTTCATTTAGTAAAGAGTTCAGAATTTATTGCGATCCTTATGCAAAGAAAACAACTTCATTAGGAGTAGGAGGAGTAAAATTTGTTGGAGGAGATATTAAATCTTTTTATGTAGCAAAAAAAGATGAACCTGCTTTTTTACTTAAGAAAAAAGACTATAAAAAAGAATTTGTGCCTTTGTGGAAAAGCTGTGAAAAGCTAATTGCAGAATCTTCTGCAGATCCAAAATGGACAGATTTAACAAAACATGCCATTACATATTCTGAGTGTGCACAATAAATAGAAAAAAGCCGGTAATTTTCAATTAATTACCGGCTTTTTACAACTAACACAAAACAATTTATTTTACAAACTTGTCAATAATCACATCAGTTTCTGCTTTTGTTGCGTTTGGTTTCAAATCAAACAAAAGTGAATAAAGTGATTTTTTATCAACTTTGGCTTCCAGGTTCAAATCTTTATGTCTTTCAAAAAGTGTCTGCCATTTGTCGCGTACATTTTTCCAAAGCGCATTGTTTTCTTTCCACCATTTTTGACCAGCAAGACATTTACTGTCAGCAACTTTAGTGTAAACATCCATTCCTTTCTCTTCAGCAAGTAAAACATCTTTTCCGCTGTCATTTCTCACTAATTTTTGGTTATCCTGCTCATGATTCCAACCTGTTGAGGTAATTTCGTGAATGTTTCTTCTTTTTAAAACATTATAATCGTTACGTTTTGTGTGCTCTCTTCTTGGCAGTGGAGCATCGGTTACATTTGCCCAGTAATCCTGACCGTCTACATGAACCCAGGTTGCAGTTCCTTCATATCTAGGGCTATCATCTACCTGAAATACTTTTTGAGTCCATTGTCCTTTTACGGCTTTTTTATCCAGTTTTTTATATTTCCATGAAGTGTTTTTGTCAAATAAATACAGGTCCGTGTTTTCGTATAGCCAGTCCTGTCTCCAGTGTTTGATAATCATGTCATCACTTACAATTAACAAATGCTGCATGGAGATTTTATTAGGAGAATCTTCTATTAATTCTACCCATTCCAGAGCTGATTCGTGTTTCGTTTCAGATGGCTTATAACTAAGAGAATCTTTTGGGTAAGAAAAAGTTTCTGTGAAGTTAAATTTTACTTCATAACAGCCACACATGGATTTGATTGACTTAATATCCTGCTGTTTTTTGTCCTGGCTGAAACCTGAACTAAAAGTTAAAGCCATGAGGGCTGAATAATAAAGGCTTTTTGTAATCATAACTATTTTTATTATGGTTTTAAATTTTTTTGGCAAATATATAAACTTTATTTAGAATAAATAAAAATAATTATATATTTGCAATAGTTATTAAGACTTAATAAAAATAATGAAAATTAGAATTACCCTTTTTACTATCGCATTTTTTTGTCAGATTTCTGTTGCTCAGGAGCTTCAAAAAGATAGTATTCAAACAAATGAATTATCAGAAGTTAAGGTTATCACTGCAACCAGAACAGAAAGGGTACTTTCATCATTGCCTTTGCCAATAACAATTATTACATCTGAAGCAATTATAAAATCGGGTGTTACGAGATTGAATGAAATTTTAAATGAACAAACGGGAATTATTTTGGTTCCTGACGAAAGTGGTTTTGAAGGAATCCAGATGCAGGGTCTGGATGCAGCTTATACCATGATTTTGATTGATGGTCTGCCACTTGTAGGGAGAAGTTCAGGAGTTTTGGATTTGTCCAGGATTTCTGTTGGAAATATTGAGAGAATTGAAATTGTAAAAGGTGCATCATCAGCTTTATATGGTTCTGAAGCAATGGGTGGTGTTATCAATGTAATTACAAAAAGACCAGTAAAAGATATGTTTGCGGGCGGTCTTTCTTATAGATATGCAACATTCAATACCAGTGACGCCAATGCTAATTTGCTTTGGAAGAAGAAAAAATTTTCGGCTAATTTGTTTGCCAATTATTATGCAACTGACGGATTTGACCTGAACAAAAGTTCGGTATTAAAAAATGTAGAAGGATATTATAACACCACAATTCAGCCAAAATTATATTACGATTTTTCAGAAAATCTGAAACTAATTGTAAGCAATCGTTTTTTTAATCAGAAATCGGATAATGCTGCTGAAATTGAATCCCAAACATATAATGGAGAGGCAAAAGAAAATGAATGGAACTCACAAATTAAATTAGAGCACAAATGGAGCGCAAAAGTATATTCGGAATACGAAGTATATGCTACCAATTACAAAAATGATTCGTTTTTGAATGATGAAAATAATATACAGTTTGAAAAAACATATTACGATCAATGGCTTTTCAGACCGGAAGTCAGAACTACTTTTTCAATAAAAAATGACAAATTAACTGCTGGAGTTGGTTTAAATTATGAAACCCTGGACAGAACCTATTTTGAAAGTAATGTAAATTTTAATTCTCAATATGTTTTTGTTCAATACGATTACAACCCATCAGGAAAATTGAATATTCTTGCCGGATTCAGATATGACAATCATAGCGAATACGCTTCGCAGTTAAGTCCGAAACTAGCGGTGAATTATAAGTTTAATAATAATTTCTCTTTAAAATCTTCAATTGGGTATGGCTATAAAGCGCCGGATTTCCGTCAGTTGTATTTCGATTTTACAAATCCGTCTGTAGGATATACGGTTTTAGGTTATAATGTCGCTGAGGCTCGTCTGGATCAGTTTGAAGAGCAGGGACAGCTTTTGTCGAGAGTAGCCGGAATTAATTTTGACAAGCCATTAGAGGCAGAAAGTTCTGTTAATTTCAATTTTGGAACTTATTATAAAAGGAATAAGCTAAGAATGGATATCAATGCCTTCTATAATTTGATTAGTAATTTAATTGATACACAAGTAGTTGCTCAGAAAACAAACAGTCAGAATATTTTTAGTTATTCTAATTTCGACAAAATTTTCACCTATGGTATAGAGTATAACTCAACGTATAGTTTTACCAAAGAGTTCTCTTTATCATTGGGATACCAATATTTAATTGCTAAAAATAAAGATGTTGTTGACAATTTTGAAGATTACCAGTATGTCCGTAATTCAGAATTACAAACTTTTAAAATTAGTAAATCAGATTATTTTGGAATTTACAACAGATCAAAACATACAGCCAATCTTAAAGTTTTGTACACGATTCCGAATATAAAAACCGATATCAATTTGCGTGTTTTTTATAAAAGTAAATACGGAATGTTTGATAGTAACGGAAACGGTATTCTGGATAAATACGACAAGTTTGTAAACGATTACTTTTTAACCAATTTATCAATTTCAAAATCTGTAACTGATAAAGTAATGCTTCAGGCAGGTGCTAATAATTTATTTGATTACACAGATCCGGGACAGATTCCGAGCCTTGCCGGAAGACAATTTTTTGCACGAATTCAATATAACTTTTAATTAATATTTATTTAAACACTTTTACACAATGAAAACAAAATTCTTAAAACTTTCGCTTTTAGCATTATTTATTTTCACAGCATCATGCAGTAGCGATGACGATAATAGCGATAATACTATTCCGGCAGTTGAAACTAAAAAAGTTTCTGATCTTAATGCAACATCTACTACAGCATTTACAAAATTCAGTTTTTCTGAAAATAAAGTTGTTACCGATGATAATTGGGATATTGCTTTTAGTGCGACAACTATTCTTGTAAATGGAGGAACTAAAAAAACGGAAGCTGAACCAGCAAGAACCGGATCGGGAGCAGTAAGTATTGTTTCGGGTGTATTTACCGATGTTACAACATTTCCAGAGGCATCTACTTTTAAACAAGATGCAGCTACAGTTTATGCAATTCCTACAGGAAGCGGAAACGGATGGTATAATTATGCTAATACTGTTATATCTCCAATTGCAGGGAAAGTATTTGTTGTAAAAACTCACGATGGTAAATATGCAAAATTCGAAATTTTAAGTTATTATAAAGGGGCTCCTGTAACTCCAGACCCATCAAAAACAGAGGATACCAGATTCTATACTTTTAATTTTGCTTATCAGGCCAATAGTAGTACAACATTCTAACGGGCAACAATATTAAACTTTTCAATTAGTTAATAACTTGGTTTTTTTTATTTTTTTTTGGAGAGGCTGTCCGATAAGGGCAGCCTTTTTTTATGCAGCAAATTTTAGGGATTGATTTTGCGTTGGTTGTTTTATGAAAAAATATTCTGTTGCGGTTTTAAAAAGGTAAATTTCGACTTCTACAACTCTATTTCGAACTCGCATAGAAAATTTTATATGAGTATTATGCTTTTTATTGTTATTTGCCACCATTTTTCTAAAATTGTGTCCAATAGCCATCAATAGAAATTCCATTTCTACTTTATCTAATCCTTTGAAAGTAAATCGATTAAATTTATTATTGCTTTTTAGCTGTCCAAAGACGGCTTCAACTTCTATTGGGCGTTTACTTCGATGTTCGAGTCCTTTTTCACTGGTAAGGAGCTCTCTTGCTTTGGCTCTTAATTGGTTCAGACGGTGGTTTACTTCTATTGTTCTGTTTCCTTTGGCTTGATGGCACAAACTTCTAAGTGGGCATCCATCACATCTTTTTACTTGATAATAAGACACTTGTGATTCATATCCATTGGCCGATGTCCGTTTTCCCCTGCCAATGTTTTCCATTCTTTGTCCCATTGGGCATACATAAAAATCCTGCTGTATATTGTAGAACAAATTCTGGACAAGAAACGGGTTGTCCTTCATTTTTTTCTTCTGTTCTTTATGAAAATAATTATACTTAACATAGGCTGTTATTTCTTTATTTTCAAGCATTTCGTAGTTTTCTTCGCTTCCATAACCAGCATCGGCTACAACTGTTTTACTTTGTTTTTGATACATTTTTTCAAACTCTTCCAGATGGGATTTTAAAGTCGTAGTGTCGTTAGGTGTTTGATGGATGGTTACATTTGTAATGAATTGATTTTCTGTGGATATCTGAGGATTGTATGCAGGTTTTAACTGTCCGTTTTTCATATGGTCTTCCTTCATTCTCATAAAGGTAGCCTCAGGATCAGTCTTGCTATAGGAGTTCCTATTGCCTAAAACCACTAAATCTTTTTCGTATTTTTCGAGCTTTGGAAGATGTTCTTCTTGAAGTTTTTGAAGCTCTTTGGCTGTTTTTTTGTTTGGTTCTTTGAGTTTTTTATTTAGTTCAGC